>JBIKPA010000069.1:0-12601 GCA_044357715.1 Microthrixaceae bacterium
GGCCACACGGTCACTGCGCTCATTGCATCTTTCACCTCGCCTACCGACTCGCAGGTACCTAGTAGGTAGGCAACCACGTTGACGATCGAGAGCAACGAGTTTGGATCTGCACCCTCGACTGGCGTGTATTCGCAAAAGCCAGGCATATACAACAGGCCGGCGTAGAGCCCCGCTGCGTTCATGCCGTCCGTCAACGCTGCAGGCTCACCGAACGCGTCCATGCCGACCACTCCGTGGGTAGAGGTCCACTCTTTGCCGGGAGCGCCATCTACACCGATTCCCGTTCCCTTGTAGCCGGTTGGCAGCACCGTGATTCGGGTCCCCATGTCAGTAGGGAACTCCATGGTACGACCCACGACGACGCTGCCGTCTGTAGCGGAGATCCGAAAGTTGGTGCACATTGACTTACCCCTAGCATTGTTGAGCGGCCAAGTGTCTGGCCCGATCTGCCACAGAGTAGTGAGTGCGCAGTTAGAGTGCAGTTCGGTTGCTAGGGGTCGGCAGGCTTTCTCATGTCAGTTGATCTAGATTTTTGCTTTGGTAAACCCCGCAGAAAGAATCAAGATGACCGGAACTTCACCGCGACCTCGAGCTCAGGGCGCACCGATCAATCATCATTCCATTTTGTGGGCCACAGCATCTGACCCCCGGAGCCTGCTCACTGGGACCGCTGCGGGGATTATGCAGCTGATGCTGCCAGGGCTTGGTGCTGGGGTCACTGATCACTCAAACTTTTTCGATGATCCCTTCGACCGCATCGATCGTTCGCTCCCCTATATCTGGGGCAGCATCTTTAGCGAGGATGAAGAAGAGGGCGCTGAGCGCGGTAAGCAAATCAGAGACTTTCACCCAAGGATCAAAGGCACAGACCACAACAACGAGAAGTATCACGCTCTTGACCCGGACGTCTTTTGGTGGGCTCACGCAACGTTTACTTGGGAATTCCTGCGGGCCCGAGAGATTTTCTTCGCTCGGCCCCTCAACCGGTCGGAGCGCGAGCAACTCTACGCAGAGAGTGTGACCTGGTATCGACGCTATGGCCTCAGCGATCGACCCGTACCCCCAACCCTGCGCGATTTTCGGATTCGCTTTGATCATATTTGCCGCAACCAACTTGAACTCACGCCCGCCGCACAGTGGGTGCTTGACCCTCAATCGGAAACTGGCGCAGGAGGCAACTTTCGGCTGCCAGGGCCGCTCTCTGCACTGAACGGAGTAGCCAACCAGCTTGGAACT
Source organism: Microthrixaceae bacterium (assembly GCA_044357715.1). Classification (GTDB taxonomy): domain Bacteria; phylum Actinomycetota; class Acidimicrobiia; order Acidimicrobiales; family Microtrichaceae; genus IMCC26207. The sequence continues at coordinate 1,237 of JBIKPA010000069.1, forward strand.
GACCTACTGCGCATCGTGGTCTATGGCGTTATGCCAGATGTGGTGCGAAGGCGATTTGGGTTCAGTTGGTCGAACGGAGATCGTGCCGCTTTTGCTGCAGTGTGCACCACCTTGCGCAGCATGGAGTTGGCAGTTCATTTTGGTGCCCTTGATGGCCTGTGGCCCGAAGGAACCCCACATGCCCAACTTGGGAACCCAAAACGAATCGTGATAGCAGGACCCAACTTCCGTCAACGCAAACTGGCTCAGAGCGGCGCTTCTTCAATGAACGCTGCGGCGGAAACCGCTTAACAGGAATCCACCGGCGCCGGTGATTCTGCTGCGAACCTCTCCTGCACCCAGGTCAGCGCTTGCTGATAAGCGGGAAGGGCCGCTGCACCATGCCCACCCTGTGGAAGCACCCTCCGCTCGACTATCTGGCCGTTTGCGCACATCCGATTGAGCAGTTGTTCGCTAAAGAAAATCGGCACGGTTTCGTCTTTCTGACTGTGGATAATCAGGGTGGGTGCATCATTGGTTTTTTCTTGGCCAGCAATGTTTGCAACTGCCAGACTTTTCCATGGCTCAGTTGCTGGACCCTCGGGGCGCACCAACTCTGCCGGGCTTGTACCAGAAAACGCTGCAATCAGTTCCATGACGCAGCCGGAATCCACCTCGTCGATGCGTGACATCCCGAGATCCGTCAGGAACAACGAAGGGTCAGCCTGTGGGTAGGCTGCCGCGTACCCAGCAACAAGCATGAAAGCAAAGCCGGCCAGATTTGGTGATGCAGCCATGACGACATCGGTCTCACTAGCCGGCGCCCCAGCAAACGTTCCGACTACACGCAACTGCGGTGTCCACTCGGCTGCCACCTGCGATGCCCAAAGTGCGCCATGACCACCTTGCGAGTAACCCAGAATTGCTACCCGCTTGCCTGGATCAGCATCTGGAAGTTGCCCTGCAGCAACGATGGCATCCATGGTGGATCGGCCTTCACTTTCTCCAACAAGGTAGGGGTGACGGCCAGGAGTACCAAGGCCCTCATAGTCAGTTCCTGCAATCAAGAACTCCGCACCCAAAGCAGAAATTACCAAACCCATATCAAGACGACTTACGGCTTTTGAAGGGGCACATTCGTCGGCAATACCTGTAGTCCCATGAGCGATAGTCGCTAACGGTCGTCCATCATTCGGGGCCTCTGCAGTGGGCACACTCGCTACTCCCGTCACAGCAATTGGCGAACCGGCGATCGATTCCGATAGGTACATGATTCGGTAGCTTGTGGCTTCACGATCGGGGTCAGAGTTACCAGATTGATCGATGGACTCGTAGCGAATGAGTTGACCGTGAGCCCCATCTGGCAAGGGGTCGGGAACAGCATAGAAATCCTCGCCCTCGAATTCGCTTGGCGGCACCATCGTGGCAGTCGTCGTCGTTGGCGGCACCGTGGTGGAATCTGCACCTGTGCCGGATTGGCTGCAGGCAGAAAGCGCAACTGCTGCAACGCATGCCGTAACTACCGCCCGAGAAAACCTCTTGTAGACAAGCATCAAATGAGATTACTGGCATTCCTCCTTCGCAACCTTCGGGAGAGGGGTGCGCAGTTGCGCTCACGCCCTCAGGGGGCGATTCGTCTGCCAGTCAATTCCTCAACCAGTATCCGAACCCATATCTCGCGCAGTTCGGGGTGACTCCAAGGTCGCACCTTCAGCAGGCTGAGTTGTTCTATCTCATCTGCAGCAACCACCTCGGCGGCAAATCCTTTTGCTAGAACGCTCCACCCTGTATGGTCAATCGAATTCCACGAGTCGATTTCGAAACAGACTGGTTGCATCGAGATCCCGGCTGACAGCTTGGATCCGTAGCCGGAGCGAAAGACTATTGACAGGCCAGCAAGCGCAAAGTTCACCGGGAGAATAGATGGACTCCCACGGTCAACAAACCCAATTCGCCCAACAGAAGCTAGTGAAAGTCGCTCAAGACAGTCGTCGAATGTGAGCACTTCAAGACCAGCCCAATCCAACGATGCGGCTTCATTCGACATCCGAAGTGCCCCTTCCGCTGCCGAAGCCTGTCGCTTTGCTCGGGAGCTTCAACGGGTCAACTGCTGTGGGGTGAGGACGTACCGAAATATTTACGGGGTAGATCACAACTGAACTGACTGCGTGGGCAACTGCGATTGGGTCACGAGTCCATCTGCTGTCAGGTAGAACGTGATCGATTCGAGTCAGCAACTCTTCGTCACCTGATACCGCGCCATCAGACCAGAAACAACGAACTTCTTTGTCGCGAATCCTGGTAGTGAACTCAAAAACCTGTTCTTCGTCCCAAATCTCAAGCTCGGGGGTTTCGATTGCATTGAGCAGTCTCTGCTTAGCCTCAGACCCAGATGTGCCTTCTACCTCAAGTAACTCATCTTCAGCTTCGCGTAGACCGACAGTCAAAATGCTGCCAAGAGCCGTTGATTCCATAAGGTTTCCTTACTCCTAGGGCGAGTAGACATGCACCAATTGCGGGCACCCATACTCACGCGCATGAACTGCAACAACTAGGGCCAAAGGTCATGTAACTGTCCCTCCCCTGTCCGACGGGTGATTCGCTGCGCATGCGACATCACGCAGGCCATTGCAGGCAAGCCATGGTATTGAAACCAATCCAAATCAGAACGATCTCGTTGCCGCCACCGTTTTACGGTGGCGGCAACGAGCGAAGAGTGACGTCTCAGGCATCCGCATAGGGAGAGTTGCGGGCCGATGAAGTTCACTCCATCCTGACTCCCGACCTGCTCATTGGTCGGCGAATCATCAAGACCAATGTTTCCCTCTCTCAGTTCGAACAGGAAGGGTCGAAAGTCCTAGGTTCGTGGTGAAAGGCAAAAATATCGTGGTGTACTCGCCACCCAACTAGGCAACGGAAAGAAACTACAAACCTAGGGACGGCTGGCTCGGCGAATCAACGGGAACCTCCCAGCGCAGAACAGTCCCGCCATCTTGGCCCGGTTCAAGATCAAATACTCCCCCAAGGCGCTCAGCGCGAGCTGCCATGTTTGCCAGACCAAACTCGTCTCCGCGAGGAGAGCTGCCCACCAGATTGAAACCGCGGCCGTCGTCGCTCACAGTTAGCTGAACAGTGGAATCTACGCTCAGAGAGATCGAGACAGCACTTGCACCACTGTGTTTGCTGACATTCGAAAGAGCCTCACGGAGCACCGCCAATAGGTCTTGCTCGCACTCTGGGTCGATCTGAGCTGTTGTGCCTTCAAATCTAACTTCGCAAGAGAAGCCCAGGAGTCGCTCCGCCCAATCTACGACTTGCAGGAAGCGAACGCGCACCTCGTCTTCATCAGCCCTTGGTTCCTGCAAGTCGAAGATGGCCCTGCGAATAGCCGAAATCACATCGTCGAGTGCTGCGATGGAGCGCTCTAGACGCTCCTTGACGGCACCATCCGATGCCACAGCGGCTGCTTGAAGATCTAGGCCGGTGCCAAAAATCTCTTGAATGACTGTGTCATGGAAATCTTGGGCGATTCGGTCTCTCTCCCTGGAAATAGCGAGCAAACGCTGAGCTTCAATTTCTCGCAACTTGCTCGTGCGCCGGAGTGTTTCGACTTTGCGGCGTGCGTGGAGGTCACGAAAGATCATGAGAACCCCGGAATCCCCCGAGGTGCCGGGGCTGAGCTTTGCAAATTCAACTTCCACAGGGACGAGCAGGCCGTCTTGGCGCAGAAGCACTTGCTCACTGATCTTCCTTGGGTCGCCCGGCTTGCTCGCCCCTTGCTGGTAGAGACGGCTCTCATCGGGAAACGCAATCCCCAGTTCCCCTAGGGGCTGATCAAGCAGATCCTCCAAGCTGAAACCGGTGATTCTGCGAGCTGCTTCGTTTGCGTGAACGATGACGAGTGGATCGGCCGAGAGAACAAGTAGTCCGATCTCAATAAAGTCTAAGGATTTCAAAACATGAGCCATCGACTGCTCATAGGCAATTGTTTCGGTCACATTCCGCAACACGGCAAGCACTAATTTGCCCTTACTAGAGGGCACCTCTCCGATAGAGATTACAAGACTGAGTTCCGTGCCATCTTGGCGTCTTGCCCTCACCTGACGACTTGGCGCCATGACTCTTGGGCCTGCATCGCCAAGGAACTTCGCCCTGAGAGCCGCATGGGCACTTTCGAGAGATGGAGGGATCAAATCCTCAACCGTGAGTCTTGCCAGTTTTTCACGGGTGTAGCCAAGTAGTTCTGCCGCGCCATCATTGGCGTAGACGATGATTCCAGTTTCGCCGTCAACCAAGAGCGCACCCTCCGGAAACGCTTCCAGAATGTTCACGGGTCCCCCAAGATGATCGAAGAGAAGTTCTTCGTCGTTCAACTTTCACCTCCCTCTACTATCCCCCCCTCCCGGGAGAAGAGCTACCTGACCAAGAATCACTGAAATTAGTTCAATAGAGTTCACTGCGCAAGGACTCATTTCGACTCCGAGATGCGGAGTAGATGTGACAGAATTCCATAATGATTTCTGTTTTCTTGGTTGATGATCACGAGATTGTGCGTCGCGGAGTTAGGGAACTCTTAGAGTCCGCTGGTGACATAACCGTGTTGGGAGAAGCTGGGAGTGTCAAAGAGGCCCTCTCCCTAGTTCCGCAGGAACTGCCAGACGTCTTAGTCCTTGACGTCCGACTTCCAGACGGTACCGGAATTGAGGTCTGCCGACAGATCAGATCAGACCACCCAGAGGTTCGCTGCCTCATGTTGACTGCCTTCGAAGAAGATGAAGCGTTGATTAATGCAGTTCTAGCAGGGGCTGACGGGTTTGTACTCAAGCAAATACAAGGAAACGAGCTAATCGAGGCGATTCGTGCCATCGCTGGCGGTAGGACCCTGCTTGATCCGGCAAACCTTGAAGCAGCACGGGGCCGACTACGAGGCGAAAGCGCCGACTCAGCTGCCCGCCTGCAATACCTGACCCCACAAGAGTTGCGGATTTTGGAGTGCTTGGCTGATGGGCTGACGAACCGTCAAATTGCTGAGCAAATGTTTCTCGCCGAGAAGACGGTTAAGAATTACGTGTCGAGTTTGCTTTCTAAAATGGGTGTTTCGCGCAGAACCGAGGCGGCTGTGTTTGCGGCTCGGAAACAAGTTCGTGAGGAGCGGCGGCGCTAACTCACCGAATCACCTACTCCTCAAGTTAGAGCGAGGCCTTGTACAAGCCCTCTAGAACTTGGGCTAGGTCAGCCTCAGGCACTGCTGGAGAGACAAGGAGCCCTGAGCCGGCAAAGAATCCGCTCTCCCTGAGTGTCAGCAACTCTGACTCTCGTTCAATTTTGCAGGCCATGAGTTTGACATCAAGCGCTTCCGCTAGTTGCCCCATAGCTGACAGCACCCCATTCACGGCGCCACGGACAATCATGTCTGGATCGTCGACTTGACTCACTATGGCCGCTTCGAGCTTGATTGCGTCGGCCGGCAACAAACTGAGCGAGCGGATAGCACCGTGATTCGCACTGACCTCGCTCAAGAGGATCCGAAAGCCTTGCTCGCGAAGCTCTGAAAGCACTTTCAACTTCGCTTCGAAAACCCCAGTGGGCGAGTGCGCCTCAACTTCAACCCCGATCGAGGATGCTGCGATACCGAGTGCCGCAGCATCAGAGACCAGCCAAGAGACGAATCCATCCTGTAATTCTTCAGCGGCCAGTTTGAACCAAAGAACAAACTCACCGTTCTCGAGTGCCGAAGTAGCGCTACGTAACCGCTGCAGCGCTGCTAGGCCATCTCTTCGCATCCAGCGCCCAAGCGTTGTCATGAGCCCGGCGCCCTGCGCAACGGAAAGGAACTCGGCTTCTGCTAGCAAACCGTGTTCGGGGTGATTCCAGCGCACTGAAGCTTCTGCCCCGATAGGTCGAAGGGTCTCAAGCTCAACCAATGGCTGATAATGAACCTCAAGGTGTCCTTGGGTAATAGCAGTACGCAGTTCTCTCAGCACCATCGCTTCACGATCAACTCGTAGCCCAATAGCCTCGTCGAAGACTGCTACCCGATCGCGGCCTTGTCGTTTCGCCTCGTAGGCGGCAACGTCTGCTTGATGAACCAGCAGGTTGGCAGTGTCACCCACCCCAGTCCAATTCTTCTCACTAGCTGCAACCCCGATGCTTGCAGAGATCGAAACATCGCTCTGGCCGATCCTAAAGGGGACTCGTAGCGCATCAATCAACTTGTCAACAATGGCGCGGACAGCAGCAGGTGATGCGGCACCCTCAAGACAGATCACAAACTCATCGCCCCCGAAGCGAGCGACCATGTCTTCACCTCGCAGCACAGAGCCCAATCTGCCCGCAATCTGGCGAAGTAGGTCGTCTCCACCGGCATGACCAAAGGTGTCATTAATCGCCTTGAAGCGATCCAGGTCAACAAAGAGCACGGTGGTAGGCAATGTCTGGCCATTGCGTTCAAGCGACGCACAAATCCCATCAAGGGCTGCGCGCCGATTTGGTAGCTCAGTGAGGGGATCTTGATGTGCCAAGAACCGCAGCTCATCCTCAGCACGACGACGATCCGTTATGTCGTGCGAGGTAACAGCTATTGCATCACCAAGGGGAAGGACCTGTTCACGAATCCATCTGGGGGATTCAGTATCGGTGTCGATCTCGATTTCTTCGATCAGCGCAACACCCGAGGCCAAACAGCCTGCCCAGATCCGAATCAGCTTCGCCGCCGAGACTGGGAAAACCTCCGAGACAAGTTGGTCGAGCAGCTCGACCATGGTCTTCCTCAGTACCTTTGCAGCCGCCAAGTTAGTCACTGCAAAGCGAAAATCGACCACATTGCCATCGGCATCAAACTCTGCGGTCAAGATGGACTCTGCATCCAAGCTGGCAAAAGCAGCACGCCGAAGCAACGAGTACTCAACTTCGGGACGCACATGCGGGCCGGGGGACGGCAAAGGATCAGGCATTTGCCCTCCTCCCGCTCAAGCTCCGCTCCACCGCTCTGAGTAGCAACATTCCCACGCAGTGTAACCCGCGCAATCAAGCGGAGGGTATCGAAGCGAGCCAAGAGCACAATGATGACATCCTGTAGGCGTGTCAGATCACAAGCCTCCCCTTTTTGACTACCAACCGCTCCCCGAAGAATCCAGAGTCACGTCAACTTCTGGAGTGGTGGTAGCGGCCTATGACATCTGTTCAGAGGACGGGCCCACTGCCGGGCGCCGGGACCTGTTTTTTGCCCATGCGACCGGATTCTGTGCAGGGGTATGGGCGCCAGTTGCCACTCTCCTAGGCGAGTATCGGCGAGTATCGCTCGACTTTCGTGGCCACGGGTTGTCGACTGTTCCCACCCATGGCATGGATTGGGCAGGCACCGCCGAGGATGTTCTTGCTGTGATTGATGCCCTTGGACTGAAGAAGCCCTTTGGTGTGGGTCATTCCATGGGCGGCGCTTCGCTGATCCTTGCCGAGCAGATGCGCCCAGGAACCTTCAGCGGATTGTGGATCTATGAACCGATTATTTTCCCTCGGGTCGATTCAGCGCTGCTACCCGAGGAACTAGACATCACGGACTTCTCTGACAAGAATCCGCTTGTGGCATCGGCACTTCGTCGAAGGTCCACCTTCTCCTCGCGGAGTGTGGCAGAGGAAAATTTCGCTTCAAAACCACCCATGAGCGACCTTTGCGCTTCAGCACTTCACGCCTATGTTCAGTATGGGTTTGAAGAACTCCCTGATGCGTCTATCACTCTTCGTTGTCGGCCCGAGGTGGAGGCAGATACCTACCGGATGGGCGCACGCCACGATGCTTTTGCTCATCTTGAGGAAGTGGCCTGCCCCGTTACGGTGGCTCGTGGACATGCCAAATTCCCCGGCCCAGCAGACCTTGCACCGCTGATTGCCGAGGCGCTACCCACAGCGACCCTTCAAGAGTTTCCCAGCTTGGGCCACTTCGGCCCACTACAAGACCCGGTTGCAATAGCTGCCGCAGTGGAGTCTGCTGCCGCTGCTGTCGCTGCTTCCCCCTAGCATCTAGCTATGACCCTTTCACAACAGAAAATGCTGTCAACATCGGGGGTCTGCGGTGCTCACTCCATAGCAGTGACCGTTAGCTTCTCTGCCTGCGTCCGAGCAATGTCATGAGTACTCACCCACGTGGCGCAATGACTGCCATTCTGCAGAGCCCCATTGTTCGGCGCTTCGATCAATCAGCCGACCTGCTTGCAAAGGCTGGGCATGGTTCCCCTGCAATTGACCGAGTTCTCTACACGCTCTCTCAGGCAGCAAACCACAGCATGTTGTGGCACTCCATCAATGCTGTCGATGCAATCACCGCTAGCCCAAGTCGGCGGAGGCGGGCTTTGCGGCGAAGTGCCATCATCGCCATCGAGCAAGCTGCCATTAATGGCCCCATTAAGTTGATAGCCAAGCGCGAGCGCCCAGAAGAAAAAGAGAATCATCCCCACCAGCTTCGCTCCCCGCAGACCAGTAGTTTTCCGAGCGGTCACGCATCAGCAGCGGCCTGCGCAGCAACACTGTTGTCTCACGACCTTGGCATGGCGCCGCTGTGGTGGACGTTAGCGGCTGGCGTGTCATGGAGCCGGGTGCATGTTGGAGTTCACCACGCTAGCGATGTTGCAGCAGGCTTGATTGCTGGCCGGACGATCGCCCGGACCGCTCAGCGGTTCTGGCCGAGCCGCTCTTAGCCCGGATGAGCGCGATTTACTTAGCTTCGGAGCGGGTTCTGTATCCGGACTGGTTAGCCTAAGAGTTATGTCTGGGATTCCTTCTGACCAAGAACACATGAGCGGCTTTGAATCTCTCATGTGGGAGATGGAACGAGACCCGCAACTCTCCTCAACTTTTGCCAACCTCACACTGTTTGACAAGGTGCTCGACCGCAAGGCGTTCCGCCTGCGAATGGAGCAAGCCATAGTTAACGTTCCTCGCTTGCGCCAGAGAGTTGTAACGAGCGCGGCCCCTTGGGAACTTCCCAGATGGTTGGATGATCCTGAGATCGATTTAGACCATCACCTTCGATGGATGGACCTCGGCGGCGATGCAAGCCGAGACGAACTCTATGAACTCGTTGCAACGCTGAGTCGTCAACCATTCGACAGGGAGCGACCCCTCTGGGAGTTCGTAACAATCGAAGGCCTAGCCGGTGGTCGCTCTGCAATGCTGCAGCGCCTGCACCACACCATCACTGACGGGGAGGGAGGCATTGTTTTGTCAGTTGAGTTCCTTGACTTTGAGCGTGCGCCTCAGCCGCGGGTAGCCAAATCTCCTCGGCGAGAAGTCAGGAACGTTTCTAGTACAGAAGCGAATGAATCCATGCAGCCCTGGTGGTCGAGAGCCTCTGCACCATTTGTTTCCGTCGCTAGCGGGGCGGCCTCTCTGCCATCTCGAACCGCTCACCTAGCTTCTGCAGTTCGTTCAGCCTCCCGACAAGCCCGAGTTGGTCACCGCCGCTCACCACTCTGGACCGAACGCTCGTTGGGGCGATGGTTCGGCACAACCACGCTCAACCTAGAAGATGTCTTATCCGCAGCCCACCTTCTCGGTGGAAGCGTAAATGACTTTTTTATTGCGGGCGCAGCCGACGCCGCAGGCGAACTCCACCACGTTGCAGGCCATGCAGTGCAACAACTGCGGGTATCAATGCCAGTGAGCACTCGACACGATCGATCTGCTGGCGGAAATGCATTTAGCCCAACTCAGATGCTGGTCCCTACGGGGCAGATGAACCCCGCCGAGCGCTTCAGCGAGATCCACAAGATCGTTGCAAGTGTGCGCAGCGAACGAGCAATTGAGTCTCTCGATACCGCAGCCCAAGCAGCTGCGATGCTGCCACCCGCAGCGATTCTTCGCTCGGGGCAGCACCTTGCGCACTCAGTTGATTTCGTCTGTTCAAATGTACGAGCCGCACCATTCGATCTCTTTATCGGCGGTGCCTACATGCAGGCGAACTACCCGATCGGCCCGCTCGCCGGCACGGCGTTCAACCTCACCACGATGTCTTACCGAGGCTGGCTTTTTATCGGCCTTGCTGTTGATCCGGCGGCGGTGAGCGAACCCGACGAACTTCTTGCAGAGCTTGATCGCGCATACGACAGGCTTTTCGGTGCAGTCGGCATGACCCGCCAAGCACCAGAGGAGTTCTGAGGAAAAGCTTCTTAGGATGCCCGCTAGTTAGTTCGCGTGGGCTGCTGCATCAAGGCGAACCAAGATGCTTCGGACGTCAAGAAGCAGATCTGTGAACTCCACTGCAGATACCAGCGACCGATCTGAAGCATCACTCAAACCACGATCAATCAGATTGAGCGCTTCTTGCATCGTGACTGATTCAACAACTGCCGTTTCAAGAATTTCGGTTTCAAGAACTTCGGTCATTTTGCCTCCTACGCTCTGCCACTTCGGGAGACCGAAGCGAGCAATACATACGGTACCAGCGCCCTAGGACAGCAGGCGACCGCTTTACGGAGAGTTCACATATCTCCTTCAGCCTTCAGAGCAGAAAGGGCCGCGGAGAGGGCTACAGAAAGGGCTGCAGAGAGGCAAAAATTCTCGGCTATTCCAGCCAGCCTGTTAGATCGCATCCGCAACCTTGCGATCTTTGCCGCGTTGCGGAGTACGTTCTTGAGATGCAGACCAAGCCTCCCGCTATCGGGGTCACCTTCGCAAGCTTCCAGAGCCTCGGAATACGGGTTGGCCTTGAGATTGCCGAAACCGCCAAAGAGTTGGGCTATTGCTCATATTGGACGGCAGAAACGGTTGGCCAAGAGGCCTTCGCCACGCTGTCTGCCGTGGGAGTGCAGCAACCTACTCTTGACCTTGGTACCGGAGTTTTGGCACTTCAGCTTCGCACGCCGATGCTGGCAGCAATGGGTGCTGCAACCCTGCAAGACATCTCGCCAGATGCTCAAATTTTGCTGGGCGTTGGCGTTTCTTCTCCGGTCGTAGTTGGCCGCTGGCATGGGGCCACCTACTCGGATCACCCGATTGCTCAGGTACGCGAATACCTTCAACTCACCAAGGCGTGCCTCAGCGGCGAATCAGTCACCCACCAGGGGGAGTACTACAACTGCAATAAGTTCCGTCTGGCCGTTCGTCTAGGTGAACGTCGACCGCAGCTAGTGCTCGGAGCGCTCAACCAACGCATGTTGTCATTAGCGGGCGAGCTAGCCGATGGAGTGTTGCTGAATTACTTACCCGCCTCGGCTGTGCCTTGGTGCATTGAGCAGGTTCGCAGAGCCGAGGCCGATGCAGGCAGAGAAGTTGGATCCTGCAAGGTGTACGCATACGTCCACGTTGCAGTCTGCGACCGGGAACAAGCGCTACCAAAGGCCCGTAAAGATATCTACTCCTATGCAGTAGTCCCTGCCTATGCGCGGGCGTT
>JBIKPA010000256.1:0-3605 GCA_044357715.1 Microthrixaceae bacterium
CGTCTAGTCCGACGAGTTGACGAACAGTACTGAAAGCCACGTCATCAAGGAACTGATAGGTGGCAACTTCATCTTCGGTTGCAGTACCCCAGGTAATCTTCTCTCGCAGTGGCTCTGCAGCAGCAACAGCCTCATTAAACTTTTCGGCCTTTTCTGGGTCAGCCGAAAGCGCCGCAGTCACGCCGGCGTAGAGCTTCTCCCAAACCCTCGGAACGCCGAACACGATATTTGGGCGAACCTCACCAAGAAACGCGGTGAGTTGCGAAGTCTCAGGGCAGGTTGATACCTCTATACCTGCACCAAGCAGCATGTAGTGCGAGACCATGCGCTCAGCAATATGTGCCATTGGAAGGTACGAGACCACCTTTTTGCCGACGAGGTCGTCACGGGTCCAGCCATATACGGGCAGGAAGGCTTCCATGGTCCACACCACGTTGTAGTTCGACAACATGACGCCCTTTGGCTGCCCGGTTGTGCCAGAGGTGTAGATGATTGTTGCTAGGTCCTCTGGGGAGCCGATCTTCACAGCCTCATTGAGATCGAGCGGCTCGGGGTCCGTGAGCGCTTCTGGGCCCACCACAGCGTCTGGCAGTTCGGCAGGCGGAGAGAGGGTCACGATGTGCTGCAGGTCAAGAAGTTGGTCTCGCACCTCGAGGAACTTCGCCAAGAACGCAACGTTCTCCACTACTGCCACCTTGGCAGAGCAGTGACCTGCAAGATAGGCCACCTGCTCGGCTGAGGAGGAGTTGTAGATGGACACAGGTGTGGCACCCAAGAACAGTGCGGCAAGGTCGAGGTAATGGAACTCTGGGATGTTGCGCATCATGAGCAAGACGCGGTCTCCCGGCTCAACACCGAGTGCCCGAAGGCCTGCAGCAGCACGTGCAGCGCGGTCTGCCATCTCGGTGAAGGTCATCGAATCCCAGGTTTGCTCTGCAGTCATCCATCGCATGGCGGTTCGATCACCATGTGCTGCGAGGGTTTCTAGGAACTCGCTTGCCACAGTGCGGCCAGCGACCATTTCATTAATTTCTTCACAAGTCAGTGTGGTCATCTCATCCCCTGCAGCGATTAGTTGAATATCGGAAACGCAATGCCCCGGAAGCTTAAGCGGCTCCAAGGACTCTTGAACTCTACTGCTATGAACGATGTCACCGCATAGCGCGCATTGACCTAGGGCGTAGAAACGAACAGACTCTTGACCGATCGGTCAAGTTGACTGGTTGTGGGGACCAAGGAGCAGCTATGCCTGAGGCAGTTATCATCGATGTGGTTCGAACAGCTGGCGGAAAACGCAACGGCGCTCTTGCAGGGTGGCACCCGGTTGACTTAGCCGCAGAGGCACTCAAAGCCCTAGCCGAGCGCAATAGCCTTGACGCTGCTCTGATTGACGACGTCATCATGGGTTGCGTGATGCAAGCCGGGGCACAGGCCCTCAACGTGGGCCGTAATGCCGTGCTCGCTGCCGGTTTCCCAGAGTCTGTCCCCGCAACAACAATCGACCGTCAGTGCGGGTCCTCACAGCAGGCATATCACTTTGCAGCACAAGGCGTCATGGCCGGCGCTTATGACGTTGTCATTGCATCTGGGGTTGAGGTCATGAGTCTGGTCCCTATGGGTGGCTCAATCGGCAAAAACATCGGCTTCCCGTTTGGTTCGGCATGGGACCGCTATAGCGAAGTTGAACTCCTTGAAGGCAACAAGGGCCTAGTCGGGCAGGGTCTCTCTGCAGAGATCATCGCGAACGAGGCAGGCCTGAGTCGTGCCGATCTTGATGCCTACGGTGCGCGCTCACAACAGCTCGCCGAGGCCGCCACGGAACAAGGAAGATTTGATAACGAGATCATTCCGGTTGTTTCCAAAATCCGAGACAAAGAGACCGGTGAAATCACCGTGCTCGACACCATGCATACGCGCGATGAGGGCATCCGTGCTGGAACAACAGCAGAGGGCCTAGCCAACCTCAAGCCCGCGTTCATGGAAGACGGCAAAGTCACTGCCGGCAACAGCTCACAAATCTGTGACGGCGCGTCCGCTGCACTCATCATGAGCGCAGAGAAAGCCAAAGAGTTGGGCCTCACTCCGCGAGCGAAGTTCCGCAGCTTTGCCCTTGCTGGAGTCGATCCGGTTCGCATGCTGACGGGCCCCATGCCGGCCACCCACAAAGCTTTGGCCAAGGCAGGCCTAACCATCGATCAGATCGACCATGTGGAGATCAACGAGGCCTTTGCCTCTGTGGTGTTGGCATGGGAGAAAGAGCTCAAAGCTGATATGAGCCGGGTCAACCCCAACGGTGGTGCCATTGCATTGGGTCATCCTCTTGGCGCATCCGGCACGAAGTTGCTTGCCACCATGCTCAACGAACTTGAGCGCTCTGGCGGCCGCATCGGCTTGCAGACCATGTGCGAGGGCGGCGGTCTAGCGAACGCCACCATCATTGAACTTCTCGGCTAGCGATTTCGGGCTGAGCATCGCTATTGAGCGCCTCCGGTACTGTTGTACCGGAGGCGTTTGAGATTTATGGACGAGATCGAAGAACTATCCACAACCCAACAACGCAAGGTTCGCCCATGGTGGATGCGTTTAAGTGTCTGGGCCGCAGTCATTGTGGTTGGCGCAATCATCATCCACACAGTGTTCGACATTAAGCTAGGCACCGTGTTTGGGGCACTCATATTGGGTGCACTCATCCTGCGAGTCGGATTTTTCTTTCTTCAGCAGTTCGCCACTCCCCCGCCACCCCCACCAGATCCTGGCACGCTGCGCAAGGTCAAACTGCTCTACCGCTGCAGCGTTTGTGGCACTGAAGTTCGAATGACGGCTGCAAACAATGAAGACCCAGAGCCACCACGACACTGCATGGACGACATGGAACTAGTGGCTCCGATAATGGAATAAGCAGTTCAGGACTGGTTATCCACAGTTCTGCATAATTTCCACAAGCTGTGGATAAAGCTGGGTACTGTCACACTTCTGGCACCTTTTAGCCCCCAAATGTCCACCCTCAGGACACTTTCAGAACCAATTCACTTGATTATTCTGCGTAATTCGTAGAAATCAACGGTACTGAGTGGCCACCATGATGCCTGCCAGGATTGAGCCAAGGCCTGCTACTAGGTACCAGCCGTTGCCGCCGGACTCAGTCCCTGGGAGCACTTGCATGTAGTTGAGGATGATTACTAACAGGCCCACTCCCCATGCACCGAACATGGTAATCGGAACCCATTTTGGGCTTGGCCCGTGATGGTGCTTTTTCACTGGCGGCGTGTAGCGAGCAGTCGCCGATGCATCCTTTTTCGCCTTGGGCGGAGTCACCCGCTTGCTCGGGGAACCCGGCGTTGTTTTCGAAGTCGAGCTAGAGGCTGAGGAACTGTCTGCCTGATCGGCATCGACTTTGCGCTTACCTGGAGTTGCCATCTCTGCAGATTAGACCGAACCCGTTCGGTTGAAACCCTTCTGTGGTTCTACTCTTGCATCTTGATGCCCCGAATCCTTGTGATCGATAACTACGACTCCTTCGTCTACAACCTGGTTCAGTACTTGGGTGAGCTTGGCGCGCAGCCAATCGTGCATCGCGAAGACGCGCTCACACTCGCCGAGGTTGA
>JBIKPA010000257.1:0-3601 GCA_044357715.1 Microthrixaceae bacterium
AGATGACTTCACGATTTGGCGCGCTGGTATGAAACTGATTGGCGAGGACCCATTCGGAGCCGAGTTCTTTGATCGCTATACCGAGTGGCAGCAGCGACACGGCGGCCCATTGCAGGTTCTCGATTCCAAGTCGTGAGCCCAGTGACGGACTTGGGCGATTGGGGCTCGCTCCTAGCCGCTCAGCTAGATGAGCCCTACTGGGCTGGGTTGCAAACATTTCTTGCCGCCGAGCGCTCGACACACCAAGTGTTTCCGCCAGCCGAGCAAGTCTTTGCGGCGTTCCAGCGGACACCGCCGACACAGGTCAAGGTGGTCATTCTTGGTCAAGACCCTTATCACGGCCCGGGACAGGCTCACGGCTTGTGCTTCTCGGTCCCAGAGGATGTGGCGTTACCTCCCTCACTGCGCAATATTTTTAAAGAACTACAAGCTGACCAAGGAACCCCTGCTCCACGGCACGGCAGTCTTGTCTCTTGGGCAGATCAAGGGGTCCTCCTGCTCAATACCACCCTGACCGTTCGCGCCGGTGAAGCGGGATCGCATCAGGGCCAGGGATGGGAACAGTTCACTGACCAGGTCATTGTTCGCGTCAACTCCTTCGCTGACCCGGTGGTGTTCATCCTGTGGGGAGCTGCCGCTCGAAAAAAGCGAGCCATGATCGATCAGCAACGCCACCATGTCATTGAATCCGCTCACCCGTCACCACTCTCTGCATACCGAGGGTTCTTTGGATCGGCCCCCTTCTCTCAGGCCAACGCAGCGCTCCTAGCTGCTGGACGAAGCCCGATCGACTGGGCCGTTCCTAGCGACTGAACCGCGAGAGATGGAAGCTATTCGGGAGCGATGCAGCACCAGCCGCGTGAGACGAGTTCGTTTGCCATGACCTCGGACTCGATCCGAGTTGCAACCTCTTCCTCTCTAGCTTTTCGTTTCTTGATGGCACGAGCCTGCGCCGCTGCACTCTGAGGTACCGCCGCCCCAGTGGTTTTGCTGCTCCCAACCTGGGCCGTGTCGTGAGTTACCTCGGCACTTTCCCCAGCGGCCGAACTTGCCGACCTGCTGGGCCCGTTGCGGGAAGTCCCAGTTGCCGCTTTGGCTACAGCCGGTACGGCCGGCTTCTTGGAGGAGGCTCTACTCGTCGTCGATGGCAATGGCTCGGCCGAGACCACAGACTCAGCCTCGAGGCGTTCAATAAGTTCCGACGCTTCGCCACTTGAAAATTTGCCACCAGCTTGGCGTTGAGTCAGGCCGAACGGGTGTCGCGCCTCTTTGAAGGAGTCGAAGCCTCTCTCGGCTAGGAGTTCAGCCAATCTGTTGAGTTGTTGGACTGCGGCCGGAGGCCCAGATGCTTGGCCAAAGGCCATGGTTACTCCTGAATGTAAGGTGATTCTTCGTTAGGGGGAAGTACTAGTTCTTTAGATCTCCAAACAAGTTAGCGACTAGCAGTGACAACTTGGGTACTCATCTCGTTGGGTTCGCAGGCAGCTCACCTCTGGGACAATTCGGGGTACCGTCAGCGGATGAGCATTGACGTTGCACAACTGCGTGCCGATACTCCAGGGTGCGAAGAGATTATTCACCTGAATAATGCTGGAGCGGCCCTATCCCCTCGGTCAGTGACCAATGCTGTCACAGACCATCTGCGCCTTGAATCGCAACTAGGTGGCTACGAAGCCGCCGAGGCAGCAGCCGAGAAGCTCATGCACACCCGTTCTTCACTAGCTCAGTTGCTCAGCGTTGACGCAGCAGATATTGCACTCACCCACAGCGACACCTCAGCTTGGACAAAGGCCTTTTGGGGCCTCGCACTTGCTGGTTGGTTTAGCTCTGGCGGAACCGTTCTGGTCGATAGTGGCGTGTACAACAGCCACTACTTTGCATTGCTTCAGGCTCAGCAGTTGTTCGATCTGCAGATTGAACTCATGCAGCTCAACGAGGACGGATCCCTCAACCTTGAAGATCTTGATTCACGCTTGGACTCCTCGACTAAAATGGTCACAGCCACTCATGTAGGTACCCATAAAGGTGCGGTATCTGATGTCGCCCCTATCGGTGCGCGTACCAGAGCACTTGGAATTCCCTTCTTTCTTGACGCATGTCAGTCTGCTGGCCAGCTCCCACTCAACCTGACCAGCATTCAGTGCGATGTCGCAACGGGAACTGGCAGAAAGTTTTTGCGCGGCCCTCGTGGCACGGGCTGGCTGTTCGTGCGTGAGGAGTGGGCAGAGCGAATGCAACCACCGGGGATCGATGGTTCTTCAGCTACTTGGACCAGCTTGAGCAGCTTTGAGCTCTTGCCCCGAGCTGAACGCTTCCAAGAGTTCGAGTACCCAATCGCAGCGCAGATTGGTCTAGGTGTTGCGGTGAGCTACGCCCTCGAGTTGGGGATTGAGGCGATCGCGAATCGGATTTCTGGTCTCTCAGCCAAATTGCGAACGGGCCTTCAAGAAGCGGGAGCCAAGGTTCACGATGGCCCGGGGCCGCAGTCAGGAATTGTCTCGTTCACGGTGCCCAACGTTGACTGCGATTATCTTGCGGGCCAGTTAAAATTGGCTGGCATCAACCTGTCGGTGACTCGGGCCGCTTGGACCCGGCTGGACATGGAAGAGCGTGGACTCCCCGCAGCAGTTCGCGCATCGCCGCACGCCTACAACACCGAAGCAGAGATCGATTACCTCGTAGGCCAAGTCGCCTCGCAGGAAAATCGGTAGTGACGGTCGCACAGAGCATCCTCCAGTCAATACCCCTTCTTTTCATGAGCACCACCGATGGATTCTGAACTCTGAGCAGTCTCGGCTAAAGTGACGCCCGCATGCTTCGGGATGCCATCACCTTCGGGGGTGGTGTAATCGGTAACACAACTGGTTCTGGTCCAGTTATTGGGGGTTCGAGTCCTCCCCCCCGAGCTAGCAAGCCAGCAACAAGATCTCTGGAGCAATCCAGGGTGCATAGGCCCCCATCGTCTAGCGGCCTAGGACTCCACCCTCTCAAGGTGGCGGCACGGGTTCGAATCCCGTTGGGGGTACTCACATGAATCCCCTGCACTTGCAGGGGATTCTGCGTTTCGGGAGCAGTCTTGAAGCTGACGAGTCAAGTGTGCGCCCCGCGAAAAACCAGCGACGGTATCGGGCGGATCTTCGAAACCCCCAAAATCACAGGGCGGACGCATTTACGGCACCCACAGCCTCAGGGCCAGTGGAGTCCCTCGTACGGCTCAGGGTTATCCGTTGCCCACGTGTCAAGGTGTTCGGCGATTCGCGAGGTGAGCGCGCCGCCCGACGAGAACGCCGACTTTCGCAGAAACACCACTGGTGTGCACTCTTCGTTGTCCTGCTGGCGGTTCTCGATGAGCGAGGCGCAGTCCGCGAAGTTCTCGGTCACAAGGACACGATGTTCTGTGACCGCGATCTGAAGGACCTCGGAGTCCTGGGTTCCTCGAATTCCGAGCGAAGCGACGGACACTGCATCGTGACCCTTGTCGTTCAGCGCATCAGCGATCGAGTCCGGGAGCATCTCGTCGATCAGCCATTTCACGACGAAAGAAGACGCTCTCGCCGTCCGATGAGTGTCCGAACCCGCTCCGACTCTCGCTCATCGGCTT
>JBIKPA010000070.1:0-12531 GCA_044357715.1 Microthrixaceae bacterium
TTCGTGAATGGTCTCTACACAACCTCCCTGGTCAATCGCCACATCCACAATCACAGAGCGTTCCTTCATTCCCATGACCATTTCTTCGGTCACAACTGTGGGGGCGCGTCCACCAGCAACGAGTACTGCCCCGATAACTAGATCGGCCCCAGCAACTGCGCGCTCTACGGCACCACGATTTGATGCCAAGGTCATGATCCGCCCCTTGTGAATCTGATCAACCCAGCGCAATCGGTCCAGGTTCTTGTCTAGCAACAACACCTCGGCCTCCATGCCGGCGGCGATCCAGGCTGCATTCCAGCCCACGTTCCCAGCACCAAGCACGACTACTCGGCCGGGCCGCACGCCAGGAGCGCCGCCAAGTAAGACCCCTCTGCCGCCGTGAGCTCGCTCAAGCAGGTGCGCTCCAATCTGGGTAGCCATGCGCCCGGCGACTTCAGACATGGGAGCAAGCAGCGGCAGCGCGCCATCGGCTGCTTGCACAGTCTCGTAGGCGATTGCGGTGACCTGATGTTCGAGCAGCGCTGCAGCCACCTGGGGGTAAGCCGCAAGATGAAGGTAGGTAAAGAGCACAAGCCCCGGTCGAAAGTAGCCATATTCGGATTCTTGGGGTTCTTTGACCTTGCAGATGATTTCCGAGCGAGCCCAGACTTCTTCGGCAGAGCTCAAAATCTGAGCACCGGCGGTTGCATACTCTTCATCAGTGATTGAGGAGCGAATTCCGGCACCCGACTGCAACAGAATCTGAACGCCGTGCTGATCAAGCTCTCGCACCCCATCAGGGGTGATGGCTACTCGGTTCTCGTTGTCCTTGATCTCGCTTGGAACTCCAACGGTAAGCGGTGACACGATTCCTCCAGACACAACAGCACTCCCGAAATATCAGCAGCCACAGAGAGCTTGTGGGAGCAACCTGTTTGCCTATCGTAGCGAGAGGGCGCAATCAGCGTTGGAAGAAACGAGCAGCCCACTCAGCAACAAGGTGATGGTCAAGCGGGTGACTCGAGAGGTTCTCAAGACTCAGCAGGGCGGCATCAGCAACATCTTCACCCAACGTGACGCGCCGGGCATCTATGAGTTTCTTGCTGAGCGCTGGCACAAACTCTGGGTGGCCTTGAACGCAGAACACATAGTCCTCTAAACGGTATGCAGCCACTGGGCAGTAGTCAGCTGTTGCCAGAAGTTCAGCGCCGTCGGGAAGGCGCAGCACCTGATCTTGGTGGCTCATGAGTATGCGAAATTTGGTAACCGGTGGCTCTGCTTGCATCCACGGCGCAGTGGAAACAATCTCGAACTCTTTCGCTCCGACTCCCCATCCTTTGGTTGACTTCTCAACCTTGCCACCAAGTGCGCTGGCAATGAGTTGGTGGCCAAAGCAGACCCCCATCTGCGGTACGCGATCCGTGGCAGCAGTCTGAATGAAGTCGGAAAGCTCACTGATCCAAGGCAGGTCCTCGTAGGCAGACTTTCGTGAGCCAGACACAATCCACCCCTCGCATTCAGAGGTGCTCTTAGGAAGCTGACTAGCAGTGACTTCGTAGACCACTAGGTCGACTCCGACTGGCGAAAAAGCTGCGGGGTAGAGCTCTGTGTAATCCCCGATTCCCTCTGCGATGTTGGGATCAAGGTGATCGCAAAGAAGCAGGCCAATCTTCATTAGCGGAACGAGAACGTCGGGTCTGCGCCGTTGGCATCAAGGACGTCCAAGAGCTTGCGGGCTCGCAGTTCAACCATCAAACCCTCGCCAGTTGCGTAGGCCTCTTCAAGGTGCGGGTACCCCGACAAGATGAACTCCTCAAACCCGAGGGCCAAGTATTCCTCAATGCGGTCAGCAACTTCTGCGTGGCTTCCCACCAATGCGGTTCCTGCTCCGCCGCGAACAAGGCCCACACCCGACCAAATATTGGGGTAAATCTCTAGGCCGCGAGGGTCGTCGGGAAGGGTATCTCCACTCGTTGCGCTCGCGCTGAGCTCGGCCATGCGCCGCTGACCCTCGGATCGAGTTGATGCAAAGTCTGCGCGCGCAGCTGCTACTGCTTCAGGGTCGAGTCCTGCGAGCAAGCGCCCGGCCTCGGCCCAAGCTTGTTCAGCAGTGTCTCGGGAGATCACATGGAAACGAATGCCGAACTTCAAAGGCCGATCCTTTGGCCGGTCGCTCGCCGCAGCCTTGGCACGCATTCGGTCAAGGCGCTCGCCCACCATGTCTGGGGTTTCGCCCCAGGCTAAGTACACATCCACGTGGCGAGCCGCAACGTCTTCTGCAGCAGAAGAAGCGCCACCAAAGTAAATCAAAGGTCGCACCACAGGGGGAGTGCGCGTAGTGGCAGCAGTTACCTTGTAGTGCTCGCCGTCAAAATCGAACGGTTCCTCACCCCAAGCACCCTCGAGGATCTGCAAAAATTCAGCCGCGCGCTGATAACGAAAATCCTTTGGGGCGAAGTCTCCAAAGCGGGCCAACTCGGCATCTTCGGCACCGATCACGATGTTGATCAGCATGCGCCCGTTCGACATCCGCTGATAGGTCGAGGCCATCTGCGCTGCGAGCGTGGGGCTGAGGAGCCCCGGTCGAAACGCCACCAAAAACTTCAGGCGCTTTGTTTGCGGTATCAGCGATGCGGTGGTGATCCAAGCATCCTCACAGCCAGTCCCGCAGGGTGTAAGTACCCCCTCAAAGCCCATGTCATCACAGGCCTGAGCTACTTGGCTGAGGTAGTCATGTGAAGGGCCTCGACGGTGAGCGTCGGCGCCCGTGGGAAGGATGTCTCTGCTGTCGCCCCCTGTTGGAAGAAACCAGTGAATTTTGATCGTTGACATATGCACCTGACTTTGTCGCCGGAAACTTCAGCGAGGGATGGCTGCAAAACTACACACTCCGCCTGCCGCAGCGCCTATGTGCCCCTTTCGTGCTCCGCGTGAGCTAGGACTGCTGAGTGTCACACCCTTGAGCAACACTGCCTTCATGACTTTGAGTGCATCACCTGCTCCATCTCTTGATACTTCTGCAGCCACCAACAGGTTGCGAGCAGTTCAGGCGGTTTCGTCCGAGCTGGCCACAAGCAGGCCGGCATCTGGTTGTTCTGTCGCTGAGTTCTCTGAGTGTGTTCGTCGAATCGTGGCAGTAGCAAGATCACAAGGCTTGAACCCCCCAGCGTTCAGGTCTCCACCGCGCCTTCCAGGCCTAGATCGTTCAGTGCAGCGGCGAGCCAAGGGGGCGGTCATGATTGCGATTCGTCGGGGGGAGCGCCCGTTTGCGGCCATCCAAGGAGACATCATCGAGGGCGTTGTTGTAGCCAATCGACTATCAGGCGAACAGGCCGAGCAGTTTCGAAGGGTTGCATGGTCAGGACTTGAGCCTCAGAAGAAGGCCGCAGCCACAGTTCAGCCGGCACAATCAGTTCAGCGGAGTTCTCCTTTGTCTAGCCTTGGTTCTGCCCCGCGTCCCCGGCGCAGGCCTGTACCCGAGGAGCTTGCAGATCAGGTGGCCTAAGCCTGCATATTTTGTCACTGCAATCTGGGCGGTCTCGTCGCATGTCTAACTGGCCGTATCATGGATGCTTCGGGCTGACAGTCCGGCTGGCCCGGGTGGCGGAATGGCAGACGCAGAGGGCTTAAACCCCTCGGGAGGGAAACCTCCGTGCGGGTTCGAGTCCCGCCCCGGGCACACAGCAGGGTATCTAGGTAAGCCAGCGATGTAGATGTGGAGAGTTCCTTGCAGGTCGCCAAACGAGTTGAGTGCGAACGAGTAGGGATGCGCTACTTCGAGGCAGCACCATGCAAGGTGGTGGCCTCTGAGGAGATTGCCGCAACCCCCGAGAGGATCTTTGAGATCTTCCTTGACGCAGTGTCTTGGACCCGCTGGGCCATGCCGATCACCGGGGTCGAGTGGACCTCGCCGTTCCCGTTGCAAGTTGGCTCTACCCGCACTGTGCACATGCGTGGCGGAATGACTGGCTGGGAGGAGTTCATTGCCTGGGAGCCAGGTTCGCGCATGGCATTTCGTTTCAACCAGACCATCAAGGGCGGGCCAGAGGCGTTCGCCGAGGATTACATCGTGACCGATCTTGGCAATGGTCGATCCCGAGTGGACTGGACCATGGCCATGACCTTTAGCGGCGGCTCAAAACGCATGGCTCCACTGATTCAACTTGCGATGAGGCCCATGAATGCACACATGCTGCGCAAGTTCCGCAAGTACGTGGAGTCTGACCCCGCACTAGAAGCGGCCTGAGATGAGTTCAACCCCGATTGACCTCACCGATGCCTCCGTCTGGGAAGCCGCCACCCCGCATGCTTGGCTTGATGAGGTTCGAAGCACCAAAGGGCTGTACTTCCACGAAGAGTCTGACGGCCCCGGATTTTGGGCCATCACGCGGCATGAAGATGTGCGCGCAGTGTCAATTGACCCAACCAACTTCTCGAGTTGGGTTGGGGGCCCGCTGCGATTAGACCCTTCCCCCGATGAGCTTGAGCAGCTTCGCATGGTCATCATTGGGATGGATCCTCCCGAGCACCGCAACTTTAGAGATGTGGTGGCTCGAGCGTTTACTCCCAAGCGAATTAGCACCATCGAACCCACCATGCGCGCAGAGACTCGCGCCGTATTCTCCCGGCTTGCTCAACAGGACTCCTGTGACTTCGTGGCCGATGTTGCCGCCATTATTCCCATGTGGTCCATTAGCGAGCTTGTGGGGGTTCCCGTAGCTGATCGTCACCGACTCTATGAGTTGAGCCACTCGCTCATCGATGACCAAGATCCAGAGGTTGCACCAACCCCCGAGACAGCAATGGAAGCCGTAGCCGAGATCTTTGCTTATGCCTCAGAGATGGCACAGCGCGCCCGGCTGAACCCAGAAGACAACCTGACAGGAGACCTGCTCTCGGCCACGGTCAACGGACGTCAACTTGATGACTTGGAGTTCACGCTGTTCTTTGTCTTCTTGATTGTTGCGGGCAACGAAACCACCAGAACTGCAACCTCGCATGGCCTGATGGCGCTGTTAGATCACCCCGAGCAATTTGAGCAACTGCGCCAAGACCCTTCGCTCATTCCTGGTGCTGTAGAAGAGATTCTTCGCTGGCAGCCCCCTATTCACCATTTCCGGCGCACTGCTACCTGCGATGTGGAAGTTGGCGGGCAGCAGATTGCGCAGGGCGACAAGGTAATCATGTTCTACGCCGGAGCAAACCGCGACCCTTCAGTGTTTGAGGACCGGAACCGATTCGACATCACACGTAGTCCAAATAGGCAACTCTCCTTTGGTGTGGGGGAGCATTTCTGCTTAGGTGCCAACTTGGCCCGATTGCAGCTTCGAGTGCTCTTTGAGGAACTCGTAGCGAGTTGGGAAGGGGTCGAGCTTCAGGCCCCACCCCGCAGGCTGCACTCCAACTTGATCAATGGGATCAAAGAGATGCAGATCTCGTATCGTCCGCTCAAATAAGCGAAGTCGAACGATGCAGCCCAATTTTGCAGGGATCACCCAAGGCAAACTATTTGCACGTTTACTGACAAAATATTAGAACTAACCAATGACGGAGCACATCGAAACCTGCCAGATTGCTGCGACTCCCACTCAGGTCTGGAAACAGCTTGCAGACTTTGGCGCTATCAGCACTTGGGCTAAAGGCGTTGATCACTCTGCGCTGATCACCTCGCAAAGCGCCGACGTTGGCGCTGCACGCCGCATCCAAGCTGGCCGACTAGCACTCATCGAAACCGTCACGGTGTGGCAACCCGAACAGGAGTTGGCTTACACACTTCATGGGCTCCCCCCAGTAGTGAAGTCAGTGACAAATACTTGGAAACTCAGACCAGCAGCAGGTGGGACTGCAGTCGTGCTCACGACATCAATCGACCCAGGTTCAACCCCTCGGGGCAAGGTAGCTGCCAAAGTGCTGGGCCTGATTCTGGGTCGTGCTTCCAAGCGCATGCTGCAAGGTCTTGAAACAATCGTTACAAGCAATTCGAAAGGCGTGGCATCATCATGAGTTCGACCACTTCTCCCGATGTCATCATCATTTTGACTGATGAAGAACGCGCTATTCCGCCATATGAGACCGAGCAAGTCAAGGCTTGGCGGCGAAACAAACTGACTGGCCGCGAATGGTTTGATGACAACGGCGTGAGCTTCGATCGTCACTACACCGGTTCGCTGGCTTGTGTGCCAAGCCGTCCCACTCTGTTTACGGGGCAGTACCCAGATGTGCACGGAGTCACGCAGACCGATGGCCTTGCCAAACTTGCGGGTGACTCAAGAATGCGTTGGTTACAACCAGATGAGGTTCCTACTTTGGGGCACTGGTTTAGGTCCGCGGGCTATGACACCCACTATGACGGCAAATGGCATATCTCCCATGCCGACCTGACCGACCCCCTGACGGGCAAGGTGGTTGCCACCAATACCAAAGAGGGAGAGGTTCTTCCCGCTGCAGTTCGTGCATACCTTGATGCTGACCCGCTTGACGAGTTTGGGTTTTCTGGCTGGGTTGGTCCTGAACCCCATGGTGCTGACCACGCGAATTGCGGTTTGGTGCGTGACCCGCTGATTGCTGAGCGCGTGGTTGCGTGGCTAGAGAATCGCTATGAGCGCCGCCGGGCAGGGGACGCTGCGGCATTGCGGCCGTTTTTGTTGGTTGCAAGCTTTGTCAACCCGCACGACATCGTGCTGTTTCCTGCATGGGTGCGGTCATCGCCGCTGAGCGAGTCGCCGAATGATCCGCCACATATTGCCGAAGCACCCACAGCGCATGAAGACCTGAAGTCCAAACCGGCTGCCCAGATTGCATATCGTGAGGCCTACTATTCGGCCTATGGGCCACCGGCAGCAGTGGAACGTATTTACCGCAGCAATGCCCAGCAGTACAGAGACCTGTATTACCGCCTCCACCTAGAGGGAGACGGGTCGATTGATCGAGTAAGAAAAGCAGTCACCGAAAACGGCTCCGAGAACGCTGTGCTGGTTCGAAGCTCTGACCATGGAGAGTTGCTCGGTGCCCACGGCGGACTGCAACAGAAGTGGTTCAACCTGTACGACGAGGCAACGCGGGTTCCTTTTACGATTGTGCGAACCGGTGTAGATGCAACGAGCGCAGCCCGAATTGCAGATACTCCAACTTCGCATGTTGACCTAATTCCCACCTTGCTTTCGATAGCAGGAATTGACCAAGAAAAAATCTCGGCTGAACTCGCTCAGCGCTTTTCCGAGGTTCATCCGCTCCCGGGTCGCGACTTGACGCCGCTTCTTGCTACTGGTCCGGCGCCAACGGGCCCAGATCCTGCAGGGCCGTCTCCGGCGGTTTACCTGATGACTCGCGACAATGTGCTCGAAGGTGATAGCAGCGCCTCTGGGCTTGCACGCAGGCTGGGAATCGAGGAGTCGGCACGCGGTCCGCTCGCAATTTCGGTACCCGCCTATGTGGGGTCGAACTTTGAGGGCATCGTGACTGCCGTGACTGATCAAGAGTGCAGCGGTGGTGCGGGGCAGATCTGGAAGCTCGTGCGCA
This sequence comes from Microthrixaceae bacterium, assembly GCA_044357715.1. GTDB lineage: Bacteria > Actinomycetota > Acidimicrobiia > Acidimicrobiales > Microtrichaceae > IMCC26207. The sequence goes on from JBIKPA010000070.1 coordinate 7,501, forward strand.
CTTTCGATGATCCGAGCACTTGGACCACCCCAGGGGTGAGGCAACTCTCGGCCAGCGGTCCCGGCGGGCCAACGTATCGAACCGATCCGTTGGCCGATCAGTGGGAGCTGTACAACCTTTCTGAAGACCCTGCCGAGGCAGAAAACCTGTGGGGTGATGAGAAGGTAGCCCTGCTGCAAGATCATCTGGGCGTTCGACTTGCAGAGGAACGAGTCCGCTGCGTTCCCACGCGTCATAACCCATGGCCTTACGCCGAGCGCCACCCGAACTCTGGGCCAGAGATGAAGCAGCCGCCCCTTCCTGCGCGCTGGATTCGCAGAGCTATTCACAAGCTCGGCATGCACCCAGATGACCCGACTCCCTTTGTGGGAGAGCTTCGAGGCATGCGAGCCCTAGTGGTCTGCACGAACCACGCCACCCTAGATATTGGCAAAGCAACGGGGGTGTACTCCTCAGAGATGACTGTTCCGTACTACGCGTTTGCCGATGCCGGAATGCAAGTAGATCTGGCCAGTCCACTCGGCGGAGTCATTCCCGTTGACCCTCAGTCGTTAGTTCCGGTATTGCGCTGTGCTGCTGACGATCGGTTCTTGGCCGACGATGAGTTGCGCTCAAAAGTCGTGCACTCGCTACCAATCGGGAGTCTCGATATGAGCGAGTACGACCTTGTGTACTTAGCGGGCGGCTGGGGCGCAGCGTTCGACTTCGGGGTATCTGTTGAGCTGGCCGAGAAAGTTTCTGAAGCTGATGCGCAAGGGTTGGTTCTTGGCGGGGTGTGTCATGGCCCGCTGGGCTTACGCAATGCCGTGACGCCAAAGGGCAGGCCACTAGTTGAAGGCCGCAGAGTGAGCGCGGTTACAGACAAGCAGGTGCGTGAGCTCGGAATCGAGTCAACTCCGCAACACCCAGAGACCGAGCTGCGAAAGATGGGTGCGCTCTTTGAGTCATCGACGCGCTTTCGTGACCCGTTTGCAAACCACTGGGTAGTGGACGGCAACTTAGTAACCGGACAAAATCAAAACGCTGGCCCGATGGTGGCTAGGGAAATGATGCGTCTCCTCAGCTCAAAAACCGCGACACCAAGTGCTGCAGCACCCAAAACCGCAGCACCCAAAACCGCAGCACCCAAAACTGAAGGAACTCAGGCATGACAACACCAAAAAGAATTGCGCTCATTAATGAGGCCGGTGGTTATGTTGGTCCGGCGCTTGCCAGAGAGTTTGCCCAACGAGGCCACGATCTGGTTCTGGGGAACCCCTCAACTGAGCTAGTAGCTGAACTCATTGAGCTTGGTGCTGCCGTAGAAGCAGTTGAAGGGGTTTCAAACTTGGCCCAGCCCGGTGCTGCAGAAACCTTAGTTGCAGCAGGAATCGATCGCTTTGGCCGAATCGATGCTGCGGCGGCATTCACCGGCCGGATCATTCCCGGCAAATTCATGGACTCCTCGGTCGAGGACCTGCAGAGACTCGTCCAAGGCTGTGTCGAAGCCCCTTACCGGTTTCTCAAAGCTGTTGCTGCGCCCATGGTCGCTCAGGGTTCGGGTCAGATTGTGATGATCACTAGCGCCGCAGGTGCTCGGCCAACGAAGGGTGCTGCGCTGTACTCTTCGGTTCGCGCAGGTGCCACCATGATGGCAAAGAACTTGGCACAAGAGATTGCCTCTACTGGCGTTCAGGTGAACGCACTCGGAACAAACTTTATGGATTTTCCTGAGTTCCATCAGGCTGTTGGTTCTGAAGATCCAGAGATCCGAGCGTTCGTAGAATCACAAGTCCCGATGAAGCGACTCGGCACCATGGAAGAGTTCGCCGCGTTTGCCATGGCCTTCCTTGATGGAACGAGCGGGTTTACTACGGGGCAGTTCGTGGGTTATGCCGGAGGCTGGGTCTGATCGCTGCTTGCGAGTTGGCGTTACTTGGCAGCAGATTCTTGGTCTTGCCACGGCCGAAGAAGCAACTCAAGACTGTGCACTATCGCCGCTTCGGCTTCTACGCTGCTGAATCCTAAGCGGTTGGTCATGGAATCAAAGGTGTAGTAACCCAGCAAAGAGTCAACAGCGGCGGCGATCTGTCGGCTTTCTACTGCTGTCATTCTGCTGAACTCGCTGCCAAACATCTCGGCGTTCTGCAAGTACATGTGTTGAAGCCGCCATCTGACCTGAGCACCGATTGCATTATCTGCGTGGACGTGTCGCAGGACTGCAGTGATCATGGGGTAAGCCGCACTTATGAGGTTGACACGGGCTGCTACCAGAGCCCGAATCCGCTCTGGAAGGGGTCCTCGTCCAAGATTGTCGATTTCGAACAAGTGCCCGTACTGACTCAGGTTTGCCACCATCGCTGCTTCGAGTACTTCGTCTACGTTGGCGAAGTAGCGGTACGCCGAGCGAACCGAGATCCCTGATGCCTCAGCGAGGTCTTCCATTTTCACGTTGCTTTTTCCGGCTTGAAACAACTGCAGCGCAGCTTCTACAACGGCGTCCCTATTTGAGTTCTTGCGCGCTGTGCGGCCATCTACCTCTCTCAAAGCGGATGGGTCGTTTGAGTTGCCCTGATCAGACATCACGATGGCATCAAGCCTTGCCCCCAAAAATATTCGATGTTTCGATTCCTGGACGAGAACCCCTACCGGCGTCCTGCCAGACAATCGAGTTTAGCGGAGGTCGCCCTACCACGAGATAAAAGAAGCTCAGATTCAGCAAGCGAATGCCCGTTCAAATTTGCCTGAGTGTATTTCCCAAAAGTGTAACCCTCTCAGGCAGATGCACGTTGGCTGGCATTGCGACAGTAAACCCGTCCACTCCCAAGGCCTTCCATTCGGAAAATTTCTGCGCCACGGTGTCAGAATCGCCAACCACGATCATTCCCTCGACCATTGCTTGGATCTCCTCGGGAAGGCTGTTCCAGTCCATGCCGCGTGACGCAAGATAGAGGTCTCTTTCTGCCTCGGCTTCAACGGTTGTTGGGGCAACGCAGACCACTCGGTTCCATGAGAGTTGAATCTCTGCACGGTCCCGTCCGATGCGCTCGCAGTGCTCAGCGAGTGCTTCTACCTTGCGGGGAACCTCGCTTGGTTCGCAGGTGAGGTTGCCAAGGGTGGCGTACTGAGCCACCATGCGCAGTGTCTTCTTCTCGCCACTGCCTCCGATCATGACGGGGATGGTTGACAGCGGTGCTGGCTGATTGATCGCCTGCGAAATCTGATAGTGCTTGCCATTGAGGGATGGTCGTTCGTCGCGGAGCATTGGCAAAATAATCTGTAGGGCCTCTTCAAGCATTTCGAATCGGTCGGTGAAGGTGCCAAATTTGATACCAAAAGAGTCGTGTTCTAGTTCGAACCAGCCACATCCAATGCCAAGTTGTGCTCTGCCTGCAGAAACGATGTCAAGAGTTGTGACTGCTTTCGCAAGAATTGCGGGGTTGCGATACGTGTTTCCCGTAACTAAAGCACCGAGCCGAACAGATGAGGTAACTGCTGCGAGTGCCCCCAAGAGCGTGTAGGCCTCGAGCATGAAATCATCAGGATTGCCTAGCCCTGGTAATTGATAAAAGTGGTCCATCACCATGACGGTGTCAAAGCCGGATGCTTCTGCTGCTTGTGCCGCAGCGACCACAGTCGGGAAGATCTGCTCTGGGCTGCCATCGGGGTAGTTGAAGCTAGGAATCTGTAATCCGAGTTTTGTCATATCACCATGTTGCCCGCATTCGTCAAACAGGATTGCTCGAAACACAAAATTCGTTGAAATCTGAAATTCTCAGGCAGCAACTCTCAAAATGATGCAGTATCACTGCCACTTGTTTGATCGGTAGGAGTAGTTTGACCTTCACTACGCACAACGCACCGAAATCTGTAGCCTTTCATTTTGACATCATGTGCCCGTATGCATTTCAGACTTCACTTTGGATGCGAGAGGCGAGGGATCAACTCGGCCTTGAGGTGAACTGGCGCTTCTTCAGCCTTGAAGAGGTAAATCGGGCGGAGGGTAAGAAGCACCCGTGGGAACGCGATTGGTCCTATGGGTGGTCGATGATGCGTGTTGGTGCGCTCCTTCGGAGAACAGATATGAGCTTGCTTGATAGCTGGTACTTGCGAGCAGGTACTGCGTTGCATGTCGAGGGTCGCAAACCCCATCGCTTAGAGGTTGCCGAGGAACTCCTTGAGGAACTGGGTCTCGACCCGGCGCTTGTTCGCCAAGCGATTGATGACACAACTACCCATGCAGAGGTTGCCGCAGACCATCAGCGGGTGCTTGACCTTGCTGGTTGGGGAGTGCCCACCTTGGTGTTTGACCACCTGCCAGGCGGCCCGCAAGCGCTCTTTGGGCCAGTTCTGATTGACCCCCCGCTAGGCCAAGATGCGGTGGAGTTGTGGCAGGCAGTAACGGCTTGGCTGCAGTTCCCGCAGCTCTATGAACTGCAGCGTCCAAAGCGCCGCGCAGACATCGAAGCAATCGCTAAACAGTTCACCCCCTACCTCGAGGCCCGGGATTGGGTCACAATCCAAAAGGAAACCCCGTAATGCCTACCTTCGTAGACAAAGAACCAATTTTGGCCCTGTTAGCAGAAGAGTGGAGTGCCGTAGCCGAGCTCTGTTCAGGTCTTCAGGAAGGGGAGTTTATGTTGCCGAGTTGCCTTCCGGGGTGGACTGTCAAGGATCAGTTGAGTCACATAACGGGCATCGAACTCATGCTGAACGGGGTACGCGCCCCAGAGGTGGATGTAACGCATCTGACCCACCTAAAGAATGACGTTGCCCGCATGGGCGAGGTCTGGGTAGAAGACATGCGGTCGCTCTCTGGCGCCGAAGTGCTGCAGATATTTCTTGACGTAACTGCCGAGCGACTCAAGGCGCTACAGGCAATGACTCAAGAGCAGTTTGATGCCCCTTCATGGACCCCAGTCGGCGCCGATGAGACCTACGGCCGCTTTATGCGCATTCGCCACTACGACACTTTTATGCACGAACACGATATTCGTCAGGCGCTTGGCCTTGAGGATCGAGCAGATCCAGCGGCTATAGGTTCAGCACTGT
>JBIKPA010000071.1:0-12521 GCA_044357715.1 Microthrixaceae bacterium
GTCGCCAGCGGCCAATACGATTGCTACGCCACCGTCGGTAATTGGTGCGCAGTCATGACGCCGCAACGGATCGGCAAGGTACTCCTCGTCCATCAGCGCTGATGGCTGAGCAGAGCTCGTGAGCTGTGCAAACGGGTTGGCCGCAGCCGAGGTACGGCTGCGATACGCAATATCTGCCATTGCCTGCTCGCTCGTGACCCCGGCTTGGATAGCGGCTCGGGCCTGAAGTGCTGCGATGTCTACCGAGGTCGGCCATAACGGCGCCTCGTAGTAGGGGTCAGTCATGCGCGAGAGCACTCGAGGCAAATCGCCCGGAGATGACTTTCCGTAGCTGTACACCAAGGCTGTGTCTGCATGACCAGTTTGGATTTTGACCCAAGCCTCGTAGAGCGCCCAAGCGCCATCCATCTCTACATGTGACTCAGAAATCGGTGGCCAAGCGGCAACCGCATCCAGTGTCATCACAAAGCTGAACGGCTGACCGGCGAGATAGTCGGAACTACCCGAGCAGGTGAAATCAAAGCCGTGACGATCTACTCCTGAACGCTCAATCACCTCTTGGATGACCGGTTGGATCATCTCCACCTCATTGGTGGCAGTAGCGGCACGAACGTGCTTGGTTTGGGCAGTGGCAATAATTGCAACGTCTCTCACAGCAGCACCCTTAGATGTAATCGGCTAGGTCGGAAGCGGGCACATCTGGCTCACCATTTGGTGCCCACCATTTGATGTTTTCGAAACTTGTTGTCAGCTCGGAGTCTTCGACCCAGACTGACTTCAGACGAAGCCCTGGCTGGACTTCGTTATAGGGGATCTCACGAACGAGGCCGTAGATCGGAATATCGGAGCCATCAACCAGAATCAGCGCCGACACATAGGGAATCTCTTGAGCGTTACCCGTGAAGTCAAGGTTGACTACACAGAAGCTGACCACGGTTCCGTCTAGGCCAAGCTCAACCTGCTCAGTGGTTGGTAGACCCGATACGGGTGACACGCCGCGTGGAGGAATGTAGACCTTGCCAGTTTCTGAGCAACGTTCCCCCACAAGGCGCTTTTCCTTGATGGCCCGCAAGAAGCGCGTGGTGGCAAGGCCCGGGGTGTAGTCGTAGGTCATCGAGGCAAAGGCACGCACGCTGCGCACTGCCTCAACGGAGTCAAGCTCGGCAACTGCAGACATATCTACTGCAGGCTGCGACCAAACTCCCTCGGGGATCTCAATGGGTGCTGGTTCTGATGATGCGGTGTCAGTCATAGTGATTCCAATCAGCTCACTGGCTCGAAGCAGAGCAGGTCATCCATGGATCCGATGCGTTCTGAGGCGAACTTCGCTCGCACTCTCATGCCAGTTGCCATTGATTCGTGTGGAGCGTCAACTGCATGCATCATCGGTGTGTCTGCGCCATCGAGTTGCACCATTGCCCATGCAAAAGGGTGATCAAGTGGCTGGCCGTCTCGAACCGATTTGTTCCAAGACCAAGACAACACTTCGCCCTCGGATCCAACGGGTACCAACTTGGTCAGCGATGCACCAGAGGCAGGGTCATACTCAACTGGCGGGCAGAGCACCTTGCCGTTGTCATCCTCGATACCAATAAAGCGGCCCTCACGAAGAGCCGTGAGGAAGGCGCCAATCACCGGTCCGGTGGTTCGCTTAAAGGGATACTCCAAAAGAAGAGGAGCACGCAGAACGTCCTCGTCTCCCATGGTGGTCGCGTCTTCGGGCATCTGACCCCCTGAACTTGTGCCCCCGGACCACCCGGGGTGCAAACGGTGAGACTAGAACACGTTCTTGTTTTTTGCAGATCGGGTCGCCAAGAAATTTCTGAGAAGCTGGCTCGCTCGATTCCGGCTTTCAACTGATCGGCGTTCTGCCTCAATCAAAAGCGATTCGGGATCAACCCCCACCTCAGCTAGCTGGTCAAGGTCGTCAACTAACCACTCTTCAAGCACACAACGATTGACCTCGGGATGAAACTGAACAGCCAGATTGTTCCGAAGCAGGAAGGCCTGAGGCCCAGCAGAAGAATCTGCTAGCAGTTGTGCACCTGGGGGCACCTCAAAGCAATCAAAGTGCCATTGCATCCATGGCCCGGAATCAATTGACAGCAGGGGTATGCCACAGCCTGTTGGTGTGGGCGAAACGGGTTGAACGCTGAGCCAACCAACTTCTGCGGTGTGCCCCGGAGCGACTCCCCCACCATGGGCAAGTGAAAGAAGCTGGCCACCAAAACACATCCCCAAAACGGAAACGCCGGCAGCATCAGCTTGGCGAAGAAGCTCTAACTCGGGGGCAACCCAATGCTTCACCGCTGCGTCGTAGACCGACCATCGCGAGCCGTAGACGAAGATCAGGTCAAACTGCGTCGGATCGGGAAACACCGATGATCCAACAGGCGATCCCGAAGTAAGACAGACCTGATGCTCAACGGAGTCGATTCCCAACTCGTCAAGCAACTCACCCATCACTCCACTAGAAGAATTGGCATCGTGATGAACATGAAGCGCCTTCATGCGCCAACACTGTTGCTAGAAGCCTTACGGGGTATCGGACGAGTAAACGATGGCAACAGTGCTCGCAAGGAGGGCTCGCGCAGGCATCCAAGCCACACGCCCGCGCCGTAGGACATATCGTCCAATAGTGCGAGCCCTACAAACCGAACCGAGTCAGATACCGAGAGGGGTTCAGTTGCTTCGGGAAGTTCTAACAACACCGAACGGCGCTGCTGCAGCGCGTCAAGCGCTGTGAGAACAACCGCACCAAGCACAGCCGAACGAGCACGAGGCATCAGCACTGCAGCGGGAAGAGCAAGCGGCCACCAGACTCGTTGCACGCTTCGAGCCAACTGCCGACCTGCCCCAAGGTGGCCTCCGATTCCAAGGCGGACTACCTCGCCAAGAGGAAGGTCTGGCAACTTCTTGCGCAGCTGCGCTGTCGTGCCAGCGCCAAGCGCCGCGCCCAAAACTGGATGGCCTGTTGCAACTAGTCCCCACACTGCTGCGCTCCACGGAGACACAACCACCGGAGCAACCATGCCAGGGTGTGCGCGCTCTAGCGCAGCGGCCGAACTGCCGTAATCAATTCGCTGCCGAGCCCACTGTCCAAGGTCAGAACGAATCTCATGGTTCACCACCGATGCAGGCTGGTAGCGAACGCTGTCGGGCACCTTCGTGCTGGCATCCCCAGTGAGGCGCCAGATCAAATCCACGTCTTCACCCACGCTCATGGCGGGGTTAAAGCCACCCACGGCTCGCACTGCTTCGGTGCGCATCAACACTGCAGCGCTTGGAACATATGACACGCGAGTTCCCGGCGAAACTCGACCCGCCTGAGCTCCCAGATCAAGTGGCGAACGAAGAAGCTCATACTGCTCAAGCGCACTCAGTGGGTTTGTTCTAGCCCGTCCACCATTGGCAGCTACCGCTCTCACACGAGGAGCAACTGCTACAACCCGTGGGTCACCAAGTTGTACAAGGAGCGGCTCAAGCCAACCCGCCGTGACCGTGCAATCAGAATCCACAAATGCTACGAGCGGAGTTTTCACCTGCTCGAGACCCAGATTGCGAGCCTGAGCAGGACCGACAGACTCCTCAAGGCGAATCACACGAACCGCTAAGACAGGCTCCTCGGCCATGCGAACCGCCAGCGGCTCGACTGACCCATCATCAATAATGATGATCTCGGTAATACTCGCATCCGAATCTGCTGCAAGCGAGGCCAAGAGACGCTCTATTCCTGAAGCGCGATCTCTCACGGGAACAACGACTGTGACTCCCCCGTCTAGGACCCCATCTAGACCCCCACCCAACCCAGCAACAACAGCAGTGGGCTCTGGGTGGATCACTCCAGCGTCAACCCAACGGTCAATCAGTTCGCATTCGGCCGGACTCGCATCAAAGGGTGCGCCCCTCTCGATGCGATCCATCAGCGCCGAACCAGCCGCAGTCAGAGAGAACAATCGAATCGGAGATCCCCCAAGCACAAAACGCCCTCGAACCCCGGATCGCCGAACCGAAGCATCGCAGGTGAATGCCGGAACCATTCGTAGAGAAGCGGTTTGAGTCACTAGTTCGGCTGCTCGCGCCAGTCAGCGACAAAGTCCTCCAGGTTCCGCACGAGAGCGGCACAGGTCTCTGCTCCCTCTTGTGCAGTTGCATCTCGCGGATCGCCCAGAATCCCATTCGGGGTAACAGAACCAAGACCTTCGGCCATCACCCGAGGCCCGATGTCTCGCCAGCGTTCGGTGCTGCCCGACTGCAGTTGCTCGGTGCGCACACAGCTCGGGTCGAAATACATCAGCATTGAGGTTTCTGTTCTTCCAGCGTGGGAATCACCCCCCGGAACCTGTGGGTTCCACACAGCTACAGAGCGAGACTCAGCTTGGAGTTGCCTCACCGCAGCATTCGCCGCCGCAATGTTTCCGCCATGGCCATTCACAAAAAGCACAGCCACGAAGGGCCCTACTCCCGGCGCTGGCAACGCTGAGCGAACAAGTTCAATCACAACAGACTCAAGCACCTCGGCACCGATCGACAAGGTACCGGCAAATCCCTGGTGCTCACCTGAGGCGCTCATCGTGATGGGCGGCGCAATCACTACATCTGATCTGGTCTGGGCAAGCTGATCAGAGAGATAGCAGGCGATTCGTAGGTCTGTATCTAAAGGCAGATGCGGGCCGTGCTGCTCGCAGCTCCCTAGTGGAACAAGCAGTATCGACTCAGATGGAACCTCTGAGAAGGCAAGCTGCGAAAGATATGTAGCAGCCATCTCAGGTTTGCGGAGCATCACTGAGGTAGCCCCAAGCAGCGAGCTGTTGAAGCACTGCATCGGCTGCCTGTTCAGGATCTAACACCAACGTCCGAGACGAAGTAGGACTTGCTTGGGCACCAGTCAGCGCAAGAATTCGACTGAGGGCATCTTCACCAGTAGGCGGGGCCAGCACTCGAGGTCGCGGTCGCCACGGTCGCAAGCGAGTCACCTCTGCGGCAACGTCTGTTTGCAGACTCCGAACCTCAATCTTTTTGCTCTTTGTGGCCAAGGTTGCAACTAGTGAGGCCCGTCGAAGGTCTGCAACTGATCCTTCAACCGAGATCACCGCAGGTGCTGTCACTAGCAAACGTTCACGTCGGCCCCCATCGAGACGTCGAGTGGCCGTGATGCAGCCAAGCCCGGTTGGTTCAAGCCCAATCAGGCCAAGGGCTTGAACGGCGTCTAGTTGATGGGCCAAAAAAGCCGGAACTGATCCAGAGCCGCGGTCCGCGCTCACATCTCCGCAGATCACAAGCTGTGCATCGAGTTGTTCCGAGACGAGTGCTGACGCTAGAAGTTCAGCAACCTGCGCGCTACTGCGTTGCTCCTTGACCGCAAGACGGACCACTTGCTTCACGCCAACTGCTAGCAACTCTTGCAGCGTGTCATCGGCTGCTTCAGGCCCGGCACACAGCACAGTGACCGAGCTGTCTGCTCCTGCTTGTGACCAAGCCTGAGAAATAACTAGCGCCGATTCAATTGCTGCAAGATCGGAGTCAGAAATGCCTGAACCACGAGGTTGGTCCCCAACCGACCCATGCAGCGGATCGATCTCTGGTCGGAGTTCAGCCCACTTTACGCAGGCCACAACATTGATAGATGCAGGGTTCATGAGTTGTGAAACACCACGCCGTGGCCACCCTCCGGGTAGGACCAAGTAATTGCACCCTCTTCATTGCACACCATGTAGCAAGTACCGCACTCAAAGCAGAGCTCGTAATTGAACAAAATCCCGCCGTCGGCGGTGGGAACAAACAAGTTGGCCGGACAGGCAGTAATGCAGCCGCGAGTTGAGCAGTCGGCACATATTTTGCCATCCACGGTGATGTGCGCCTGCTCGGACACGCGAAACTCGACCGAACTCATTCGTGACTCAAAGCTGATTTCTGGGTAGGAGTCTGTGCTCATCCGAAGGTCCTTAGCGCTTTCACTCCTTGAGAGACCGCATCTCGCAATTTGAGGTTATTGAGTTTCATTTGTGAACGAATGATCTTTCGCAACCCTGGCTTGGGTTCAGGGTTTGTCACTGTAAAGAGTTGCTCCATCACACCGCATGCGATCCTCGGAAGTTGCTGTTGCGCAAGGTCACTCATGACAAGGTGCGGCGCCTCTTTGAGCTTACGGTGATCCGTCATCACGAAGTTCGCCTCTAGGCGCCGGCGATAGTCGCCTAAACCAGCAGTCGAAGTATCTCGGCGCTGCACAGCCCGGGCTGCTGCTAGTCCTGCCGCTGAGCCGGAGCCAATGGCAAAGTTGACTCCCTCAAGCCAGATTCCTGCTGCCAAACACATAGCGGCAGCGTCACCCGCGACCAAGATTCCATCACCGATCAGTTCGGGCATCATCTTGTACCCGGCCTCGGGGATTACGTGCGCCGAGTACTCCTTGACATCGCCGCCCTCTATCAGCGGAGCAATCGATGGGTGAGTTTTGAGCTCGGCAAGGATCTCTTCTGGGCGGCGTCCGCACTTCGCTAACTCAGGTAGTGACAGTACTAAACCAACTGCCAGACTCTCGGCGTTCGTATACAAAAACCCACCGCCGGGAACCTTGCCGGTGCAGCCAAGAATCTCAATATCTACACCGTGATTACCGCGAACGGCGAATCGCTCGTCGATGACCTCACGGGGAAGAGCAATCGTTTCTTTTACTCCCAGCGTGTAGTTCGCAGGGTCTGAAGGGGCATACAAACCAGCCTCTTTTGCAAGGAACGAGTTGACGCCATCACAACAAATCACAACCTCAGCGGTTAAGTCGCCATCTGGGCGGTCAGTGCGCACCCCGACCACCCGCTCCCCCTCACGCAACAGCCCGGTTGCCGTGGTGGAACAAATGATGACTGCGCCGGCTTCCTCGGCCTTAGTCGCAAGCCACGAGTCAAAATCAGGTCGAAACGCCGTTGCCCCGTTATAGGGTGCCTCGCCCCAAGTATTGGAACGGTAGTCAACGGTGAGCGCTTGGTTTGCTGTCATCAACATGGTTGAACGACGAGTCACCCAGCGTTGAATCGGAGCTTCCTCCCACCAATTCGGAATCAGGGTGTCGAGCACTCGGCCATAGATCACGCCGCCGTACATGTTCTTTGACCCCGGGAACGGTCCACGCTCAAGCAAACAAACCGACCGTCCCGCCCGAGCCAGCTCAAGAGCAGCAGCCGACCCAGCAGGCCCAGCTCCCACCACAACTACATCAAAGTCCGGCATCAGACGGGGGCCGTTCTCTGCGAGTCCTGCAGCGACACTAAGCGCTGTTCAAGAATCTCCAACACCTCATTTGCATCAGCCACTAAGGCCAAGTCGGCAAGGCTCATCATCGGGCAATGTTCGTCCAGATTGACACTGATGATGTGATCTGGCTGCCCGAGTCCAGCAGTGTGCTGAACAGCACCAGAGACTCCGAATGCGATATAGAGCCGGGGATCCACCACTACCCCAGTGGTACCAATCTGGCGAGCGTGACTCATCCAGCCGCGATCAGTAACGACTCTGGTTGCACCCGCTGATGCTTCAAGCAGGCCAGCAACCAGAGCGAGTTGATCAAATCGCTCCGCCGAATCCAGCCCGGCACCACCACCAAGAATCCGTGGCGCCTCGGAGAGGTCCATCGTGGAGACATCTGGGGGAAGCAGTTCTAAAATCTGTGCATCTAGTACTGCAGCACTCGGCTCGGGTGGTGTGATGAAGGCAACCTCGGGAACCGCGCCGTGGGGATGTTCAACGCCTCGAACACCTGGCTGCAATGTCACCACCACTGCAGAAGACACCAAGTGTTCAGCGAGCACGCGCCCTCCGTAGCGAATGGTAGAAACGCTATCAGGACGAATTTCCATCGCCCCTGCCAACAAGGTTCGATCTAACGCTGCCGCAATCCGGGGCGCAAGGTCACGTCCATCAGGAGACGCGGGCAACAACACAACTGCTTCATTGAGCAGCAGTGGAACAAGGCGTTGCGCCCAATCTGCCGGCGAGAACCCCGGGGTCTCCCAAGCTCGAAGTTCGGTTGCGATGCCAGCCAAAGCTACTGCCGCTTCGTTGGCGCCTTCTCCAACGAGCAGAGCGCGACCTTCTGCCTCTGCTACTACCTCGGCACCACCGGAAGGAAGAGCCCCCTCCCGAATCGGGACAAGGGCAAGAATTGAACGCATGTGCAAAGAGTAATGCTCAACTCGGGATTCACCCCAAGCAGGCCAATTCGAGCGGGCTAGTTCAGCGGCCTGCAAGGACCCGATCAGCTGCGGGAACTGCGGCGCCAACTCGCTCGCCTTCGATGACTGCAGAATGCGCACGCCGAGGAGCAACTGCATCCCCAGCGCGGTAGACGTTGATGCCAGCAGATTTGAGTTCGAAGTAGAGCTCATCTACCGGATCGGATGGCAGAGCAAGCACGAGCCAATCGGGCTCACGAGTGATCTCTGTTCCTGTCGGATGATGCTGCAGGCGAACTGTGTGGCCGTCGATGCCCATCACAACACAATTTGTGGTCTGCTCGATTCCTTTGGAGCCAGCACGAATCCACCAGTTTTCCATATCCAGAGTGATTCCAAGGTCTTGGCCTACCACCATCCCGGGGGTAATGATCTCGACTTCACAACCGCGGTCGGCAAGAAGTTCACCAACTGAGGTGGCGTGATGGAAGCCAATCTCGTCGATCACCACAACGTTGCCCGCTGGGTGTGCCCGACCAGAGAGCACATCGCGAACATCGACAATCCAGCCTGACCCGCCTGCCAAATCCTCGGGCATCCAGTGCGGAGTTGAAGGCCTCGCCCCGGTGGCAATGATCACGGTGTCCACACCACGGTTCGCCACCTCATCGGAAGTCACTTTTGTCTCATACTCAAACTGCACACCGAGGCGGCCGCACTCGTGGAGTTGGTTACGCACTAAGTCGCCAAACTCGGCTCGGTTCGGCACGCTCGCTGCTAGGCGCACTTGCCCGCCTGCGGCAGAGTCTTGTTCGCAGACAGTTACCTGGTGGCCGTTACGCGCAGCCGCGATTGCTGCTTGCATGCCTGCGGGGCCGGCACCCACCACTAGCACTTTGCGTCCGATGCTCACCGTCTGCGCTAGGCCAACGCCATGAGACTCTCGCCCAGTTCGTGGATTCTCAATGCAGCCCAACCAACGATTCAGGCCCATGCGTCCAACGCACTCTTGGTTGCAAGACAGACACAAGCGGGTGTCGTCAGTGAATCCGGCTCTAGCTTTGCGAACAAAATCAGGGTCTGCGATTTGGCCGCGAACTACACCAACAAGGTCACAGAGACCTTCGCTCAGGGCTCGTTCAACTTGAAGCGGGTCTTTGAAGCGACCAACCCCCACCACCGGCAGGTCAACTGCAGCGCGCAACGCAGCGGGAATAAACATTGCGTATCCCGGAGGGATATGCATTGAAGCTTCGATCATAAACAGCGAGGCCGTTGCCACACCGATTGATGTATTGATGTAATCAACGTGACCGGTGGATTCAACCATCTTGGCCACCTCGACGGCCTCGTCGATAGTGGTGCCACCCTCGATCAGTTCATCACCGCAGAGTCGAACCCCGAGGGCAAGTTCAGGGCCGATCTCGGCGCGAACTGCTGCAACTATTTCAATCAGGATTCTTGCCCGGTTCGTCAGTGAACCGCCGTAGTCATCTGTGCGCAGGTTGGTTGCAGGAGATAGAAAGCCTCGAACGATCGAGGAGTGCGAACATTGAAGTTCCACCCCATCGAACCCGCCCTCGGCGCAATGCCCTGCAACCACCGCGTACGAGGCCACGATCTCGGCGATTTCGGCTGCGTCTACCGCTTTGGGCACCTCTCTAAAGAGAGGGTCTGCAACTGCTGAAGGCGCCCAGACGGGCAATCGCGAATACATCGAGGATGCTTGGCCGCCGTTGTGATTAATCTGCGCAAAAATTGGAACACGATGGCGGTGCACGGCTTCAGTGATTCGGCGATACCCAGGAATCACTTCCCGGTTGAACCCATGGATGAGTTTCTCATAGGGCCAGTCAGTTCGATGGGTGGAATGCTCTTCAGTGATGATCAGCCCAGCACCACCCTTGGCCCGCTCTGCGTAGTACGCGGCATGCTGCTCGGTGGGCAAACCATCTTCTGCGTAGTTCGTCAGGTGCGCAGAAAAGACAACGCGGTTACGCACGGTGACTGGCCCCAACTGCAAGGGGGTCCAGATGATCTGCTCAGACATGTTTCTAACTTAGAGCCACAGCACGCCCTGACCGAATCAGTCGGGAGCGGCAGCTGCTAGGTCAGTGAGAACCAGAGGAGCGACGACGCCCCAGCAGGATTGAAGTCAGCCCAGCAACTGAAGACACCGCCGCGGCAGTTCCGCCGGCAACTGCTGCCACTCGGCCCCACAGCACGTGACCTTTTCCACCGTCGAGCAGGCCAGACACCTTGCGGTGCGAATCAACGAGCACCTCTCCGATTGGCTCAAGACCAAATCCGATGAGTTTGCCGTTACGCACGTGGCCAAACAATCCACCAGGCAAGGCAACAGCTACATCGTCGTGAGTTCGAAACATCCCATTCGCCGACTTAGCCAAGTCAACCGCATTTTGAATTGTTCGCTCAAGGCCCGCACTTGTTGTAGTGATGGTCTCGCTAAGTACTGATGCTGCTGGCATTGTCTTGCCTCCTAAGCGGCTACTAGCTCCCGACTTTTCCCGTCACGGGATTGTCAACACATGGCCCGTCTACTGAGGGTAGCGGCACAGGGTCACAAGTCAACAGGAAGTTTCTGCAGGTTTAAGCTCAGCCCAAGGCAATCGCAGCCCGGCGGCCTTCAAGGATTGCTTCATAAATGGTTCGGGGTGCCACACAATCGCCCACGCTGGCGGCCTGCACAAGACCCACACCTGCGAGTTCTAGACCAAGTGCATCGTTAGGCAGCCGATGGCCAGCATCAATCACAACAGCCACGGGAAGTTGTTCACGCTGCGCAGAAAATCGATCCTCGAGTGTTGCGCCGTCAGCAGCGACTGAACGCAACAGCTTCCGTGGGTGAAGGTGAACCCCCGCCTGCATTAAGCGAGCGTTCGCCGGAGCAAGGTCACCGGATCGGGCGAGTTCGTTGCCAACAATGTTGTCCTGTGTAGCGAAGTGAACCTCAATCCCACGCGCTGCAAGTAGCTCTGCAAGAGCCACTCCGATAGGACCGCCGATTGGATCCCAGATCAGAACTGCACCCTCGGGCAGTGAATCGGGTTG
Source organism: Microthrixaceae bacterium (assembly GCA_044357715.1). Lineage (GTDB taxonomy): Bacteria > Actinomycetota > Acidimicrobiia > Acidimicrobiales > Microtrichaceae > IMCC26207. The sequence goes on from JBIKPA010000071.1 coordinate 11,244, forward strand.
ATCAAGCGCCTCAGCTGCAGTTCGCACCACTGAACCCGGATGCTGCTCGTAGCTTCGCAAACCGTTGCGCCCTCCGACGGCCAAAATCACATGGCCAGCAAGCTGATCCGGGGTGACCCGATGATTGTTCATCAGCTCAACTCCCTCAACTCGGCACTCGGCCTCGAGCCAATCGACGAGCAGAGCTAACCGCTCCCAACCGGGGCCTTTTGCCGCCACGCGCACCATGCCACCAAAGGAATCCGAGGCCTCAAAGAGCCTCACCCGATGCCCGCGAGCAGCTGCAACTCGGGCTGCTTCGAGTCCACCTGGACCACCACCAACAACCGTGAGTTCAACTCGGTGCGCTGCTGCTGTTTCTGGTGGCGCGTCTTTTGTTTCGTAGCCAGAGAGCGGGTCGCCCAGAGCAGTCACAATGGGGTTGCGGTTATCGCGAACCTGACTCTTTTGGTTTGACAACGTGCAGGGCCGAATGCGTGCTGCACTTCCGGAACGCAATTTTGACACAAGCTCAGCATCAGAGATTTGAGCTCGAGTCATCTCGACTGCATCAGCCACGTCATCTGTGAGCGCCCATTCAGCTTGAGCGACATCAACGATTGAGCCTTGGACAGCTACGGCGACACTGTTGTTGGTAGCAGCGCGAACCTGCTTGCGGACTGCTCTTGTTAGTTCAAGATTGAACCCCGGTGGCGTGTGGCCGCCTGGTCGAGTCGCTGAAGCCGAATAGATTGAGCCCCGCACGACGGTCACTAAGTCAATCGGCCCCGGTTGGGGTTCGGTGGCAATATCGGCTGCAAGCTCGGGCGCCTGTTCTGGGGTGATGCCAGCCCAAGGGGCGAGCTCGTCACAAGACAAACGCAACGCCAAAAGTTTCTCCGGGCCAATTTCGCTGCGCACGGCTGTCAGTATCTGCGTTAAAAACAGCCTGCGGTTTGCCCCCCATTCATCGGAACGCTGGTTGGTCAGCCCAGAGAGAAACTGCCGAATGAGCGAGTACTGCCCCGCGTTGATTTCTACCCCATCGCAACCCGAGTCGACTGCCAACCGCGCAGCAGCGGCAAAACCTTCGATCACGTGCGCAATGTCTTCAGGCTCCATCCATTTTGGAATCTCACGAGAATTCACTTCTGGAACCCGAGAAGGCGCCCAGAGTTCACGTTGACTCCAATGAGAAGTTCCTTGGCCACCAGCATGCCCGAGCGCTGCAAGAACTAGCGCTCCCTCCGCCGAGCAGGCCGAGGCAACGCTGGCCCAACCTTGAGCGCATTGCGATGC
>JBIKPA010000259.1:0-3570 GCA_044357715.1 Microthrixaceae bacterium
GCACATCTATGGCTGCAGCAATGCCCATTCGCTTGCCGATCGGCAAAACGATGAGTATCACGCCGCCACATACCCAAAAACCGGCGGCCAGCGAGAACTGATCAGATAACAGTCCAACAATTTCTTGGGCCACAGGAAACACCAGCATCGGAACCATGTGATACGCGGTCAGTACCGACCCTCGTGACTCCTCAGGGGAATGCACCTGCACAAGCGCTGCCAGAACCGAGATATCAATGGAGAACGCCAACCCCACGGGAAGCAACAGAAGCACCACAATGATAAAAACTCGGCCAGGGCTTGCGTTCATCTTGGTCACGAAGGCCATTCCCACCAAGCCAAGCCCCGCTACAAGCAGACACAGTCGTTGCATCTGACCCCATTTGACTCGACGGTGCAACTGCTTGACGGCAACCACCACCACCAAACCACCGAGAACATACGCGGTCTGCAGAATGGACAGTATCCATGCTCCGTTCCCAATCTCGGCTGCTACTGCCGGAAGCGTGACAGTAAAACTGCCACCGACACACGAGATCATGCAGGCAACGAATACTGCCCGAAGTCCAGGCTGCGACTTGCGAAGCTGAAGAATCTCTCTGAACTTTCCTTGAGCGACTGCCTGAGGTGCCTTTCCTGTCACGGGCAGAACGGCGAGTACGGGGGCAAAGAAGGTCAGAGCGCTAAAGAAGTAAATCCACGTCGGTCCGAGAGCCGCATAGATGCCACCGCCAAGAAGCAGCCCAATGACAGACGAGATTGACTTGGCTTTGGTGATGGAAGCATTGAACTCAGGTACAGCATCCGCTGGGGCTAAGAAGCGAGTGACCATTGCACCAGCTGGAGCAGTAAGCCCAGTAATGATGCCAATGAGCAGGTACCACAGCAATAGATTCCCCGTGGCAAGCAGGCCGGCAAGTGAGAAGAAAACCGGCACAAAGCCAACGATTCCTAGGGCGATACCGCCGATCACATAGAGCTTTGCTGCGCTGTATTTACCAGACAGGCTGGTCGCCGCACCGCCCAGAAAAAGTGACGGGACCGAGGACACCACGGTGACTAAGGCGCTGATCGCAACCGACCCAGAATTTGCGTAGATAACGAACGAAGTGGCCAACCAAGCCATCGAGCCGCCAAGCCCCGACAAGATGGTGCCGCGAATAAACCACGGTCGGTGACGAGCGAGATCATCAAAAACCGCACCTGGCTCTGGCTGGTCTAATTCGGCCATCCTGTGTTCTCTGCCCCCGAATGGTTTCTGTCTAAGTGCTCTACTCAGTAACTCCTAGGCTAGTTTCTTTCGTTACCTCTACTCATCTCTAGGAGCCTTCATGCGCAGCCAAGAATCAAAGCGCTCACCTCGCCGGCGTGTCACGCTGAGCGCAGGAGTGTTGCTGAGCTTGTCGCTCTTTGCCTTTGCGGGTTGTTCTGAGTCCGAGGACTCAAGTTCAGACTCCACCACTACGACAGTGGCAATTACCACTACCGCCAAGGTAGGTGCCCTACTAGACCTCACTGGAGACGGACAGACCTTGGGTCTTGCCTCGCAGAGCGTGCTTGAAGCTGGGGTTCAGTCGGCTGCTGAACAAGGGGTCAAGATTGAACTTGATGTGCGTGACACAGGCGGCGACCCAGAAACTGCACTCAAAGAACTCACAAGTCTCAACGAGTCTGGAGTCACCTCCGTGATTGGCCCACAGACCAGTTCGGAAGCAAAAAACATTCTTCCCTACGCCGATGCAAACGGCATGATTCTCATTTCCCAAGGCAGCACCGCCTCCACCTTGGCCGTTCCCACTGACTCGCTTTTCCGTATGGTTCCCACCGACAAAGTCGAAGGTGTTGCCTCTGGCGACCTAATCACCTACTTCGGGCCAGTAACCCTTATCACTGCTAACCGCGATGACGCTGGCAACAACGGGCTCGTCTCCACCGTCAGCGCAGATGTCGCAGCAGGCGGAAACGCTGTGATCGCTGGGCCCGTCTACGCACCAGAAGACACCGACTTTGCAGGGGTTGCTCAAAAGATTGCGGATGCTGTGGCACAGGCCGATAGCAGCGGCGGCGCGATTGGCAGAGCTGTGTACTTGGCTGGCTACGGTGAAGTTGCTCAGATTCTGGCCGAGGCTTCAGGCATCGCGGCCCTGCAGGGTATTCCCTTCTATGGCGGTGACGGGTCAGCTCAGTCCACGGACCTGACAGATAACGCAGCCGGCGCAGCCTTTGCTGCTGGTTCAGCTCTTGGGTTTGCAAGCCCGCTGCCCGTTATCGGTGATGACGCCGCAACTCCACCAGAAGCACTGCTCAAAGCCGATCCAGAGCCAGACCCTCTTGCATACGGGGCCTACGACGCTCTGATGATTCTCACCGCTGTGTTTGCCAAAGATGGCGCAAACCTCAAGGGCGCCGATATGCGGACTGCATTTATGACTGCCGCTGAAGGCTTCAAGGGGGTAACCGGTGTGGTCACTCTTGACGCTTCTGGTGACCGGGCCACCATGCCATATGCCTTTTGGGGCATCTGCTCAGCAGACAAGGGATTCGATTGGACGGTACTCGGAGGTTGGGTGCCACCAGCTCCAACTGAGCCAGCAACGGCTACCACGCCTGGGACAATCACCTTGGATGATTCCAAGCGTCCTTGCAAGAGGACCGACAGCGAACCGTAGGCACTCAAGCACTTGCTGTCACAGACCTCAGCCATACTGGCTGACGCATGGCTCCTGACCGCACAATCCCACACACCGCAATCACAAGCATCGCATCCGCAGTGATCACCGACCTTGGGTCGCTGCGAGATGCCGATGACGGCCCCGTGCGTTTTCTTCATTCCTCGGATCTTCACCTCGGAAAGTCTGGGGATTCACCCAAAGCGTTTCAGAACCTAGTCAAGCTCGCTCTCGAGAGAAACGTAGACCTCGTCGTTTTAGGGGGCGACGTTTACGACTCTGCAGAGCGATCTGCCTTCGCTCAGTTGCAGTTCACCCAGGGTCTCACCCAGCTGACCCAAGGCGGCATCCGCGTCTTTATTGCCCACGGCAACCACGACCCTGTTCAAGCCAGCTTTACGCCGGCAGCTCCGCTACCCGAGGGTGTGTACACCTTTACCGAGGGTGAGCCTCAAACCTTTGTCATGACAATTGGCGGTACCCGACTGGCAGTCACGGGAGTGAGTTTCGCCACCCAAAAAGAAGAGGCAAACCTTGTCGAAAAAATCGGCGCCACAAGTGTGGATGCCGATCTGCGAATTGCTGTGGTTCACGCCAACGTTGAGGGCCTGCCCGGCCACGATAATTACGCCGGTTGTTCTCGGGATGATCTCCTCAACTCAGATATCCACTACTGGGCACTTGGTCATATCCACGACCGCACAGTCACCCCAATGCCAGCCGGGCGTTGGTGGGCCTACCCCGGCAATCTGCAAGGCCGCAGCACCAAAGCAACCGAATGCGGCCCAAAAGGGGTCCTCATTGTTGAAGCCGCCGGCACTGGGTTCGCCGAGCCAGAGTTTGTGGCCTGTGATCTCAGTCGCTTTCTGCGAGTTCAGGCCGACGTCACAGGTGCTGAAAA
>JBIKPA010000072.1:0-12423 GCA_044357715.1 Microthrixaceae bacterium
CGATAAAGCCGAGGTAGAGCACAACGGCCATGGCTCCGCCAGCTGCGCTGCCTGAGCTTGATTCTTGGGCTAGGAGTGACAACATTTTTGGTTCCCTTTCGGTTGGATGAACAACACCAAGCTACTCAGAACCTGAGAAAATTCTAGGGATAGCTACGATGAGAACATTTCTAAGCAAATCTGGCACGGTCTGCGGCGATCGCAGCAATCGCAGCAGCACGGTTACCCCACTCGCCAACAGCGCTTGCCTTGCCTGGTTCTAGGTCTTTATAGACTCTGAAGAACTGCTGAATCTCTGCAAGCTGATGTTTGGGAACGTCCTGCACATCTTGTAAGAAATCCCACCTTGGGTCACCCGAAGGAACGCAGAGCACCTTGAGGTCTCTGCCGGCCTCGTCGGTCATTTCGAGCACTGCGACGGGCCTAGCGCGAATGTGGCAACCGGGGAAGGTCGCCTCTTCAAGCAGTACGAGGGCATCAAGTGGGTCGCCATCCTCGGCCAAGGTATTCGGAAAAAATCCATATTCGGTTGGGTACACCGTGGTGGAGAAGAGGTGTCGATCAAGCCAAGCCTCGCCATGATCGTGATCGATTTCATACTTGTTGCGCGAGCCTTTTGGAATTTCAACAACAACCTCGTACCAGTCCGAGCCATCGCCTTCGCGCTGGCCTTGAGTGAAATCTGTTGTCATCTGCTGGTTCCTATCTGGGAGTTGGTGAGTCGAGTTAGCTTTGGCTGCGAATGCCGCGCATCCCAGACCAAGCAAGCTGCGAGAGTTGTTCGGCCAAGATGTTTACCTGAGGTTCACGCTGGTGCGATAACCAGTAACGAGTAGCGGCTTCGGTCATCCCTACAATGCTGTGAGCTAGCAAAAACCTATGCGCCACTGGCTCGCCCTCGACCATGATGAGATCTGCGATGCTCTCGGCAATGGAGGTTTCTACGCCAAGAGCGAAGGATGCAAACTCGGGGTCGCGTCGGGCCCCGGCGCCAAAGAGGACCTTAAACGAATCAGTCTGTTCGCTAGCAAACCCAAAGTAGGCCCGAAAGCCATTCTCAATCTGTTGGCGTGGTCCCGCTGCATCGGCTGTTGCTTTCGAGATTATTTCTTGCAGCTCAGAACCGATATTGGTGAGCAACTGAATAAACAACTCCCGCTTCGATGCAAAATGCTGGTACAACACGGGCTTGGTTACTCCGGCGGCTTCTGCGACTTCGTTCATCGAGGTTGCGTGATACCCGTGCTCGGCAAAAACAGACACTGCCGTGCGAAGGAGTTGTTCTCGGCGTTCAGCAGCAGGGAGTCTCATAGCGAGTAGCGCAAGGATACCAGCGCAGGATGCAGTCCCGGTTGCCGAACCCGTGTGAGTGGCGGCCATAAGGTGCCCGAGTCCGGCATAGAGTCTGTGATCATGCAGCCCTTAGGAGAGTTCCTCGGTACTTCTGAGCGCTGCGCGCCGTTCCGCAAAAGCTTGAGTGCCGACCCGATTGGATCGGCGGGCAACTATGACGCGTTTTTGGCCGTTGAGGTGCCGCTGCCTTGGGAGCGTGATATTTCACTACATGAACCGTTCGCTTCGCTTGCGACTCAGCGAACACCATTTGCCAGCTTGACAGCCCCGGATGGCCGCATCTGGAGACCTCAGGGGCTAGTTTCAACAACTGCTGGTCCGCCAAACGCTGTCCGGGTCATTGCATATGAGAAGCGACGGTTGTCGGAAAGCGAAGCGGCACTTTTTGTAGCCCAAAGAGTCGAGTTTGCTGCACCATTTGAGCGTCGAGAATGGCTTGTACCGACACTCGATCTTGTGCCTCTCGCTCAGGCCCTGCTCGCTGCGGATGAAAGTGCGCTCGCAAGCTATGAGCAATATCGGGCCACTGATGAAGCAGAGGTGATTGATCTGTTCATCTGCACTCACGGCAAGCGCGATGTGTGCTGTGGGCAGTCTGGCATGGCGCTGTTTTCCGAGATCTCGGCCAGCCTTGCAGAGCCAGATCATCCGCTACCCCAAAAGCTCCGTGTCTGGCGGGCATCTCATACCGGAGGCCACCGCTTTGCGCCTACCGCACTCAGCTTCCCTGATGGCTATGCGTGGGCCTATTTAGATTCGACTATCACCGAGCAGATTCTGTGCCGTTCAGGCCAGAGTGCCGCGGCTGATCTAGCCGTAGCGCTTGAGCACTGTAGGGGAGTGTCCTCGCTCAGTAGCGGGCCGGCACAAGTGGCTGATCGCGCTGCGTTGGCCGCTGTGGGTTGGGCTTGGGCGAGTTCACACCGAACAGTTGAAGTCGTTGAGTTTGACCGTCACTCATTTGCTACGAGTCTGCTGATCAGCGGAACCCCTGTTGGGGGTCCAACACGATCATTTCGAGTAGAAGTCGACCTGCAACGACACATTCCACAGATCACCTGCGGGGTGATCGATTCCCCCGAATATGACGTAGAACCTGTTTGGGCAGTGGCTGCGATCAACGAGGTCTGAAAGCTCGTGCCTAGTAACCAAACTTTTCGCCGCGATCCTCGGCATCTGCGGCCTTGACCCCGTAGCCAAAGACAATCGCTGGTAGCAGCGTGACTGATCCCAGAACCATCGCCGCGATAATCACTGTCACGATCCAAGAGGGGAAGTCCGCAATGAACGCGATAACAAACAGCAGCATTGCTGCACCAAAACACGAGTAGCCGATCTTCGATCCGAGTTCGCAGAGCTTGCGAATACGCTCACGCTTTTCTAATACCGGATCACTCATCTCTATAACTCCTGGCAGGGCGGGTTTTCGTTGTCATGGCAGCCAGTCGGCCTTCTCTAGAAGTAGATGCAAATAGTGACGCATTCTTCCCAATGAGAAATACTCGCTTGCTACGCGCTCGTTGCGGTCAAGCATCTGGGTGACCCGTGTCGAGTCGGGTTGAGCAAGCGCAACTGCGATGCCTTGATGGTCACGTGAATCAAACCAATCAAACCCGAACCCCTGAAGCTCTTTGCCAACTGCGTACTCGCCCACGCTCACCGTCTTCCGGTAAAGAGCAGCCTCTATAGGTGGATTGCCAAACCCTTCCCAAGTAGAGGGAAACGCAATGTGGTCAGCAGCGGCATAAATCCCTTCAACGTCGGTCCATTCATGATGCACAACCTTGCAGCTAGCGCCGTTGAGCAGGCGTTTGAGCTCTTCGCTATAGCCTTCTTCAGCGGGGCCTAGCAGCCAGTAGGTGGCTCCAACAGCTTCGGCTAGGGCGATAGCGGCAGGAATGTTCTTGCGCTCGATTGCTCGAACCGGGTGAGCAACCACAAGTTCATCTGAGCCAATGCCAATTGAGCGACGCACATCTCGTCGCAGTTGTTCGGTCTCGTGACGGCTACGACGAACCGCTGTGGGAAACCCGTTGTAAATAATTGAGGCATAGATTGCGCGTTCGGCAAGTTCCGCTCTCAGGATTCCGTTGATTGCAACGTGTTTCCAAGCAGGGTCAGTTGCTGGCAACTCCGTGATGTGGGCAAAACGCTCGCGATGCCAAGGTGGGTCGTGGTGATGGAGCAAAGCTGGCCGACCGGCAAGTACCTTCGCTGCAACGCGTGAAGCCGCAAGATTCATTGGGATGGTCAGCAAGTTTTCCACTACCACTAAGTCGGCATCGCTAAGCGCTTGCGTCAAAGAGTCGGTCAGTTCCCGCTCGGTGACCGCCGAATCTGGGGTGCTCGCTAGCCCAAGGCCTAGAACTGTTCGGTCGGCTGAGGCGTCGCCGGTGACAGTGAACACCTCAAAGCCGAACTCCTCAAATGCATCCATCCATGTGCGCGCCACCACAGACACCCCGTCAGTGAGACCGAATCGAAATGATAAGAAGGCTGCACGTTTTGCCATGAAAGCCACAGGTTAGGGTCACTGCGATGCAGTTAGGGATTCGAAGATGATGAGTGATCAAGCGCATGAGGTGCTGGCGGCTCAGTGGCGTGAACCTGGGTTCACTTGCCCGAACAGCAAAACCTATCCGTGGCTATGGCTATGGGACTCTTGCTTTCATTCCATTGTGTGGGCAGAACTCGGAGACACAGAACGAGCCCTCAGCGAACTCACCACTGCTCTGTCTGCTCAAGACGTCGACGGCTTTGTGCCCCATGTGATCTATCTCGACGGCTGCACTGATCATGAGCAGTTCTGGGGTCGTGCCAACACATCATCAATTACACAACCTCCGATTTATGGTCATGCCATCGCAGAACTGGCCCGGCGCGGAATCGCCATTCCTCTTGATTTACTCGAACGGGCTACGGCCGGACTCAATTTTTTGTTTGAGTCGCGTCGCCGCAGCACTGCTGGTTTGATTGAACTAGTTCATCCTTGGGAATCTGGCTGTGATCACAGCCCTCGATGGGATGACCTTATTTTGGCCTCAAGTGGCGTGCCGGCCTCGACTGGGTTTGATGAACAGACTTGGTTTCGCCGCAAGGGTGAGTTGTTGCAGGGGATACAGCGCAAGGCGGGCGGTGCTCCAATCTCTAACGATGACTTCCCCGTAGGTTCTGTGGCTTTTAGTGCCATGGCAGTGTTTTGTGCAGCCGAACTTGCCGGGGTCACGGGTGACACTGCACTGCTACGCCACGCGGCAGATGTTTCGGCTGCGCTGGCGGAGCGTTGGGAACCACAGTTGCGCACCTGGGTGGACGATGGTCCCACGGCCTTGGGTTCGGGCCGGGTGCGCACTGCCGAGGCGCTTCTTGGGGTGCTTGCCCTTCCTGTCATGGGAAGCGGAAACAGTGCAATGACTCAAGCTGTAGCCGGTTTGGTGGCTGATGAACTCTCTGATGTTCGGGCGTTCGCTGGGGAATTTGGCGCACGGCAGGTACATGTGGACGAGCCCACCTATTTGCCAACCACATATTGGCGTGGCCCAAGTTGGCCGCAGCTGAATTACTTGTTGTGGATTGGACTGTTGCGGGTTGGGAAATTCGCCGAGGCATCCCAACTAGCTCGTAACAGCCGCCTTGGAGCGCAGCGTTCGGGCTGGGCCGAATATTGGGATGCTGATACCGGACGGCCGGGTGGTGCCGTGCCACAGTCTTGGACCACGCTCGCAATCTGTATGAGCGCTTCGGAAGTCTGAACCCATCTTCTGCCCGCTCGGCGGTGTAGGCCACAAATAGACATACGAGATAACACTGGAATTACTGAAAGATAATGAAATAACCTGAAAGTACTTATACTGTTCAGTATGAGGAAAAAACCAGCGAGCCTGCAGCCCAAGAGTCAAACTCCTAGAAACCCGAGCAACAACAGTTCTCCCGGGAGGTTGTACCTAGAGTTTTGCGGCGAGGACCACACCCTTAGTCCGGGTGACTCACTCAGCTTTGGCCGCACGGCCGACCTGATAATTGATGAGAACCCCTATATGCATAGAGTCATCGGCCGCTTTGTGGATTCTGGTAGTCACTGGTGCGTGCAAAACCTCGGCAAGAGCATTGCGTTCACCATCAAAGACGCGGTTAGCAGCAGCTCAGCGCTAGTAGCTCCGCATTCAACTGCAGCAGTTCTCTATGGTGAGTTCACCTGCAGGTTTGTCGCTGGCCCCACCAAATACGAGCTCTCGGGGGCTCTCGAGGGGTTTGAGTGGGAGACCGACCTGCTCGGAGAAGCCGGTCTGAGCGGTACCCAAACAATGGATTGGGGCCGAGTCGAGCTCAACGACGATCAACGCTTACTGCTGCTTGCAATGTGCGAGCACCGTTTATTGAACCCTCAGACTGAGCAAGTCCAGCCTGCGTCAAACCGTCATGGGGCGCAGCGGCTTGGTTGGTCGCTCACAAAGTTCAACCGAAAGCTCGATCACCTTTGCGAGAAGCTTCATCGGGCGGGAATTCCAAACGTGCACGGCGGACTCGGAGCAAACGCAATGGACCGCCGCTCGCACCTGATAGAGCACGCATTACAAGTCCGACTCGTCTCTGTGAACGATTTGCATTTACTCAACGCTCAACACCTTGGCAGCGGTGCTCACGGGTGAGCAATCTGAACTGCTTCTGCCCCGAAAGGCGAGACGAGCCAACCCCGGCCACTGCAATTCGTAAGCTCGGACCGAAGAGGCAGCGAGGTGTGCAGCACTTCTCCGTGAAGGTCTGGGTCAATACCTAACAAAATGCCAGTCCGAGAGGATCGGAGCTGAATGATGACCTCGCTGTACGACCTGAGCAACATATCAATCTCTGCGCTGAGCACCAGGCGTAGCTGATGGGTTCGTCCGAGTTCTATGAGGTCGCTCATAGCAGTTTCAACCTGCTCACCCTCTGGTAGTTCAAGCAGGCGGCATACGTCATCCACAGCTACCAGAGTGCGCACGCCAGATCTAGCTGAAAGTGCCGCCCCTCGAAGAAACTCCGCCGCATCCCGTGCTGACTGAGCACCGGTCAGGGTCGAGGTCCAACGTATTGAATCATGCGCCTCGCAGTCATGCGCAGCTAACAAGTAACTAGCAGAGCGGGCCGGCGCAAAGGTGGAAGCCGAGAGGGCTAGCGCAAGAGTATTCAGAGCAGTGGACTTTCCGCTGCGGGGCGGTCCGGCAATCAGCCCGTGCTGATGCGCAAGGTCCAACATGGCAAGGTCTAGTTGCTCTGCCCCAATCCCGCAGGGGAGTGGTGTCCAACTTGTAGAAACGTTGTGCTTTGCTTTGCTCGGCTGGGCTAGATGGCTTGCATCAGGAACTAGAAGTTCAGAAAATCTCAGACTCCGAGGGAGGGAACCAATAGTCGGCGCAAGACCCGGTTGGTTCAAGCCAAGTTGGCGGCTCAGGTGATCAGGCTGAGCAACTTGCACCTGATGGCCATGCTGAAAGCCCCGACCCGGTGGGGTTTCCTTCTGCGCAGATTCGGGATCAAGGCCGAGCATCAAGGCGTCGTCGGCTGTTGAACTGCGAAGATAAATCTGGCAGCCCAGCATCGCTGAGATTCTCGGTGGAACCTCTGCACGTCGGCATGCAGCAACAAGAACGTGCAAGCCTAGGGACCGTCCTTCCCTCGTAATCTTGGCGAGCAGATCTATAGCCTCTGCTCTGTTGATTCGCTCGTACAACTCCTCAAAAGCACTGAAGCCATCAACGAGGAGCAATTGCGGACTGTGGTTTGAGCCGTTGCTTCGGGGCTGGCTTCTCAACTGAAGCTCTGCGGCAAGGCGACGCAAGAGCCGAAGAACACGCTCGCTATCTTCAACAGAGATTATTGCTCCAACTTGCGAGAACTCTCGAAGTTGGCTCAAACCGCTTCCGGCATCGATCCCAAAGATCTGAACGTGCCCACCAAACTGATTGATTGCCGCTAGAGCGGTCGTGCAGAGCGTTGTGCTTCGCCCCGAGCCACTAGCGCCGAGCAGCAAAAGCCCGCCGTCTCGCAACAGGTTCACCCTGAGGAGTTCCCGTCGCTGCAGATCTGGCCGATCGCTCCAACCAATTGCTAGCGGTTTTCCGCGTGGTTGAATCTGCGACAGTGCGAGCAGTTCCGGTAGGGCATCTAGCCAAGGTGGCCTAGGGGAGCGAAGTTGTCCCTTTGCTGCTGCGGCAACGACCGAAGCGACCGCTGCGTCTAAGTCAGTTAGTGAGCTACGTGCTACATCAACAACGCACTTTGGGGCAGGGTCCCCGAGTGGCCAGGACCTTGCGCGAATCTCGGCCTGACGCGAGGATCCGCTGTAGGCAAATTGAACTGCAGCACATTGGCCCGGACCGCTGCGCAGTATTGCTCTACCTGGAACGTCGCGAGGGAGTAGGGCCGCCTCGGGCAGTTCAACCACGTCACGGCTGTCGTCTTCATCTGCGACTCGCAACGCGATGCGCAGGCCGGTATTTGCGCGAATCGCGTCTGTAATCACCCCAGCGGGTCGTTGGGTTGCAAGGACCAAGTGCATTCCAAGGCTTCGGCCTCGCTGAGAGAGATCAACTAGGCCATCAACAAAATCGGGAAGTTCACGCGCCAGAGTCGCGAACTCATCAACCACGACAACAAGAGCGGGTGGAACTTCAACCGAGCCGTTCTTGGGTACCTCGGTAATCTCCGAGATTCCAAGCTTTGCGAACTGCTCCTCTCGATACCGAAGCTCTGCACGCAGAGAGACAAGTGCACGCATCGCTAGTTGTGGTGAAAGGTCAGTAATAAGGCCAACTGTGTGCGGCAGCAAGGTGAGGCTGCTAAATGCTGCACCGCCTTTGTAGTCGACTAGCAAAAAGGTGAGCCGATCTGCGCTGTGATGAAGTGCGAGCGAGGCCACAAAGCTGCGGAGTAGTTCGCTTTTACCCGAACCAGTGGTTCCCGCAATAAGGGCGTGTGGGCCATCTGCGCGAAGGTCAAGGTGAAGCACCCCGTGGGCCACCCTTCCGAGTGGCGCTGCAAGACTTGATGATGCGGCCGACCGCGCCCACTGAGCGAGGACAGCGTCAGGGTCATGCAACATGTGTAGGTCGGCAAGTACCTCATGCAAACTGACCTTCATTGGAAGGTGCGAGGTTGGAAGCCGCGGTTGAACCTGTGAGTCACCCTGAAGCTCGGTTCGCTGAGCGATAGCAACTGAGGATTGCTCTTTCACCAATGGCGCAAGCCCCCTTGCGAGAGGAATTGCCTCATCCTCGGTGAGGTCCTCGATGGTCAGATTGAGCACTCTCTTCTCGCCTGAGTTGCGCAACGAGGGGTCATCGCGAGCCAATGCATCAAGGATGAGCCGCTGTGTCTTCCCGAGTTCGACGATTGCCCCCAGCCCTGCCGGGAGCCCCGCTCTCAGGGCAGAAAGCCAGATCATGCGAGTCTTTGCCGCGCCGTGCTGTTGGCTAGCTGCGCTCACAAGGTCGTCATCTGCGCCATCAACGACAAGCAGAGTGCGAAGGCTGCCACTCTGGGTTCGGCAGTGAGGTAGCCAAGCACACCACCTCCAAACGTCTAGGCGGTCCTGTCGGGCGAGCACACAAATCTGTAACTCCTCGGGGGGCAAAGCAATTGCTAGCTGCAGTAGCAAACTCCGTGCCAGAGCGGTTGCTAGTTCGTCACGCCCCACGATTCCTAGGCCGCCTATCTGATCAAGGTCAACAATGCTGGGCAGCTCGGCGAGTTCGAAGGTTTCAGCTAGCTGCCTCAGTTGTTCTTTGAGTTCAGCCGGGCCTTGGGCTTGAGCTTGCACACGCATCTGGTCCTGGGGCGTGATCAGAGCGGTTCCAAGCCGCACCACCATCGGACCGGATTGGGCGTCGTTCAGGCTGCGACACCAGAGCTGTTCGGTGCGATCGGCAAGGATTTTTGCCAAACGATGCGCCGGAGGAACTTGCTGATCTAGGCGATCAAATTCTTCTTGGTGTAGCTGTGAAATGCTGCTCAGGGCCTCGTCGACACCGGCATGGAACTCTGCAAGACGGAACTTTTGTTCAGCGCGTGATTCGCGACGCGCTTCGATGCCCGAGGCAACTACGAAAACGAAACTAAACAGAACGAAGAGAGCCGATGCGAGTGACTTCGTAGCTATCCACAGGGCAGTTCCCATGAGCAACGGGACTATGGCTGAAAGAAGTGGGAAGCCGGGAAGTCGCTGCGTTGCGGGGGGACTTGGCAAGGGAACGTTCTGAGCAACATGCGAAGAACTGCGCGACACGGTGATCTTGTGACGTTGGGTGGGGCCTGCTTCCGGTGGAGGCCGCAAAGGTCCGCTAATGCGGACGAGGCACAGTTGCGAGTTGATATTGAGAAAATCTCCCGAGCCGAGTCGCGAGCTTCCTAAGATCGGAGCGCCGTTCACTAGCGGGGTGCCTGCGCCGGTGGCTCGAACCTCCACTCGCTCGGTGACTTCTATTTCGGCTCCGTACACATGACTCAGGCCGTAGCAGAGCTGCAAAGTGGGCTCGGTTTTGCTGCTGCTGTGAAGGAATACTGGTGCCAAACCGCCGCTATTTGGCGTGCGGTCTGGGTCAGCTGCAATGGCGGTCGGGACAGGAACCAAACGGATGGTTTCGCCGGCTCGCGGCCCGCAGAGCGAGACCTGCTCGAAGCGTTGGTAAGTGACTGCCGACTGTCGCTCCGAGCCAGCACTGTTCAAGATGGTCTGGCCGGTGCAGGCCCCAGACTGTTCAGCTAGATGGTCAGCTAGCTCACCTATTTGAGCGTCCGCAGCTAGCTCAATCATCAAGTCGAAGTATTTGCCAGTGCCGTCGTCTAGTCGAATGGGGAGTTGAAGAACGGCACTGGCAGAACTCATCCTTGGCTTGCCTGGGTCTGTTGGGCGACGTTTGTAGCTACCTTCTTTGCAGCCTCTTCTAGTGCGAGAGAGACTCGTTCAAGTTGAGTCTTGTGCGTAGCATCCCACTCAGAGCGGAACCGATCTGAGTCGGTTCCTTTCCACCAAGCCGATTTCAGCTGCCCGTCTAACTGCCTTGCCAAGGTTCTGATTGTGCCGGCCTCACGCTGCAATGACTTCTGCAACGCGGCCATCTGCTCTGGGTCGAGTCCGAGCTGTGCCATGTGGGTTTCCTCCTGATGAATGCCGGAGTGTTCCGGTCATCATCAGACAACAACCTCAGAGCCGATTTGTCAGCGGGGATCAGAGCCCGGTCGCTTGACTAACTTGGACTCTGGTGGGACGACGCGCCGCGAGGGGTGAAGGCCGGGTCCACGACGAGGAGCAGGGCCTTTACCGAGGGCATCCAAAGCGCTTCGGTAATCATTCGGTGCGCTGCGCATGCCCGAACGGGGGCTTCCGCCGCCAACTTGGTACTGGCGCAGAACACTAGCGGTCACCAAAGTGATACCTGCCAAGATGATGATATCTCCAAGCGAAATGACGTGACCCCAAGGCAAGGGAATCACGTCACCAAGAAAGCCAAACACTGCACCATCAGCCAATTCTCGTCCACCGGTCAGCGTAATCTTGGGCAGCTCTTCAGTTGTAACGATCCCTGCTGAGACAAGCGCTGACCCGCTCACCGGAGTGGCCCAGTTGATGAGCGTGACAAAAAAATTTAGTCCGAGGCCCACAACTACTAGCACCATGCCCCCTGTGCGCAGGTTGGCGATAGCAAATGCGAGCATCGCAGCCGTAGCCAAAATGAGGATGAGCCCACCGAAGAAACCTCCGATGCCGAACAAGTCAAGGAGCATGCACACAGCAATGCCGCCGACGAGTGCCTGCCACAGCAGTGGACGCCAAGTCATCATGTTCTCGAGGCTTCCGCCCCAATACAGCCCCAGGCCTACCCCGATGCCGATTGCCAGAAGTGTGGGAAGAAGTGCCACAACTCAAGGGTAGTGGAGCATGACGGCAGACTGCGGTTCTCGGAGCGAGTTCGTAGCTAGGGTCCAGTCGCTCACGGGGAGTCAGGAATGCGCTAAACACTTGCCCATGGCAAATCTCTGGCTGTTACTTCATGTTCTTTCTGCGATTGTGGCCTTTGGCGCATTCTTTGCTGTGCCAATGGTGACTCGTTCAGTGGCTGGTGCTGGAGCCGACGAAGAAGCTGGCGCCGGGTTTGCCAAGGTGGCCACGTACATCCAAGCTCCGGCGCTACTGATCTTGTTGATCACCGGAATCCTCAACGCCTACGAGCTGCGACCTGATGTGTTCAAAGAGACTTGGATCTCGATTGCATTCACCCTGTGGCTCATCATGGCAGGCGTCATGTTCTTTCTGATTCGGGCTCAAAAGGCCGGAGCAAAATCTGCCCAAGCTCTGACGGGCGTGATGCACCTGCTGCTTGTCGTGGCACTTTGGGCAATGATCTTTCAACCCGGAGCGCCTGGGTGAGCGTTGCGTACCTGTGCGAGCAACGAATTGCTTGCATCAAGATTTCGCGTCCCGAGCGGCGTAACGCGCTGAACCATGAGGCCCTAGATCAACTGCATGAGGCTGTGATCCGGGCCAGATCAGATCATGCGCAGGGACTTCTCCGAGTGCTCATACTGACTGGCGATGAGAACCAGTTTTGTAGCGGGGCCGACCTAAAAGAGCTCGAGGACCTTGAGTTCACCCGAGCGCTTCGACTGATGCTCGATGACCTTGCGAGTCTTGAGTTCCCAACTGTTGCTGCAATCTCCGGTGCATGTATGGGCCTTGGGATGCAACTCGCAATCTCTTGTGATCTCCGCATAGCGACCACAGACGCAATGTTTGCAGTCCCCGTGGCAAAACTTGGGTTGATGGTCGACCACTCGACCGTGCAGCGACTCGTCGCTCTAGCAGGCCACTCAGCTGCCCGCTGGATGATGCTGACTGCTCAGCCCATTACTGCTCAACGTGCATACGAGTTAGGTCTCATTCAAGAGCTTGTCGAAGTGACCGCAAAGGGTGAGCCGGTCAAGGGATCTGGGGAACAAGTACTTCATGCATCAGAGGAACTTGCGGCCCGGATAGCTCAGCTAGCACCGTTAGCACTCGCTGGTTCAAAGCTGGGCCTTGATCTGCTTGAGCGG
>JBIKPA010000260.1:0-3546 GCA_044357715.1 Microthrixaceae bacterium
ATTGCATCAGTGCTGAATCACGCAGGGAGGGTTGCCCGCTCCATTGGGACCTTGACCTCGGAGCGGACTACCCCCGAAGCCCCCGAACTACAGCGACTCCTAGCGGGGATGCTGGACGAGGGTGTCACTGATGTGGCCATTGAAGTGTCGTCACACGCGCTGGTACTCAATCGTGTTGACGAGATTCAGTTTGCTGTTGGTGTTTTTACAAACCTCGGCCTTGACCACCTGGACTTCCATTCGACTCCTGAGCAGTACTTCGCGGCCAAGGCAAAGCTGTTCGAAGCAGGCAAGTGTCGTCAGGCAGTGGTCTACATCGGAGACCTGCATGGCAAGTTGCTCTATGAAGCTAGCGGCCGCAGTTTTGTTGGTGTGTCCTTCGATGAAGCCGCTGAACTTGTCCTTGATGTGACTGGTTCCTCCTTCCTCTGGCGCAACACCGCAGTGAAACTGCAGCTTGGCGGTCGCCACAATGTTGTTAATGCACTGCTTGCAGCCGAGACATGCATCTTGCTTGGAGTAGGGGTTCAAGAGATTGCGAACGGCCTCTCGGCTTTTCAGGGAGTGGACGGGCGCTTTGAGATCACTCGCTTTGCGGTGGGCTCAAGTCATGGCGAAGCCACTGCCGTGGTGGACTATGCGCACACCCCGGATGCACTTGAGCAAGCGTTGCTTGCAGCTAGAGACTTAGTAGGTCCCGGGGCGAAGTTGCATGTTGTGTTTGGTTGCGGCGGCGATCGTGATAGGCAAAAACGGCCATTAATGGGTCAGATCGCCGAGCGCCTTGCTGACAACGTGATTCTGACCTCTGACAATCCTCGATCCGAAGACCCAGCAATGATTCTGCAGGAGATTCTTAGCGGAGCAACTCAGACGGGGCGTAGTTCGAAGCCCCGCATCATTGAGGATCGCCGAGTTGCAATCAGAACAGCGCTTACCGAGGCGCTACCGGGGGACGTTGTGCTTGTGGCAGGAAAAGGTCATGAAACAGTGCAGATTTTTGCTGACCGAACTGAACCCTTTGACGATCGGGTAGTCGTACGCGAAGTGGTTGCGAAGTGATCCGCCTGCTGCTCGCTGCGGGTATTGCGACCATTGTCTCCGGGGTCGGAACCAAGTTTCTGATCTTGTGGCTCAGTAGGCGGCACATTGGCCAGCCGATTCATTCCGATGTGCCGGAGGGGCACCTTGTGAAGGCAGGAACTCCAACAATGGGTGGTATCGCCATCGTTGGGGGGGTCATCCTTGGCTACGGAATCTCAAACCTCTATGACGGGGTCTTTACCTGGACCGGGTTGCTAACAGTTGGCGCCATTGCTGGCGCAGGCTTTGTTGGCTTCTTGGACGATTGGATCAAAGTTTCGCAGGAGCGAAACCTGGGCCTTAGCCGGCGAGCGAAGACCTTCGGTTTGCTTGCTGTAGCCGTAGCCTTTGCCGTGCTGATGTTGCTGAAGACCAATGTGCACACCACGATTAGCTTTGCTCAGTGGAGTGACTTGGGTTGGAACCTGTCCAAAGTGGGTTGGGCAACTTGGGCAATTCTGATTATCTACGCAGCAACCAATGCCGTGAACCTGACCGATGGGCTTGACGGTTTAGCCGCCGGCTCGGCGGGAATCGTGTTTGCTGGGTATGTCGTTATTGGCTACTGGATCTTTAGGTATTCAGGTTTGTACGGCATCAACGTGGGACTCGACCTTGCTGTGGTAGCTGCAGCAATGATGGGAGCCTGCGCAGGATTCTTGTGGTGGAACGCTGCCCCGGCGCAGATCTTTATGGGAGATACGGGGTCACTGGCAATAGGGATGGCATTGGCTGCGCTTGCGTTGAGTTCCTCAACCGTGCTGCTTTTGCCGATACTTGGATTGTTGTTTGTTCTTGAAACCGTGTCGGTGGTGTTGCAGGTAGTGAGCTTCAAGACCACAGGTCGACGAATCTTTCGGATGGCACCGATCCATCATCATTTCGAACTCGTTGGTTGGCCTGAAACGACAGTCATCGTGCGGTTTTGGATGTTGACCGCAGCATGCACCGCACTTGGCCTGGGCCTGTTCTATCGGGAGTTCATTCGTTCAGGAGGTTTGGGATGAGTTCTCGAACTACCGGGACGCGTACCCCTGGGCGTAAGAGCG
This sequence comes from Microthrixaceae bacterium, assembly GCA_044357715.1. Taxonomy (GTDB): domain Bacteria; phylum Actinomycetota; class Acidimicrobiia; order Acidimicrobiales; family Microtrichaceae; genus IMCC26207. Next base: position 2,133 of record JBIKPA010000260.1, read on the forward strand.
GATCCTCGTCATCCACTCGAAATCTGCGCGGCGTTCAGGTTGAGGTGATTCAAGTCGGTCCGAAGCCAGAGCATCTGCTGCTGGGCTCGGCTGGTTTGCTATGCCTGCTCGGGATAGTGATGGTGTATTCAGCTTCGGCAGTGGCTTCGGTGCAAGCCAGTCAGGCCAACTGGACTACTGGAGCAAAGCAACTGTTATGGATGCTGCTTGGCCTAGGAGCGGGTCTGGTTGCCTCAAGGATCCCACTCGTAGTCTGGCGTGACCGTATTGCCCCGACAATGATCTTGGTGGCACTTGGTTTGCAGTTCGTCTTAGCTTTCGACATTGCTCTCGGAGCAGTGGGTGGGCCGCATGTTCCATTCGCTTTGACCACAAATGGTGCAACTCGCTGGTTGGGAACGGACTCGTTTCAATTCCAGCCATCTGATTTTGCAAAGCTCGCTCTCATCTTGTGGCTCGCTAGATTTCTGGATAAACGAAGTCGAGACATCGGTTCTTCCGAGCTACTCAGACCAATTTTATGTGTCACTGGGCTCTTAGCGGGAATGGTGCTTCTGGGTGACGATCTGGGAACCACGTTGCTGCTCGGAGTGATTGTGATTGTCATGTTGTTTCTTGCCGGGGCACCACTTCGGCAGGTGGGTGGGCTTGCCGCCGCGGCAGTCTCTGTTGGAGTAGTGGTGATTCTGCTGTTTGGTGGGTTTCGCGTCCAAAGAATTGCTGCCTATTTCAACCCCTCAGGCCACCAAGCCACGGGTGGCTATCAGTTGCTTCAATCTCAGATTGGATTTGCATCCGGGGGCCTACTGGGGAGCGGTCCGGGTAACTCTCGGGCCAAGTGGGGCTATTTGCCAGAGGCAGATACTGACTTCATTCTTGCCATCATCGGAGAAGAATTGGGTCTGCTTGGGAGCCTGCTGGTACTAGGCGCATTTGTGGTTTTCATGTTTGCTGGCATTCGTATCGCACTACGCAGCAGAAGCAAATTCGGTCGGCTCGTTGCCATTGGAATCACCACTTGGATTGGTGTGCAAGCCATGATCAATATCATGGTGACCGTGGGTGCTCTGCCGACCAAAGGAATCACCCTGCCATTTGTCTCTTACGGAGGTTCCTCGCTCATGATGTGCATGCTCTCCGTTGGCGTAATGGTATCTGTCGCTCGAGATCACTAATGGCAGGTTCGCTTCCTGTAACAAGTTCTGATCGACCGACCTGGGCGGTGATTGCTGGTGGTGGCACTGCCGGCCATGTTGTTCCGGGCATCGCCGTGGCCAAGGCTCTTGTCGCTCGTGGGCATGCCCCATCTTCTTTGCACTTTGTTGGTGCTGAGCGTGGCATCGAGGCATCGCTCGTCCCAGCGGCAGGGTTTGAAATCACGCTTCTTCCGGGTCGTGGTATTCAACGCAAGATT
>JBIKPA010000261.1:0-3544 GCA_044357715.1 Microthrixaceae bacterium
ACATGAGGGAGACGCTGGCGAGCTAGAAATGGGATCAGCGCACAAGTTGTTCTTCTTCAGCCGTTCAGACACCATCTACGGCGGCTCAGATGAGATCCAACGAAACATTATCGGCGAGCGGGCCCTCGGCCTACCGCGCGAACCCCGCTAGCAAGAGAGTCCGCCAGCAAGAGAGTCTTTGGACTCACTGCAAGACCCAGAAAGTACCAATGACAAAACCAGCACCTACTCCAGTTGAACCTGCGGGCCACGCACTTCTTGAAAATAAAACGGTGGTCATCACAGCCGCTGCCGGAAGCGGGATCGGCGGATCACTCGCTCGGCGTTGCATGCTCGAAGGTGCACGCATTGTGATTTCGGATGCTCACGAGCGCAGGCTGGGCGAAACTGCGGATGCTCTAGCTGCCGAGTTTGGAACCCGGCCCGCTACCTTTCGTTGCGACGTTACGAACGAGGACGATGTTCAGGCCCTAGTAGCCGGCTCAATTGCAGACCTCGGCCATATTGATGCATGGATGAATAACGCCGGCCTTGGCGGAAATGGCCTGATTACCGAGATCACCGATGAGCAATGGACCAAGGTGATTGACGTCACGTTGACGGGAACCTTTCGATGCCTTCGGGCGGTGCTTCCACACCTGTACGAGCAAGGCCACGGCGCAATCGTCAACAACGCCTCGGTGTTGGGTTGGCGTGCCCAGGAAAAGCAGGCTCATTATGCGGCGGCCAAAGCAGGAGTGATGGCGCTGACGCGATCAGCCGCAGTTGAGGCCGCCGAATTCAATGTGCGGGTCAACGCGGTGGCTCCGAGTTTGGCAATGCACGCCAACCTAGCCAAAGTGACTCCACCCGGGCTTCTCGAGGAACTCGTCTCGAAAGAAGCCTTCGGGCGGGCGGCCGAACCTTGGGAGATTGCAAACGTGATGGTATTCCTTGCAAGCGACTTGTCTACCTATCTGACCGGTGAGGTCATCTCGGTCTCGAGCCAGCACGCATGAGTGCCACTGAAGCCACAACGGTGGTGGACTCACCGGCCGAACTTCTGAACTGTGACGGCGCCGATCTTGGGGTAACCCAATGGGCACCCGTGACGCAGGAGCAGGTCAATCTTTTTGCAGATGCAACGGGTGATCACCAGTGGATCCACGTTGATGTTGAGCGTGCCCTAGCAGAGTCGCCATTTGGCGGCCCGATTGCTCATGGCTACCTCACCTTGGCTTTAGTCAATCTGTTTTTGCCACAACTCCTGCAGGTCAACGGCACCTCCATGGGAGTCAACGTGGGACTCGACAAAGTGCGGTTTCCGGCGCCCGTCCCTACAGGTTCTTTGCTTCGCGGTCGCGGCCAAATCATCTCGGTAGAAGAGGCAAAAGGTGGGGTGCAGGCAACCGTTCGGGTGACGATCGAGATTCAGGGATCAGACGGCGAGCCGACTGCAAAGCCCGCATGTGTAGCCGATACGGTGAGCCGTTTCTTTCCCTGAGCATTGGCTGCATAGCTCAACCTGTGACACTCAAGTTGGCCCATTTTGTTACTGCTCGGTAACGTGGCGGACTCGCTGACAAATCAGTCTGGCGAAATTTCCGATTCAACACTTAGGGAGCACAACATGACCGAGGCCGTGATCGTCTCTACTGCCCGCACACCGATCGGCAGAGCCGGCAAAGGTTCCCTCAAGGATATGCGCCCGGATGACCTTTCTGCGCGAATCATCGAGGCCGTCCTAGCCAAGGTTCCTTCCCTTGATCCCACCGAGATTGAAGATGTGCTGTGGGGTTGCGGTCAGCCGGCAGTGGAGTCTGGTCACAATATTGGCCGGGTTTCGGCAGTATTGGCCGGGCTCAGCAATGTTCCTGGAGTGACCGTCAATCGCTACTGCTCCTCCTCACTCATGACTATCCGCATGGCAGCGCATGCCATCAAGTCAGGCGACGGCGATGTCTTTATTGCAGGTGGCGTAGAGACCATCAGCCGGCATCAGCTTCATATGCAACTCGCAGACGGACCGAAGAACCCAATCTTTGCAGAGGCCGAGGCACGCAGTGCCAAGCGCGCCGAGGGCGGAGCACCCGTGTGGTCCGAGCAGCCGGGCTTGCCAGACGTGTACCTAGCCATGGGTCAGACAGCAGAAAACGTCGCACAGCTCGAAAATGTCTCACGTGCCGATCAGGATGAGTTTGCCTGCCGCAGCCAGAACCTGGCCGAGCAGAGCCAAGTCAGTGGCTTCTGGGAAGCAGAAATCACTCCAGTAACCACCCCCGACGGAGTTGCCAGCACTGACGACGGTATCCGCGCCGGAACCGTGCTCGAGAAGCTCGCAAGCCTCTCTCCTGTCTTCCGCCCCGACGGCACCGTAACCGCAGGCAACGCTTGCCCGCTGAACGATGGTGCAGCAGCCGTTGTGGTCATGAGCGACACCAAAGCAAAGGCACTCGGCCTGACTCCGCTCGCCCGCATCATCTCTTCTTCAGCCACTGGTCTCAACCCAGAGATCATGGGCATGGGGCCAGAAGCTGCAATCTTGAAGGCGCTCGCCCGCGCCGGCATGACCGTACAAGATATTGACCTGTTTGAGATCAATGAGGCCTTTGCGGCACAGGTGCTTCCATCTGCTCGCAACTTGGGTATCCCGATGGAAAAGCTCAATACCCGCGGCGGTTCCATTGCACTCGGCCACCCCTTCGGCATGACGGGTGCTCGCATTATGACCACCCTGATCCACAACTTGCAGGAGTCAGACAAGACCTTTGGTGTTGAGTCCATGTGCGTGGGTGGTGGCCAAGGTATGGCCATGGTGATTGAGCGCCTGAGCTGAGCTCAGTCCTAGCCATGATCAACCCAGATCAAGAGATTTTCTTCGACTCTGGGGGCGTATGCATTCACGCCAGCCTGCGACTGCCAGACAACAACAACGCAAACGTTCCGGGCGTACTGATTGTTGCTGGCAGCGGGCCAGTAGATCGAAATGGATCTGTCGGGGTGCCTGGCACCCCGACAGAGATCCACATGGACCTGTACCGGTGGATTGCCGAACAGTTGGCCGATCAAGGCATCGCCTCGATCCGCTACGACAAGATCACCTCGGGTGCTACCGGAATCGGCTCGTATAGCGAAGATCCAGCAAAGCTTCTGGCAGAAAGCTTTGAGACTGTTTTTGTTGAACCCGCGCGAAACGCGCTGGCCCTCTTGGCTAAACAGCCCGGTGTTGATGCCCAAAAGCTTTTGGTTCTTGGCCACAGTGAGGGCGGGCTCATTGCGATGTTGCTTGCGACGAACTCGGCCACAGTTGGCTCTGTTGGGGCACCTGCACCGGCTGGACTCATACTTGCCGAACCCTCTTATGCACGCTTGTTAGATGTGGTTTCGCGGCAATTAGCCGAGCAGATTGAGCTCGCGCCGATCAGCCCGGCAGACCAGGCTGCGCTCATCACTTGGGCAGATGCTGGGATTGCGGAGATTCGACAGAGCTCGGAACTCAGCGAGCGCTCAACGCTTACAGCTCCCCTGCCAGAAGCAAAGGAAGAGGCTCTGCAATGGCAAGAGA
>JBIKPA010000262.1:0-3498 GCA_044357715.1 Microthrixaceae bacterium
CCACACCAACGGATGGACCATCAAAGAACAACCCAACACACCCGGCCGCTACACCATCACCACACCAACCGGCACCCAACTCAACACCCAACACCACCACAAACACAGCCCATAAACCAACCACCCCAGCAACCCCACACCCACACCACCCCCTCCGGGCAAGCAGGCATGCAGGCCAGCAGCACCGATAGATGACCACCGCGAGCTACGACACCGCGAGCTACAGCGCCGCGGCTACAGCGCCGCGGCTACAGCGCCGCGGCTCTCATCAGTCGCCGAAGTATCCAGCCTCGACTAGGTCTGACCGGGCTGCAAGCTCGGCTGAAGTACCAGATACTGCGCTCTTGCCGCGCCTTAGCAAATATGCCCGATCAGAGACTGCAAGCGCTAAGTGCACATGTTGCTCAACTATCAACACTGCGATACCGGTTGCTTGCGCAATGCTGCGAAGCACGGGCAAGAGTTGCTCTACCAGGATCGGGGCAAGCCCCAAACTCAGCTCGTCCACCATCAACAATTTGGGCTGGCTCATCAAGCCCCGGCCGATTGCCAACATTTGCTGCTGGCCACCCGAGAGAACCCCGGCGGGCTGTTCCAGCAAGGCAACTAACGCTGGGAAGTACTCCAACACCTGATCGAGCAACTCCGCCTCGGTGAGTAAGCCTGCCCGGCCAGACGTGCCAACCGGACCAATCGGCTCTACCGGACCAATCGGCTCTACCGGACCAATCGGCTCTACCGGACCAATCGGCTCTACCGGACCAATCGGCTCTACCGGCTCTACCGAACTCTGAATCCTAGGAGCCTGCCGCTTGGAAGCCTTCTGTCTTGCAGCTAGGCAAAGATTTTGACGCACTGTGAGATCAAAGAACAGCGCTCGGTCCTCTGGAACATGAGCGATTCCAGCGCGTGCGCGATCAACAACTTGTTTCGATCTTGAGGATCGCCGTGTAAGGCCAAACCTGTTGCGCTGCGTTGCAGAAAGGTCCTGACCAAACATCTCGATCTTGCCACCTAGCAGCGGAATGAGCCCCGAGATGCTGAGCAGAGTTGTGGTCTTGCCCACACCATTGGCTCCAAGCAAGGCAACCACTTCGCCCTCGCTAACAACAAGATCCAAACCGGTTACCACTGCCACACCATCGTGGCCGGCGACTACACCAGCGCAACGAAGAACAGGCTCTGGGGACACGAGCGGCTTCGTGGTAGTCATGAGTCGCTCACCGAACCCGCCCGCCCAAGATATGCAGAGACAACCAGCGGGTTCGCTCGGATCTGCTCCGGGGTTCCGCTCGCAATGACTGTCCCAAAGTCCAGAACATGCACCTGATCACAAACGCCTAGAACCAGACTCATATCGTGATCTACCAACAACACGCTCACCCCTAAGCCGGGTAGCGACCTGAGTAGCGTTGCGAGCTCCGCTGTTTCACTCGGATCAAGTCCTGCTGCTGGCTCATCAAGCAACAACAAACGCGGCTGAGCAACTAATGCGCGGCCAACAGCTACAAGGTGGCGCTGCCCGTTCGACAAGTGTTCCGGCCGATCATCGGCATGCGATTCAAGGCCGATCATTCTTAGGGTTTGATCTACCGCTTCATCCGCTTTGCGTTTTGGCCACAATGCATCTGTCACAGTAGAGATCCAGGTTGGCGATGCGGCTGCAACACGCAAGTTGTCTCGCACGGTCAGGTCATCGAATAACTCGAGCGATTGAAAGGTGCGTGCAAACCCCAAACGAACTCGCGCCTGCGGCGAGCAACGGTCAATGGAGCGATCCCTAAATCTGATGTAGCTAAAGGACGGGTTACGAGCACTTGGGGTGGTGAAGCCACTGAGCGCATCGATACATGTGGTCTTTCCGGCCCCATTGGGCCCGATCAATCCGACGATACTTCCATCAGCCACATCGAAGCTGACTGAGCTGAGTGCCAACACACCCCCGTAGCGAACGCTCAGGTCGCGAACCTGCAGAATGGGTTCAGTCATGTTCCGCCGCCCCGGTGCTGACTGCAGACTCTGCTGTAAGGCCACGCGACTCTGCCCCGCCCAGCGACACGCGACCTCGCAGCCGGGACACCCCTTGTCGGAAAGCTCCGGTGATTCCGTCCGGAGCGAAAATCGCCATACCAATGAGGGCGAGGCCGCTCAAGGCAAACACATAGGTTCCCGCCTGGCCCTGTGCACCCCCGTTTGCAAGCAATGTAAAGATTCCGGCCTGAGCCAAGAGTCCTGCAATGAGTGCACCGCCAATACTGGCGATTCCACCCAAGTACGTCAGTGCCAGAGCCACCAACGCTCCAATAACCATAAATGAGTTCGTAGAGAGCGTCGAGGTTGAATACGCCATCAGAACACCGGCGAGACCTGCAATGAACGAGGACACTGCGAATGCGCCAATTTTCGATCTACCCACGTTGATACCAGCCGCTGCGGCAGCCCGCTCGTTTGATCGCACTGCGAGCCAACGAAGCCCAGTGCGATTCCGCCGAAGGTTTGCAACCATCAAACAACTGAGCGTGAGCACCCCAAGAACAAAGAACCCGAAGATCGGCCGAAAATTTGCTGACCCCCTCGCCGAGATCCCAAAGTCCACTCCGAACAACATGGGCCTTGGCGCAGACTTACCAGCCACACCCCCAGAAAACGCATTGCTTGAGAGCACCAGTTGCTCAATAGCAACCGCCATAGCAAGTGTTGCAATCGCCAGGCTCATCCCACGCACTCGGGCCGCAGGAAGTGCAACAACCACTCCCACCAACGTGGCCACGAGTGTTGCGCCGAGGGCTGCTACGGGAAATGGGAAGCCATCGGCAGCCAGATTGATAACAGTAAATCCGGCTACGCCAGCAAACGCGAGTTGCGCCAATGAGATCTGCCCCACATAGCCCGTAATCACCACAACCGATAGCGCCAACAACGCGCTCACCATGGTCACAATCAAGGCCTGCCGATAAAGGGCATCAAAAGTGAGCAGCCCCACAGAGGCCAGACCAACAAGTCCCAGAGACCACAAACTGACGTGTTTCGGGGTGGGTGACGAGGGAAGTCGCTTGTCAATCAGATATGCCCGGTCGGGAAGCGAATCGCCGCGCCAGACCAGAGCAACCAGCACAATTATGACGGGGACGCCTTGTTGTAGGCCTGTGCGAGGCAACCAGTCCGGGATCCATTCGGTACTTGGTCGCACCGTGTAACCCAAGATCAGTGATTGCAGCATCCCGATTCCAAGTCCTGCGCAGGTGGCAATTGCGAAAGAACTCAACCCACCCAGCAAGGCTGCTGCAAGTGCAGGCAATACCAACAGCGAAGTGGTAATCGGATCGAGACCAGAGATTGGCTCGATAAGAATCACGGCAATCCCCGCAATAATGGTTGCCACCATGGAGTTGATGAGGCCAATGCGATCGGGCGAGATTCCGATCAGCATGGCACCTTTCTGACTGCTCGATGCTGCCCTCGTTTGCAGGCCGAACCGAGTAAACCGAAAGAGCGCAC
>JBIKPA010000073.1:0-12214 GCA_044357715.1 Microthrixaceae bacterium
AGTCGCATCTCTGAGCTGCACCATCCCGATCTTTATCGGCATCGTCTCGACCACTTTGGACCGAAACAGTTTTGCCGCAGGTCTCTCAACCTTTCTTGCCTACGGATTGGGCATGGGCACCACGCTCGCGATTTTAACGTTGTCTGTGGCGCTCACACAGCAGGGAATCCTACGTGCGTTCCGGCGGCTACTGCCCTATGTCAATACCATCTCTGGGGGGTTCTTGATTCTTGCCGGACTCTTTGTGAGCTACTACGCAACAGTAGAAATTAGCGAGTTGAACTCAGGTGGATCCTCGGCGATCGTTCAAACTGCCCGACAAGCTCAAAGCTCGATGCAGCGTTTTGTTGAACGAGTAGGTGGACTACAGCTCGCCCTAGCTGCGGCAATTGTTTTGGGTGCAGTGATTGCAATCTCAGTTGTGCTTCGCCCCCGGAACTCAGCGCAGGTTGAGCACTCTGAAGCTCCGGTTCATGCGAGCGAGGATGGCGCGTAGGCGCGGTGGGAATCTAAACTTAGGAACCATGTTGCATATCGAAGCGCTCAACTTAGCTTTCCCACAAGCCGTTAGCTCAGAGCAATACTTGGCCCGAGTTGCCAAACTGGTTTCACCACTCGGGTTTGCTCGTGAACACAGCTTTGCCGCAGTCTCAGTCTGTCGGGATGAGCTCACCCAGTCGTTTCTAGACCTCGTGGCCCGTCGCTGGGATCAGCCATTTAGCCTTGGTGGCCTTGGGGCCTTGCCATCGCTTGGGCGAACCGGGTGGAGAGCAGCGCTGTCACATGTGCCGCAGGACCCTGATCGTGGCCACTTGATTGTGTTTGGCATGCCACATATTGGAATCGACCCCGAGGGCAATATCGGGCAAAGCTTGCGCCGCCACCAAAAAGAGGTCACTCCCACCTGCGGTGCAATGGCTGCGTTGTTGTCATCCTTACGCAACGGATTCGAACCACTTACTCCTGGTCTTGATGACCACGAGGCAGAACGACTTCGACGCATCGTCGACTCACAATCTGATCAGTTGCCAGACAACTTGTTAGAACTTACCAAGTTGGCTGCTGCTGCAGTGAACGATGAAATGTGGGTAGAGCTTGATGCACTTGGTGCCTATAAAGAGATGGATATTGCAGTCTTTTGCGGCATACAAATTCACCTGCCAGATGAGGTGGATTTTATTTATCCAGTGGCAAGCGCGTTTATGGGAAGCGACGGAATAACAAAAGCTTTGGTGGTCTGAACCTGCTCTGAACCTGCTCTGGATCAGCGCTTAGGGGGCCAGCCGCTCGCGGCGCCAGTGATCACCGTGTCGCCAGTAGTGCAACCTGTCATGCAACCGACTTGGGCGGCCTTGCCAGAACTCAAACTCGGTTGGCCGCACTGCGTAACCACCCCAGTGAGGCGGGCGAGGAACCTCAAGACCAGCGAAACGTTCTGTGGCCTCGACTACTCGTTGTTCCAGCACAGAACGGTCGGCAATTACGGTGCTCTGCTTACTGGCCCAAGCACCGATCTGGCTCTCTCGAGGCCGTGCGGCAAAGTAGTCATCGCTCACCTGAGCAGGCACCTGCGCTGCGCTGCCAAGAACTCGCACCTGCCGGTTCATCCCCAACCAGGAAAACAGCAGACACACGTTGGGGTTCCCAGCTAAATCGCTTCCCTTATGGCTGTCGTGATTGGTATAAAAAACTAAGTGCCCCGCATCATCAAGGCCCCTGAGCAAGACGTTGCGTGCCCCTGGGCGTCCTGTGGAATCAGTAGTAACTAGCGCCATAGCGTTTGGTTCGGGCACACCCTCGGACTCGGCCTGTTCTAACCACATCCTGAGCAAACGCACCGGGTCAAGGTCAGTAGTGGCTTCATTCAACTCGCCCAAGTTGTACTCAGTGCGTTGGTCAAGGTTCATACCATTAGTCAAGCACTTCAGATCAGGCGTGCCTCTGCAGAATTTCTTGCGGTGCGATCTAATGTGGACCTGTGAGTTGCCCGCAGGTTCACCGTCGCAGTCTTGCAGTGCTCTTTTTTGGTGCCCTTTGTTGTGGCGTACTGAGCTATTTCACACTTGCAGTCACCGCCGAAGTTGCATCGGCAGAGCCGGTTCGACCGAGTAATTTTGAGTCAGTTATTCGTCAAATTGAACCAGCTACACCCGAGATTCAAGTCAAAGTTCTCGGTGGGGATTCGTATCTGCAGGTTTCTGCCCAACCTGGGACCACTGTTCAGATTCCAGGCTACGACGGCGAGCCGTATTTGCGAATTGCAGCAGATGGAACAGTGGAACAGAACAAACGCTCCCCGGCTGTCATCCTGAACTCCACCCGAGGCTCAGCGATGGGTATGGATGGCTCGGGCGGAACTGCCACCTTCCCCGATGATGTCAGCAGCACCGCCCCACCAGAATGGCAACGGGTGGGATCAGGCGGAAAAGTCGCTTGGCATGACCATCGGATTCATTGGATGGTGAGTGCTCCGCCAGTGACTGATGAGAGTGAGGTGGCTCAGGACTGGTTCCTTCCGCTCACCGTCAATGGCAAAGAAGTAACCGTCACGGGTGAACTACTTTACAAAGACAACTCAGTGCCTTGGCCGGGGCTGCTAGCCCTTGTCGTTGCTGCAGTTGCGGCTTATCTGGGGCGAACCGGCAAAGGCCGATTGGTGTTGTTGCTCGCAGCCGCAATCAGTGCTGGTGCACTCTCAATCGGCGGACTTTTGGGAAATCCCCCAGCTGCGCAGAGTTCACAGTCTTTGGTCGTAGCTTGGTTGCCGCTTGCATTATCTGCCACCGCCGCAGTGGCCGCTGCTATTGCGCTGCTCGCTAAGTCCTTGTCGGCGCAATTCAAGATGTTTATCCTGCCGCTGTTGTCGGTTGCAACCCTTGCCGGCTGGGTTGCTCCGCGAGTAGGTCTGATCTGGATGCCAGTGGTATCTAGTGTTTTTCTTAGTTGGATAGAACGAGTCGGAACTGCACTAGTAATCGGCGTTCTCTTTGGAGTGACGATCGCTATTCTGATTCGCCCCATCCCAAGCTCCTACCCAGGCTTGTCTACTGACAACTCCGACGGATCCCAATCGGCAATCCCGCCAACGTCATAAACCTGAGTAAACCCAGCCTCTAAGAGCATCCCCGCTGCGTTCTCGCTGCACGCAGCAGTTGAGCAATAGATCGCTGTTGGAAGATCCTTATCTAGCTCAGCCGTTCGAAACTTCCAGTCCGCTTGATCGGTGGAGTCGATGCTTTGTGCCCCAACTAGATGACCACTCATGTATTCGCCTCGTGGCCGAGCGTCAATGACGAGCACCTTGTTGGGCGAATCAATCAAAGCCCTACCCTGAGCCGAATCAATCAAAGTGACCTGTTCTGCAGAAGCCGGGGGAATCACAACCTCCTCTTGGGAAGAACAACCGAAGATTGCGAGCGCACCCAACATGGCTCCTACCGCGGCAGCTTGGTTCCAAACAGTGTGATGTTGCTTCCTCGTCTGCTGGCCCATTTGCACAGATTAGGGGCCACCACATTGCAGTCCGGGTCAGGGGCCTCAAGACTGTGCGACGTGACTCCCAAAGGCTTGCCCGTGCTCGAGGTGATGGATCAACTCTGCGCCGCGCTCAGCGACCCCGGCGCAGCAGTGCTCATCGCACCTCCTGGCACGGGAAAAACCACAGGAGTTGCGCCGGTATTGCTGGGCCAACCATGGGCGCAAGAAGGCCGCATTATTTTGGTTGAACCACGCCGGATAGCGGCACGGGCGGCGGCGACTCGGATGGCAGAACTGCATCAGCAGCGAGTCGGAGAGCAATTCGGCTACGCCGTTCGCGGAGACCGACAGGTGTCTGCTCGGACTCGAGTTGAGGTGCTTACCGAAGGGCTCTTTTTGCGACGCATTCAGTCGGATCCCGAACTGACCGGCGTGAGCGCAGTGCTGCTTGACGAGTTCCATGAGCGGTCACTCGACAGTGATCTTTTGCTGGCATTGCTGCTCGATCTTCGCTCATCACTGCGGCCTGATCTGCGACTTCTTGTGATGTCGGCCACCCTTGAAGCCAGCCCCGTTGCAGCATTGTTGGGCACCGGCGCGCTGGGCGATTCCAAAACTGGCGATGCGCAAACTGCAGTTCCCGTGATCGAAGCAGTAACAAAAATGTACCCCGTAGAGACTCGCTATCGACCGGGCTCTACCCATGACCCACTTGAGCGGCGGGTAGCAGACGTTGTTCAAGAAGCCCTACGAAATGACTCTGGAGACATCCTTGTTTTTCTGCCAGGCCGCCCCGAGATTCATCGAGTGGCTCGAGCCTTGTCGCACCTTGATACAAGCTCTGTCGGTCTTCGAGAACTGCATGGTTCGCTTTCGCCCGCTGAACAACATGAGGTGATCCAAGGCCATAGCGACACCTTGCGCAGAGTGGTGCTCTCGACGAGTCTGGCCGAAACCTCGATCACGGTTCCCGGGGTGCGAGTAGTGATCGACGCTGGCCGTCGTCGAGTCGTGCGGTCAGACCCGCACTCAGGCCTCCCCGCACTGCGTACCACTGCAGTAAGCCAAGCAGGAGCAGATCAGCGACGAGGTCGAGCGGGAAGAACTGCGTCTGGCGTCGCCTATCGCCTGTGGGCAGAGAACGAGCATCGCCATCGTCCCGCTGCAGATACTCCCGAAATTTTGGACGGAGATCTGTCTGCGATGCTGTTGCAACTGCTTGTCTGGGGAGTCGAAGACCCCTCGGATTTGCGATGGTTAGACGAGCCACCCGAGCGCGGTGTGCTTCAGGCTCGGTCATTGCTGAGTGATCTTGGGGCGCTTGATGCTCAGGGGCGACTCAGTAGTTTGGGTCGCATACTTGGCGAAATTGGCTTTCATCCCCGCTTGGCTGCAGTGGCTCAAGCCGGCCGCTCCCAAAAGGCCAATGACCTAGCTGCCGTGGTGGTCGCCGTATTGGAGACTTCAAGGTCGGGCGAGATCGACCTAGTAGAAAGAGCTCACGAGCTTGCAGTTGGTTCAGGTAGCGGCGATGCCCAACATGCTGTTCAGCAGTGGCGTAGGACTCTCGGTGTCAGCCGCAGCGAACAAACCGGTACAACCGAACTGTTGAACTCCGAAGAGATCGAAGCTCTACTCGGTCGGCTACTCCTTGCTGGATACCCTGATCGAGTTGCTCGACGCCGCGAGTCGACCCGCAAGGATGAACGCGGAAGACCTCAAGTTGTCTTTCAGCTTCGCTCTGGGGGTGAGGTCGCTCTGCGTGACTCTGACCATGAATTCGCAGCTGCAACCTGGCTCGTCGTTGCCGACCTTGATGGCGGGGCAACTGCAGGTGCGGGAAGACTGCATTTGGGGGCGATTCTGAGCGAAGAGTTGGTTTTGAAAGAACTTGCTACCTCGATTCAGACTGAGGAAGTTGTTGAATGGAATCAGCGGGAAGGCCGAATCACTGCGCAGCGACAGTTTCGCCTTGGAGCGATTACCTTCGGCTCGCAGCCACTTCCCAATCCCTCTCGTACTGCGATTCAAGGCGCACTCAGTCAGGCCCTGACTCGTCAGGGGCTGCAGTTGCTTGGCAAGTTCCCCGAGTCGGACTCGCTGCGTGCTCGCGTGGCTCTACTGCGGGCAACAAGTGCTGACGATGAGAGTTGGCCCGATTTTTCACAAGAGCACCTGACTCTGACTTTGACTGAGTGGCTCGGCCCCTTTCTTGATCGAGCAAATAGCCTGAAAGACCTGAACAGGATTGATGTGCTGGCGGCGCTTCAGGCACAGCTCAGCTGGGAACAGACACGGCAACTGCCAGAGCTTGCACCGACCCACTGGGTATTGCCCTCAGGTAAAAAGATTCCCCTGAAATACGGTCAGGTTGATGGCGAGCCGGCAGCTGTGCTGGCCTCTGTCCGGTTGCGCGAACTCATCGGATGCGATGTACACCCAAGAGTTGGAGCACAGCGGATTGCCGTTACCGTGGAATTGTTGTCTCCAGCAGGCCGACCTGTTCAACGCACCACAGACCTACCTGGCTTTTGGCGCGGTAGCTATCGCGCTGTTCGCACAGAACTTCGTGGCCGCTACCCCAAACACCCTTGGCCTGAGCGACCATGGGAGCCTCTCCCGGCCAAGAAGCCAAGATAGCGATACTCTCGGGAAGAATCCGCTGAGAGGAATATTCAGATGAGCGACCAGCCTCCTTTCCAACCGCCTTCGCAGCCCCCAACCGAGCCGCCGACCCAGCCGCCCACACAGGACGGAACAGTTCCAAGTTTTTCGGCTCCTCCGTTGCCTCCACCGGGGCAGTTCTCCAGCCCCCCACCGCCGCCGCCCCCAACTGTTCCTCAATTCGGTGCTCAATTTGGCGATCAACCTGCAACCGCGACTAGCGCCCCGCTATCGGCAGGCAACAACGGCGTCGCTACTGCAGCACTGATCACGGGCATTATCGGCCTGCTCACCTTCTTCATTTGCGGACTCGGTGCACTGTTGGGAATTGTTGCGGCTGTACTGGGGTTTGTGGGTCTGTCGAATTCGAAAAAGCTGATTGACAGCAGGGGGAAAGGGCAAGCCATTGCTGGGATCATCACTGGTTCGTTAGCTGTCCTTGCAACCATTGGCCTGTTTGTCATCTTCGTTCTGCTCGGCGCGGTTGGCAGCGGGGATTTCAACTATGGAGTGGACTCCGGGACAAACTCCGATACTCCTGACGGGGTTTGCGATGCCACCCGTTACGTCCAAGACCCTGATTGCTAGATCAGCGTCAACACACGAAGCCCTTAGGTAGATTTCAGCCACTTGCGGCCAGCAATGAGTCGCCGTTCAAGCTGATCAAGCGTGGCTTCCGAAATTTTTCGGATACCGGACAAACGGTTGAGTTCGGCATTTACCTGTGGGTGGCTCCACCCAGTAGAACGCACCAAATCTCTTGCCAAGTCTGCGTTGTAATCTCGCATCGCAATTTTGCGTTGCCGAAGAGTCATGTTGTCGAGTGCGCTTGCAGTCGACCCATCTTGAGTCTCTCGAATACCGCGCGGCATGGCACCGCTTGGAAGCGGCGGAGGCAACAACACAAGGTCGACTCCGCCGTCGTGTCGAGAATCGCCCAGCACACCGTCGGGGTCATCTCCGAACACCCCTTCCTCTCCGGTCATGCTGTCCACTCCGAGGGCCTGCCCGGGTGCGCTCTCACCGGCTGACTCAAGCGCCACCGAGCCGATCACAGAAAACAGACTCATCTGCTCGTCTTCTAGTCCAGGCGGCTCGTCAAACTCGGGTTCGGCTTGGCCGATATCTCCGCTGTCTTCGGAGTCTGCACGTTTGCGAAGACTGTGTCGTCGTTGCTCGGCAAGGTTCGCTGCAAAGTGTCGGAGGCGAACATCGTCTGGCAAAAAGAAGTAGGCCTTTTGCCTCGGAACACCCTTCGTCCAGCGCACAATTCTGCCGACTGCCTGCCGAAAAAACAGCTCGGTGGTCGTCATCGTGGCAAACACCGCAATGCGCAACCTTGGAATATCTACTCCCTCGGACACCATCCTCACTGCCACAATCCAAGGCTGATCACTCAAAGCAAATCCAGCAATCTTGTCTGAAGCATCAGGGTCATCCGAGGTTGCAACCACTGCAGTCACCCCGTGCCGGCGCAACATCAACTGCGCAATCTGCTGTGCGTGAGCCTGATCTGTGGCGATGATCAAACCGGCTGCCTCGGGGTGACCTCGCCGAAGTTCCTTGAGGCGTTCATGGGCCTGATCAAGCACCGTTGGCAGCCACTCGCCCTCAAGAGAGAGCGCCGTGCGCAAGCGTTGATTGGCAAGTTCTCGGGGAAGTTCGTCATCAAAGGTGGCGGCCACCACGTCGCCTGCTGGCGACACCCATTCCATAAACCCGTTGATGCGCGGAAAGTACACCGGCCGGACCACACCGCCATCGGCAAGTGCCTCACCGTAGCCGTACTCATAATCTGCTCGCGCCTCATCAAGGTGATAGTCAACAAAGGGGATAGCTGAAGTGTCCGAACGGAACGGAGTACCCGACAAACTCAATCGCTGAGCCGCCTGCGCAAATGCTTGTTGCACCGAAGACCCCCAAGACCGATCGTCGGCAGCATGATGAATCTCATCGAAAATAACAAACGCTCCCGCAGCTAGCGGGGCGAGCATCGCAGCAGAGGTTGAGACCTGCTGATAAGTCGTGATGATGCCGTGCATGTCTGCGGGAAGCGAACCATCTCTCGCCGACCACTCAGGCTCGAGATGCAACCCGAATCGCACTGCCGCTTCGGCCCACTGATGCTTCAGGTGTTGAGTGGGTGCCACCACGATCAGCCGCCGGCCGGGATGCTCGGCCAAGTTTTGTACAGCAGCAGTCAAAGCAAAACTTGTCTTGCCAGCACCCGGGGTGGCCACTGCAAGAAAGTCGATGCTCTCTTTCAGAGCCAAAGAATCTAATGCTTCCGATTGCCAAGGCCGAAGGCGAATCCGCGTGGGTCGCAGCGCCGAATTACTGCTCACAGCCACCACTCGCTCGCTACCTTCTGAGTCAGTTGACTGCCTATCACGATGATGTTGACCCGAAATCAGTTGAGGGGGATGCGAGGGTTCGCAGGTCTGATTCTGCGCCTCGCTGCGCACCAGAGACGCCTAGTTTAGAGACTGCGGGGGCCTAGCCCTGACAGCCCCGCCACCTAGGGGAATCTGATGACTCGATCGCACAATTTGCCCCCGGAAGGGCTCGAGCTCTTTGGCAACGAAACCTTCTGGTCAAGCGGTTCTTCGACCCGGGACGAGACCTTCTTACGCTTACGAGAAACAGCTCCCATCTGCTTTATGGAAGAGCCGATCATTCCCGACTTTGGTCAAGGACCGGGCTTCTGGTCGATAACCCGACACGCCGACGTGATGGAAGTTTCTCGGCATCCCGAAATCTTTTGCTCGGGCTTAGGAACAACCATTCCCGATCTTCCCATCGAGATTGCCGAGTTCATGGGTTCGATGATCAATATGGACTCCCCTAGACACACCCGCCTACGCATGATTGTCAACAGAGCATTTACGCCAAAGCGTGTTGCTCTCATCGACCAAGATGTGCGCATCAAGGCCAGACAGATTGTTGCGTCGATCTCTCAACTTGGTGAATGCGATGCAGTGGAACAGCTAGCAGCACAGCTACCACTGCAGATCATCTGCGAGATGATGGGTATAGCTAGGGAGGATTGGCATCGCGTCTTTGAGCTGACCAACGTGATACTTGGAGCCGGCGACCCAGAATTTACGCCCACGATGGATGTGCTGATGGCGGCCGTAATGGAGCTTGCCATGTTGGCGCAGCGTGTGGGCGAGGACCGCCTGTCGAACCCCACCGAGGACCTGGTCTCGGCCATGATGCATGCAGAGGTGGACGGTGAACATCTGCAACCAATGGAGATGGCAAGCTTCTTTATTCTGTTGTCAGCTGCAGGCAACGAGACCACTCGCAATGCGATTAGCCACGGCTTGTACCAACTCACTGCGCATGAGGATCAGCGACAGATCTGGCAAACGGGTTTGGGTGCGGTCACCCCAACGGCGATCGAAGAGATTGTCCGCTACTCAACACCCGTGGTTCACTTCCGCCGCACTGCTACCTGCGATACAGAACTCAGCGGAGTCAAGATCGCCAAAGGTGACAAGGTTGCCCTGTGGTACGAGTCGGCTAATCGCGATGAGCTCGTCTTTGACAAACCCTTTGAGTTTGACGTTCTTCGCACACCAAACGAACACGTTGGGTTTGGTGCAGGCGGACCGCACTTTTGTTTAGGAGCCAACCTTGCACGTCGGGAGATCGGCGTAATCTTCGAGGAACTCTTTCGCTGGCTGCCAGACATCCGCACGAGCAGCGAGCCCGAGTATCTGCAGTCGGCCTTTATTCACGGCATCAAACGCATGCGTTGCGAGTTCACTCCCGCAGAAGTTCCCGAGCTTGAGTTCCTTGACTAGCAGGAGCGGACATTCACTGCCCGACTAGTCATCTACGAGGACTCTACGTACCGAAAGCCCCATACGCCGGCGATCAGTATTGACCTCGAGGACTTTCACCATGACCTGTTCTCCAGGAGTCACGAGTTCCTCGGGGCGATACCCGTACAGCTCGGTCAGCTCACTCAAGTGGATCAGGCCTTCGGCCCCTCCCTCATCTAGGCGAGCAAACACCCCGTACTCCACTACCCGAACCACCGTGGCCGAATGAATCGAGCCAACCTCAATGAGTGCAAGGGGGTCGGGTTGAACTTGCCGTAGCGACAAGCTGATTCTGCGTTTGGACTTATTCACCTCTAACACCAGAACCTCGACCTCTTGGCCAACGGTTACAAAATCCTCTGTTCGCTCCAGACGGCCCCAAGTGAGTTCGCTTCGGTGGATGAGCCCGCGTAGGCCGCCAAGATCAACCACGGCCCCGTATTCGGCAACGCTCACCACGCGGCCAGACGCGGTTGCTCCTGGAGCTAGCGCCTTGAGTGCCTCACGCTCTGCGGCGCGTCGTTGCCTGCGTTCGGCATCTCGAATCGATAACACAACACGGTCGGCCTCGCGATCGATTTCAACCACGATCATCGACACCTCAGTGCCGATCAGCGACTCCGGGGTCACACCCGGGGTCTCAGAGAACAACGAGGTAGGAACAAAACCCCGCAAACCCACCTCAGCCACAAGGCCGCCCTTCACCTTTTTGCTCACTGTTGCCATAACCGGTGTGCCAGACTTTTTGGCCGTTTCAAGTGCTTCCCAGGCCTGCAATTTGAGTGCCCACACCTGCGACAAGACCGGGCGATTCTTGGGGTCCTCTCGAGCGAGCACTGCAGCAGGAACCACCTGGCCCATGATTGGCGAACCAGAGAATTCAGCAGTTGGAATCACACCGGTACGGCCGTCAGCTAGCCGAACCTCAATCTCTTTAGGAGTCACCGCGGTGACGGTCACCTCAGTGATTCGCGCAGGTGGCGGTGCAGGAACGTTCGCAGGTTGCTGACCTGCGGGAGCGCTCTGGCCGATAACTGGACGTTGCGGAAGTGGTGCTGCAGCCGTGCTTGGGGAAGGGACGCGCTCAACTTCAGGATCGGCTACAGGCTCGGCTGCAGGTTCGGTTTCAGATATGGGTTCAGTGGGCATAGCTTCCTCAACTTGGCCGACAGTAATGGCGCAAAATCCGCAGATCGAGAGACCCCGTTAGCCTATCGCCGCGCCGATAAATAGCTCCCTGCTCGTGCGGTATCAAAACTTGCACTCATCCCCGAGCGGGCGCTGATGAACCCGAATCAAAAAATGACTCAAGAAGGCCACCTAGGTCGCTCTCATATTTTGGTACCGATTGGTGAATATCTGCCACAGTGCCGCTCAGTTTTTGCGATAACACCCACCTGCTCGGAAAGCGCACGCACGCGGCTCGAAGCCTCCAAGTGCCCTCACGCGCCATACTGCAACAGTCATCCTGGGTTGCTCAACCACAAGCCTCAATCGTTGGCTCAATCCGTTGTTCGGAAGACAACCGTTCTGCTAGTCGGACCACACCGGCCTGGGAGGCCGCTGTTGTTGGGTCTGGAACGAACTTCTCTCGATCACTTCGAATAAGTGACTGTTTCAGTTGCAGTTGCCAGCCCCTATGGCGGTCCGGTTCCAGCTAGTGCTCGCGTACCGGGCGAAGCCCCATGCGGTGACGATCGGCCCCTCTGTCGAATCCCAAATATGGAGCATCGCTCAACGAACTTGGTTCGACTTCGGGTGCCTTCACATCGTTAGATGGTAGCTGTCAACCCATCCGCACCTTCAGCTTCGTACCGATCTGTAAAGCAACCACCTTCGCTACTACCGTGAGTGGATCAGCAAAAAAGGAGTGCACTAGTGGAGCCGTACGGCGCAGATGATGGAGTACACGTTGGGTCGCTGTTGTTTACCCTGGTGGACCCAACACCGGGTAACGAAATTGCCTACAACCGTTGGTACGAGAGAGACCATTTGTACTCCGGATGCATGGTGGGGCCATGGCTCTTTGCAAATAGGCGATGGGTTGCCACCCGAGAACTCAAGGATCTGCGCTTCCCTCAAGGCGTGGATGCCGAACACGCAGTAGCTGACCCCACTGACGCAGGCTCCTATTTGGCAACATATTTTATTCATAAAGGCCATGAGGCAGAACACTTTGCCTGGGCAAATAAGCAGGTCTTTGAGCTCTATGCCAATAACCGAGGGTTTGATGAGCGCGTACA
>JBIKPA010000263.1:0-3462 GCA_044357715.1 Microthrixaceae bacterium
GATGAGGGGTAGCCATACCCCGGTGCGCTTTGACTGGTCCTCCGCCACGGCAAGACGAAGCGCTAGATAGAGCACTGCTCGCGCACCAGTCGAGAGTTGATTCGCCGGAATGATCGCCCCGTTCTCCAGATCGATAATTAGCTTGGCTTTATTGTTCGTGGATTCAGAGTCTCGAATCACTCTGACACCCGACCAAGTGAGTGCAACAGATCGAGCTAGTTCGCTGGTGCGCTCAATGAGCTTTGGTTGGTTTTGCAGGTCTGCAAGGTCGGCCTGTTCGCTCAGAAGCAGCTCTGCCACGGCATAGACCGCACCCTGAACGGCAGACTCGGATTGCTCCTCGTTGAGCGCACTTAATTGCTCGTTGAGTAATGCGATCTCACCCTCTTTGGAAAGATCCTCGATCCGCTGGTTGATGCTCCCCAATGCGGTGTTCTGCTGGGTGAGTTCACTATCAACTTGAGCGAGTTCGGATTCCACCGCAGTTTGCTTCGCTGTGAATTGATCAACAGTGGCGTACTGCGTCAACAGGACAGCTATGCGTTCAGAGCCTCCGATCTGGTCCTGTAGAGCCCGATCCTGCTCACGGATACGCCCGGCAAGTTGACCCCTTTGAGCCAGCGTATCTTTGGCAAGCTCGGCCGCTGCAAGAACTGCCGCTAGGTCAAGCACTTGCCCGGGTTGCGCGACGGGCTTGCACAGCGCTTCAACCTGCTGGCGATGAACGCTGAGCTTTGCGGTGGCATCGACTGCCGATTTGGCTTGCTCGGCGGCTGTGCGGAACCTACCGAATGTGTCCGTTGCAGCGGAGATCGGTGAAGGGGCTGGGAGGCGAAGCGAGGCTAACTGATCACTGATCGCTCTCTCGGCGCTCCGAACCTGAACTGCGGCCTCCGCAGATCGGGTCTGAGCTTTGGCCAAGCGGTCTTGGGCAGTGGTGGCCAGGTCAACAGCAAGGCGAGCTTCTTGAAACTTCCTGAGTAAGGAGTTGACTTCGGACGAGTTCCTCACCGTGGGAAGGCCCGCGTTTTGCAGAGTGGAATCTAATGAGCCCTGGGCTGCGGTGTGGTCTTGTTCGGCAAGAGCTTGCGCGGCTTGGCGTGACTGCAGGTTGGTTTGTTGCTGATTGAGCGCGAGCGCAGCCGCAGAAGCCGCATTCGCAGCTGCCTGAAGGGAGGAAAGATCTGCTTGGGCGTTTTCGGCTGAGCTTGTAGGGCTGGCTTGGCCTCGAATCGCGAGAGACAAGGTGACGATGAGGCCAACAGCAGCCAGGATCCCAAGAATGGGCTGCCCGAGAGCAAAGCCGGCAACCGAAAGGATCCCAAGAATCAGTGCAGGGATGAAGCGGGTAAGGCCACTTGAGGCTGAAGCCGCAACAGGTGTTGACAGGCGAAGCTGACCGTCACTGAGCCATGCCTGCGGTGGAGTCCCTGTTCCGAACTGCTCCCAGTTGGCGAGGGCCTTTTGTTGAGCCTCCTGTGCAACCTGCACGTTTGCTATCGCAGTACGGGACTCATCTTGTGCTGCGTAAAGAGCGGCAGCACTCTGGTCGATATGTGCATGGGCTGCCAGAATTCGCCCTTGCGAGTCTGCGCCAAGATTTGCTGCCAGCACGGTTGCGGGTGTGACCTGCTCCCCGAGAGCGGCAAGGGCTTGGTCTTGCGCCTGGATTGCAAGGGGCAGGGCCACCTCGGCAGCCGACTGCTCTGCGAGCCATTCACGTTCTGTGCTCTGAGATTGGGCGAGAGTGGCAACGGCATTGGTGAGCGTGACGGAGTCGTCATGGGCGAGAGTGAGCGAAGCTAGTTGCTCCACGGATACACCCAAGGCTTGCGCCGCGTCCTCGCCCCGTCGGATCTGTTCGTTGAACTGCGGTTCTTGATTTCGGCTGAACTGCTGCAGGGCTAGAAGATCAGGGATTTGGTTGGCTATCGCGGCCCAGTTCGGCTCCACCTGCTCCAAGCTGGCCAGTTCTCCTTCAAGGCTGGTCTTGCGGTGCGAAATAACACAGGCTTGACGGGCTGATTCCAGCGCAGCGAGTTCGGAAGAGAGGTGATGCTTGTTCTCTGTGGCGAGAGTGACATTGGCCTGAGTTTCTGCCTGCTCGTTCTTAGCAGCCGAGTAGTCATCGGCGTTTTTGCCCGCCTCGTCCAGAGCAGCTTTTGCGGCCAGAATCTCTTTTCGGAGATTTGCAACCGAAGGGCTTCCCCCAGCAGTGCCTGTAGTCAGAGTCTTTGCCTCTTTGACTAACCTGGCGGCGACAACTCGCGGGTCGACCCCGCCAAACATTCCTTGACTTGCCATCTCGAGGACTTGTTCGCCGTGATTGACTTGGTGTCCGTCAGCACCGTCAATGCGATGGACTGCTCGAATGGACTCCGTAGAGGTACTGCCGAGTCGGGCGATCCACGCCTCGCGCGACAGAGGAACTGCGCCTCCGATCTGCGCGTCAAATGGGCTGCGGGCGCCCACTCTCTGACCAAGAATCTTGAACTCTGCTTTCAAAAGCAGGGGGGACTTTTCGAGCAAACCCTCGAGTTCGGCGACCAAGGTCTCTCCGGACTCACCAAAGCGCTGTATCTCGGACTTCGAGGCGCTAGGTCCGGCGATGAGCCACATGATGGCCTCGGCCAGAGTGCTCTTTCCGGCTTCGTTAGAACCGAAAATGGTGATGAGGTTTTCTGGGGGGAACTCTTGAGTCAGATTTTTGAGCCCACCAAAATTGGTGACCCGCAGCGTCGATATTTTCAGCTGATTGCTCATTCCTGCACTGTTCCTTCGGCTACGTCGCCCTCGTCCTCGGTGCTAGGCGCAAGACCCTCGATGAGTAAGCGCTCGACCTGATCAAGGAACTCCTCGGGAGTAATGGTGTTCAGAACTAGTGCCTGTTCAGTCAGCGTCTTCGACGGCGATCCAATCGTGCTGGCGGCCCTTTCGAGCAGTGCTGACATGACTGGGTTGGGTTGGCTGTTGGGTTGGCTGCTTGTTGCTGTACTACGCAACTCATCAAGCTTGGTGAGGACGGCCCCGACAACGTCTTGCCTAGCGGCCAGCCTGTCTCGGTCATAGGGGGCCGTGGTGTCGAGAGACACGCTTTTGATACTGGAATTCGCTGGAAGACCTGCAGAAAGGGTTTCAGTAAACTCGTACTCGCGTTTGAGTAACTGTTGCAGGTGCGGGTGAGCGGGCGTTGCTCCAGATACTGCGATACGGACAACCGTAGGAAGGCCGAGCGGGTTGTCCTGCTCAATAGCGCTCCTAGCCTGTAGGCAAATCTGATCGACCGCAGAACTTAGGTTTTCAGCACCTGTGACGTCGGCCTGAACTCGCAGAAACCGACTGAGATCACAGGCCACAAACTCTGGCTCGGCGAACCCAGTGCCGGCGGCTTCAACAATGAGGACCCCTTTTGGGCCGCATTCGGTTGCTTTGGTGCTGCGGCCTTGCAGATTGCCGGGGTAG
>JBIKPA010000074.1:0-12082 GCA_044357715.1 Microthrixaceae bacterium
GAGTGCAGGGATAGCGCTGCACGCCACTAGAGCGGCAGCAGGTGAAGGAACGGCCTGGCCTAGGAACTTCGCTACTGGGGGAATTGCAAGAAGCCCAACCAGCAGCAGGATTTGCACCAGCAACGCTAGGTTCATCAGATGGTTCGAAGTCCATCCGAGACGCCAAGGTGGTCGAGTGGCGCTCCGGCAAGCCTGCGCATTGGCGACTTGGCCTAAAACGACTGCAGCGAAGGCCGCACCAGATGCAGCGAGGAGTTGTTCGCCGGTGGGAAAGGGGTCCCCCGGCCGCCAACCGAGCGCGAGCAGCCCCGTCATGAAGGCCGCCATCTCTATGGCCGCTTCGGTTGGCCCGAGAGCCCCAAAGACCCTGCGAAGCAAGGAGGAGTCAATGAGGTGTCTGCCCGTGAGTGGCCGTGAGAGTAGCCCCGGACTTGGGGGCTCTGCCCCAAGGGCTAGTGCGGGCAGCAGGTCGGTGACAATATCTAAACACAGGACCTGCAGCACTCCGATTGCTAGTGGGAAGCGCCCGCCCGACAAGCCCCAGATGAGGAACGGAGTGAGTTCTGCCACATTGTCAGTCAGGTGGTAGGTGAGAAAGCGGCGTATGTTGGTAAACGTTGCCCGCCCTTCCTCAATCGCCGACACGATGGTGGCAAAGTTGTCATCCAAAAGCACGAGGTCTGCGGCTTCTCGTGCCACATCGGTGCCTGATGCACCCATCGCAATTCCAATGTCAGCTTTGCGAAGCGCTGGCCCGTCATTTACCCCATCGCCTGTCATGGCGACAACGTGTCCCTGAGCTTGTAAGGCCTCAGCAATACGAAGCTTGTGTGCTGGAGTTGCCCGGCTGATGACAATCCCATCCTGATCTAGTAGCGCAGCCAAGTCGGCAGCGCTTTCAGGCAGTTCTTCGCCAGTAAGAACCAGCCGCTCGGGGCCAAGCAAGCCAACCTGCTCTGCAATAGCTTGAGCAGTGGTTCGGTGGTCTCCTGTAATCATCGCCAACTTGATCCCAGCGGACCGGCAGTTTGCGATGGAAGATTTGGCTTCTGCCCTCGGCGGATCCTGAAGGCCGATCAATCCGAGTAGTTCTAGTTGTTGCTCAGCCTCTTCAGCATTGCTCCACGTAGAGACCCCAGTAGAGCCACGCCGTGCAACTGCGAGTACGCGTAGACCTTGACTAGCTAGGTCCTCTGTTGCTGCACGCGCAGACTCAATCAGCGACTCATCAAGCCCGCCATTCGCGCTACAAAGAGGAAATATTGCATCTGGAGCGCCTTTCACAAACAGCCACTTCCCTGTAAACGCCGAGGCTCGTCTGCGTTGCGGATCGAAAGCGAATCTTTGCTCCACAGCTTGTGTTCCGCTCTCCTTTAACTCTGATTCTTCGTCAAGCAGACGGCGATGAGCAGCGTCGATTGCGCATTCCATTGGATCCCCAACAGCAATCCAGGCACCGTCGCGAAAGACGGAGCGGCCTTGCGAGCAAAAGAGCGCAGCAGTGGCGGCCTCGGTAGCGGCGTCTCGAGCTTGTCGAGAACCACTCACCTCTGCCACAGGGGTGTACCCCTCACCTTGAATCTCTACTTCTCCTACTGGAGTCCAAATCTGAACCACTGTCATTTCGTTCCGCGTGAGCGTGCCAGTTTTGTCCGTGCAGATAAAGGTGGTGGACCCGAGTGTCTCTACTGCCTGCAGGTGACGGACAAGGGCATTTTTGTGTGCCATTCGCTGCGCTCCCATAGCAAGAGACAGGGTCAGGGTTGGCAGAAGGCCTTCGGGAACAAGGGCCACTGTGATACCCACTGCAAAAAGAAAGCCATCCCGAGCTGGCGTTCCTGTAAACAACGTCAAGACGAAGAAGGCTGCCCCGACGCTAAGGGTCAAAACCGCCATGATCCTGACAATTCGGCGGAGTTCTATGGCGAGTGGCCCGGGTGGACGCTCGGCCGTGGCAGTGAGTGCTGCGATCCCAGCTAGCTGAGTATCTACCCCTGTTGCGCGTACCGCGGCCACCCCCTCGCCGCTCACAACAAAAGTGCCGGCCCACAGCATCGAATCAGCGATCACCTCAACTGGCTCAGCCTCGCCAGTCAACGTGGATTCGTCAACCTCAAGTCCATGCGCCTCGACGGCGATCATGTCGGCCACGACTCGATCACCGGCCGAGAGAATCACGATGTCGCCCACCACAACTTGGGCGGCATCAATTTCGTGTGGGGCGCCATCGCGCTTGACGACTACCCGAACTGGCAGGAGCGCAGAGAGCCGCTCAGCGGCACGTTGGGCCCGTTGCTCCTGAGCAAATGAGAAAACTCCGTTCACGAGAATGATGACAAAAATGGCCACCCCAAGCTGCGGCATCCCAGCGATAAACGCCAGGAGACCAGCTACCCAGAGCATCAACGCAAAGAAGTGAACCATCTGCGAAAGGAGCAGCCGCCAAGCAAGAACTCTCGGAAGGCTCGGAAGTTCGTTTGGGCCGTTGCAGGCCAGAGCCTCAACTGCCTCTGCTGTGGTCAGCCCATCAACGTCAATTTGCCCAGCTGCTGGGCTGCCAAGATTGCTCATGCGAGGCGCTGGCCTGCTCTATCGACTAGTGAGGCGAGCAGCATCAAGCAGGACCCTGCGCTCTGCTGCAGCTACAGCGGAGCGGGCGCGATCAACAGCATCTGGAGTGACCGAGATTGAGTCAATCCCGAAGCGCACAAGGTGTTCTGCAAACTCGGGTCGGTTTGATGGGGCCTGACCGCATAGCGAGGAGGTGATCCCAGCCGTCTTACAAGCCTGAATGATCTTCTGTATTGCATCAAGAACGGCGGCATCGGACTCATCAAAAAGCTCTGAACAGATCTCCGAGTCACGATCGACTCCAAGCATCAACTGCGTCAGGTCATTCGAGCCAATCGAAACACCGTCAATTCCCATTGCCGCATACTCTGGGATCCGATAGACGATCGAGGGCACCTCAGCCATCACCCACCTTCGAAGGCCCCGCTGCTTGCCGAGGGGGCTTTTATCGATCATCTCAAGACATGCTTCAAGTTCCCATCGGGTTCGTACAAAGGGAATCATGAGATGCAGATTGGGGGTCTCTTCTCGGACACGAGCAAGCAGTTCAAGCTCAAGCTCAAACAAGTCGGCCTCTTGGACGTAGCGGAAACAACCTCGATACCCAATCATCGGATTGGCCTCAACAGGCTCGAATTCGACCCCGCCCTCGAGGCCGCGGAACTCGTTTGTTCGAAAGTCAATTGTTCGATACACGACGGGACGTGGAGCGAATGCTCGCGTTATTTTTAGTAGGGATGCTGACATCCGTTCTAGGAACTCGGTTCGTCCGCCTCGGGCAAGGAGTGCGCGAGGGTGCACGCCACCGAGAGCATCGCTCACCATAAACTCAGCTCGGAGCAGTCCCACGCCGTCGCTCTGCAGTGCCGCAGCTTCTTGGGCGTGGTCGGCCATTGACAAGTTGAGATACACGCGAGTCGCAAGCTGCTCCTGCACTGCTTTCAACGCAGCACTGCCAAAGGGCAGCGGTTGAGCGGCAATCCGAGCGAGTTGGGTACTAGTTACGTTGGCTAGATCGGCGGATGTGTTGTCGTACAGGACTCCACTGTCTTTCCCAGAACTGCTGGGCGCTTCAGCAGTGTGGTCGCCGAGAAAAACTTCGCCTCTATTCCCATCCACGGTAACAACCTGACCGGTCTGCAGCAGAGTTGTGGCAGTTCTGGCTCCCACGATGCACGGAACTCCAAGCTCTCGTGAAACAATTGCAGCGTGGCAAGTTGCGCCACCGCTGTCGGTGATCACCGCTGCTGATCTTCGGATGACGGGCACCCAGTCTGGGTTTGTCGTGGGAGCGACTAGTACCTCCCCGTTCTGCAGGAGATGGCCCTGGTCTGGTGAGTGAAGTACACGAACAGATCCCGACGCAGTTCCGCCCGATGCAGACAGACCCGTGAGAATCGAGGAGTCGGATCCACGGACTGTTGCGTTGATCCTGGTGGTAATGGGGCGTGACTGAACAAGAAATGTTGACCCGTGGCTGATACACCATTCGATGTCTTGAGGCTCCCCGTAGACACGCTCCACCTGTAGGCCAAGCTCGGCAAGCTCTAGAACCTCGTCCGCCTGAAGTACTTGCGCGCCAGCAAGCTCGGCGCTCAGATGCGAGGTGATCACGTCGCCAGCCGTACCCGCCACCAGCTTGTGGTCCTGTAGGCCGATACGAACAGAAGTAATCCTGAGCGGTTCCTTGGCAACAAAATAGGTGTCGGGTTCGACTTGGCCGCTGACCACCACCTCTCCAAGACCTAAGGCACCCTCAATGACCAACATGTCGGGACTGCCTGAAGCCGGATCGGCGGTAAACATCACCCCCGCACGTTCTGAGTCCACGAGTTCTTGGACCACCACTGCAATCGCGGGCTCATCAAGCATGCTTTGCGAAGAGCGGTAGGACACAGCACGCTCGTTGAACAACGAAGCCCAGCACTCAATGACTGCTTGGACCAAGCTCGCATCTCCTACAACGTTGGCGATGCTTTGGTGCATGCCAGCGAAAGACGCATCTGTAGCGTCTTCTGAGGTTGCAGAGGAGCGAACCGCGACTGCTACATCGCTACCAAGTCGGTGGTACGAGTCGAGCAGGGGAGCCTTCATCTTTTCTGGTATGCCAACTTTGCGCACGAGGGCTCGCAAGTGTTCGCACTTCTTCGCAATCTCAGGACTGCCCTCTCTCGACTCGGCTAGGCGACAGACTTCCAAGAACTCGCGCATAAGCAGATCACGTACCGATCCGGTCTCCATCGCATCGAGATACGCCTGAGCTAGAAGCACAAACCCGTTCGGCACTGGCAGGCCAGCGGCTGTCAGCTCACCCAGATTTGCCCCCTTGCCCCCTGCTTGAGCAGCGTCTCCACGCCTCAACTCTGTGAACCAGGCAATTCCGTATGGAGCTAACAATGCGGACTCAGCATCTGTTTCAAGAGTTGACATCACTTGATCAAAACAGCGAATCGGTTCCGTCGATAGGGCCAAAGGACCACAAGGGCCGAGCAGTTGGCTGAACTGCTAGAAACGGCCCGGGCCTCTAGGCGCTTTCTAATCTCTTTGTCACGGAGTGAACGGCCTGAGCCACAGCTTCAGACCGGCTGAACTTATGTGTATCGATGATGGTGCTAGTGGGCCAGAGATCAGCATGTGCTGCAAGTTCATCTGCAATTGTGGCGGTGGCCTCGGACTCGTCGTTTCCTTCGCTGACTCGATGCTCAATTCGCTGGTGAGCGATTTCTGTTGGGCAGATACAGCGAAGTTCGGTGAAGAAACTGCAGGAGTTAACTGCCAGGGACTCGGCCGCATTGCGGTCCGATTCACGAGACCACGAAGCATCCAGAATGACAGTTTGACCTCGTTCAAGCAGGTGCCCCGCTCGCTGGAGCATTTCTGTATAGACAGACTGAACTCGGTCTTGGGTATATCGACCCTGGCCGAATGGGGTGTTCGTACTGCGCCCACTCTGTGGAAATATGTCATCTCGAATGGAGTCAGATGACAGCAGTTCCGCACCGGTTTCGGCGGCCAGCTTTCTAGCAAGGCTGGACTTTCCGGTTCCCGGCAACCCGCCTACAAGGACAAGTTGAACGCTTCCTGCCTCTAGGTGATCTGCAGCGAGACTCATCAGGCCTTGTGCTCTCGCAGTCGCAGCATCCTCACCCTGAAAAGACCTGATACAGGCAACTTTCGAGCGAATGAGCGCCCGGTAT
The DNA here is from genome assembly GCA_044357715.1 of Microthrixaceae bacterium. Taxonomy (GTDB): domain Bacteria; phylum Actinomycetota; class Acidimicrobiia; order Acidimicrobiales; family Microtrichaceae; genus IMCC26207. The sequence continues at coordinate 5,769 of JBIKPA010000074.1, forward strand.
GCGATGTAGAAGTGCTCAAGTGATTTTGGCCAACTTCTTGCACCCAAGTCTCGATAAAAGCCGAGAAAGGCCGAGGCTAAGTTAGCGTGACCGAGACGCTCAAGGTCCATAGCCAAGAAGGCGACATCGGATAATTCGTCGCAGTAGCGAAGCCGGTCATCAAACTCAAGGCAATCCAAAATTCGGGGGCCATCTTCTAGGCAAAAAATGTCGTCAGCTTGAAGGTCGCCGTGACCGTCGCGAGCATTTCCATCTGCAACGCGCTCATCGAGCAGGGCGCGTCTGCCCTCTAGGTAGTGAAGGGCAAGGAACTCGACCCAGTTCAAGTCGGTTGCATGGATCACTGATGGCGAGAATTCTCGAAGTTGATCGAATCCCTCTGTGAGCAACGTGTTCACTGCAAGCGGCGAAGCAACCTCATCTACCTCTCGCCTTTGAGGAGAGCCCTGATGCAGTGCGAGCACCTTTCGGGCGACTTCGCGCAGATCAACCTCGACTCTCGGGTCTTCTAGCCTTGCGCTCAGGCGGGAGTTGCTGGGGTACCTCTCCATGATGACGACGTGATCAACTTCTGAGCCATGTAGGGAAAGGTCAAGAACTCCAAGGTAAGAATCTGGCGCAAGGCGTGAATTGAGTTCAACCTCTCGGTGACAAGCGACCCTTCGTTTCTCAGCCGTCGAGTAGTCAACGAACGCATTTACTACAGGCCTTTTCGACTTGTATACACGGCCCTCAACGAAGAACAGCCTAGAGACATGGGTCTCGATGACTCGTAAGTCGCTCTCACTCCCGTGGTGTGAATCGGTGCTGGCTTGAGTCATCTGCTCTCGCTTCTCATCCACGCTTAGGCACGATCAACGTTGCTGGGGCAACACCAGATAAATCGTTTGGACTTCAACTCGTGGGTGTTGCCGCACAGGGGTTCAATTATTTTCAAAAATAAGACTGGGTCCTTCTCGACTATGAGATGGGGCGGCATCTCAGCCAAGAAGGACCCAGCTACTTCCTTGGCCGCTCTTGCCAGCGATTCAGGAAGCAGGGTCATTATTAGCGGCTCCTCAAAGATCAACTAGGGCCGAAAGTCCCAAAAACTGGATTCAACCTAGCGAGCTCAATTGCCAGCGGAGCAGAAGGCTTTGGCCGGAAATAGATCGTCAGATTCAGCAGCAATTAGCAGTAATTAGGTGGGTTTATCTCTAAATGAAAGTAAATAATTTTTAGTGAAATTGTTACTAGCTGGTGGAATAATTTTGTCATGGGGACCTCCACCTCTCATAACGATCCTGAGGCAAGCGCTCTGCGAATTCTTGAAGCAGGGATTGAGTTGCTCGCTCGTGATGGGGAAGCTGGCTTGCGTGTTACGGAAGTAGCGAAGCGGGCGGGGGTGTCTGTCGGAACTATTTACACGCACTTCGATAGTCGTGACGGGCTCATTGAGGACGTCTACTTTGAACAGTATCGGCGACTCATCGGCGGGCATCTGATGCCGCTCCATCGAAGTGTTAGGCCGGGGTGCACGCGAGAGGACATTCTTCGAAGTTTGGAAGAAGCGACTGCGCTCGGCTCATCAAGTTGGCGTGCCGAAAGCAGTGTGTTTCGCGCTGAGACACTCGGGGCCGCACGCCGCCGACCAAACCTTGCTCGAGCAATCCAACGTGAGAATCAGGGCATTGCCGAAATTGAAATCGAGGCAGCACGGCAGGCTCAAGAGGCCGGTCTCATAGACCCGAGCCTTGACGTGGAAGCGGTTGTTGCTTGCATTCAGAGCCTGCTGTTCGGACTGGCACTCCTAGAAATTGATGACCTCAAGCAACCTTCTCCCGAGAGATGGAGAGAGATGATGAGGAGCTTCTTTCAGACGGTCTTCATCCGCCCAAGCTGAGTCACCGAAAGGCTGAGTCACCGCGAGGATAGGTTCGCAGTCCTGTCGAAGAGATCAACGCATCGTGCCGCGGCCCGACACCAAAGGCAGGTCCAGCACCGACAACAAGCCGGGTTGAGCGGCACAGACTGCCGGAATTGCATTGACGATTCTTCCTGCGGTCCCAACGAGTCCAGCAGTGTTGTGATCCCCGTCGTCTCCCATCATCTGAAGATCCAAGGTGTAGTTGGGGTTTCCCGTCACGATGACGCGGTATCCAGAATCGCCTGCAGGCTGCGGCCAATCGGGGGCGATGTCGTCATGGAGTCGCGTCACGTGTTCCAGAACGATTTTTGCTTCGCCATCCACAATCCCTTGAACCTCAAAGCGAATACCTGCCGTTGTTCCAACCTCAATGACGCCAAAGCCAAGGTCTAGACGCTCTGTGGCTGGAACACGTTCATGTACCTCTCGCAGTTCGGTTATCTCAACTCCCAACCCGGCAGCAATAGCCTTGACGACCCCGCCCCAGGCAAACCCGAGAACTCCAGGAGTAAGCAGCAGAGGGGTGTCTTCTAGGGACTGACCAAAGCCCATGGTTCCAAAGAGCACCTCTGGTTGTGCATAGGTGTCGTAGTTGACAATCTCCATCACTCGAACCGTGTCTACGTATTCGCAGGTGCCGGTGAGTACTAGCGGTAAGAGATCATTTGCAAAGCCAGGATCGATGCCAGAGGTGAAGCATGAGGTTCCTCCCGCTCTGCATGCATCCTCGAGCGGTCGGCGCATGTCGAGTGCAAGGTGACCTGGAAATATCAGCGGTACCACAGAGGAACTCACCACGTTGGCACCCGAGGCCAAAATTCGGGCCATGTCATCGATTGCCTCACCCGGTCGCAGATCCGCCGTTGCGGTGTAACACACACAGTCGGCGTCCAAGCTGAGCAACTCGTCTATGTCGTTGGTGGCTGCAACCCCTAGCGGGTCGATTCCCACAAGGTCACCGGCGTCTTTGCCGACCTTGTCGGGGCTGTGAACCCAGAGCCCGACGAGTTCAAGGTCTGGGTGATTCGCAATCAGGCGAGTGGCGTGATGGCCGACGTTGCCGGTACTCCATTGGATGACGCGATAAGTCATGGTGTCCTGTTTCTCGTTGATCGAAGTTCTCAGCGGGCTTGTCACTATCTCACGTTCTGCCTTCAACGCGCCTGCAGCGGTTTTTCGACAGTATGTGTCGAAAAACCGCTGCAGACGCGTTCTGGCCTAGTTAGCCGACTGGGTTTCCGTACATCCAACCAAGCGGATCGCTAATCAGTTCGAGGCGTTCGCCGTCTGGTCCCAGAAAGTACAGCGAACTTCCCGATACATGGTCGTAGCTCACTCCAGCTGCGTCGAGTCGAGCCCGTGTGGCTTCCCACTGCGCTGGCTCCATCGAGATTGCTATGTGATGCAGACCGCCTAGAACCTCTGAATACGGGCCAACCTCAACGCCTGGAAGATCAAAAAAGGCAATGTTGTTGCCAAGGCCAATGTCGAAGAAGAAATGAGTAGAGCCCCGATAGTCGCGGTTCTCAAACATTTCTATGAGTGGAAATCCTAAGAGCCCATCATAAAATCTCACCGTCTGTTCCACATCAGAGCAGATCAAGGCAACGTGGTGCACTCCGCGAGCGGTGGTGGCTTGACGCTCGTCTGAGTCCCTGAGGTAGCGAGCCGTAATAGCTTCTCGGCGCTCTGTGAACTCTGCTAACTGCTCACCCTGAAGTCCGTGATCTGTCATGTGTGTCTCCGTTCTGCGATCAATCTTTTTTCTCTAGGCCGTTAAGGGCGATCAGCAGGCGACTCTGAAGCACGGCAAACCATTGAAAGACCACCCCGTGCAGTTTCTGCTCATCGCTGGTGTTCGGTAAGCGACCAAATGCAAGGTCTGCACCCCATTGGCTGTGCCACTGAATCGAAGAGGGATCCAAACCTGCAGCGTGAATCTTGCGAACCTGAGACCTGGCGATCTGTCGGCCAGTTTCTGCCTCTGTACGCACCTGCGCTTGGTCCTTGATTGGCTCTAGGTTTGGTGGCTCGTCTCGATTTCCGGCAGCGCCTTGCGTGAGATCGTTCACTAATTGTGTGGTCTCGACAAAGCTAAGCATGGCCACTCCTAGGCGACGCGAAACCTGAGCAGTCGGCCCTCGAAGCTTGAAGGTTTCTGGAGCGTCGATCGTTGCTTGGGAACCTGATTCGCGGATGAGTTCCGTCAGGTAGCGACTGCTGCTGGTTTCGAGACCCAGACTTTCGGCATAGATGCGGTTCGATCTGGCGGCATAATTGAGAAGGTCGACGTAGGCATCGAGCAGGTCCACAGTGGCCTTGGTATCTGACATTGGCCTTACGCCTAAGTACTGAAGAGACTCTGCATCGGCAGTCATGTAGGTCTCGGCTTCGAATTGAGCCACCTCGAGAAACTGCGCAATATCAACGAGTTCAGCAAACGTTGTCACCGCCTTGAGGCGATCTTTAACAATGTTGATTGAAGAGAGCGCAAAGTCTCCCCAAGCCAATGTGGGGCCAAGAGCGGCGAGTTGCGCGATTTTCGTTACCGGGAACTCGGCTGTTCTGCGCACCTCGGCGTTGATCAGCACTCGGGATTCCTCTGCCTCTTGCGCAACTTGGGCGGTCAGTTCTGCAAGTGGTCTAGCGCTGGCCGCTTGCAAGGTGGCTGACACTGTTTGGCGTCGCGCAGACAGCGAGGCTTCGGAAGCGGCGGCAAACGCAAGTACCGGATCGTTCTGAGACAAAGCGTCTTGAGCGGCAATGATCAACGTCTCTACTGATTGTGACCCCGCTTGTGCAGCTTCGCTGGAGGCAGCACCACCTAGTAGCGCTTTCAAACTCGCTTCTTGTGCTTGGGCTGAAACAATGAGCGCTTCGCTTCGAGCGGTCAGAAGTTGAAGTATCTGTGCGTCGATCGGCGCACTAGCGGCTTCAGGCTTCTCTAGCGGCTTGCCAGTCAGGATGGCGTAAGCCTCGGGAACACTCCCGACAGGCGTTACTTGCACACCTAGGGACTTTCCTTGCTCGATGGTGTCCACTGCAATCTTGGTGCTCGGGTCTACGGATACCTCGGAGCCAATTGGAATCAACACCTGAGCAAACCCTGCCTTGGCGGCAGCCCGAATCTTGGCGGGTATGCCGGCCACCGCTCCAACGGATCCATCGGGTAGCACCGTGCCAGTCATCGTGATCGAGTCCGAGATCGACTCGCCGGCGATTGCCGCTAGCGAACCGACGGTCATGAGCGCGCCCGCAGATGGTCCATCGATCTCTTCAGTCAGCGAATATTGCAGCTGTCCAATGCGAGGGTCCACGCCGGACTCCAACACAGCTTGCACTGCCGCTACCGAGGTTGCCGCAGTCCACATGGGTCCCGCACCTTTGGCCTGCAGGCCACGAAGGTCCACCGCAAGTGGACTGTCTGGGTCATCTGCAACTGCGGTGATTGCAACAGGCGAAACGCCGCCAACGACCTGGCCCTCTGAGGACGTGCCGTACCAGAGGGCTTGAACAGTCACCCGGTGGTTCCCCTTGCGATCTGAGGTTGCGAAGGTAACAACGCCCAGCAGTAGCGCAGCTACAACGGCCACGGCGGCCCATCGGATCAATCGCTTGTGAGAGATCGTCTTCCGACTGGCCATCATTGAGGATGCTAGTGGCGGCAACGTTGGCGTCATCGCGTCTGCAGCGCAAAACCGACACTATGTGTCGAAAAACCGCTGCAGACGCGACTAGTGCGGGCGTGGAAGACTGAGGCGATGTCGGTCGTGGTCACGAACTTGCCAGAGGTAGGGGTAACCGTGCTGTCGCGGTGGATCTTCAACTGCTATCTGGTGCATGACGGTGGCGACGGCAGGGCGCTTATTGTCGACCCCGGGCTGCCCTCGACTGCCGCTGCTGCTGTTGCGATGCTTGACAAGGCAGGTGGGCCAACACCGGTGGTGGTGGCCACTCACGGCCACGTGGATCATGTTGGCGGGTTGCCCGATTTGCACGCGCTCGGAGCCAAGGTCTGTTTACCTCGAAGGATTCAGGATTACCTAGATGGCGAGACTCCCAACGGGCCTGGACTGCGTGAGATTGCCAAAGTGCGGTCGATTCTGCGTGAGCAGCCACGTGATCTTGGTGCAGTGTTAGAGATTGCACGCACAGGGAGACACATTGGGCTTGGTGGGGGAACAGCTCGCTTTCCGAACGGTGCGGATCATTGGCTGGTGGACGGGGATGAAGTTCCGGGGGCGCCTGATTGGCAGGTGATCCAATCGCCCGGTCACACCGACGATTCGCTGGCGCTCTGGAACCCGACAACCGAAGTTCTGCTCTCTGGCGATGCAGTGCTTTCTCGCCATGGACGGGCTTGGTTTACCCCCGAGGTGTGCGACATGGAGTCGGCAGCGCTGACCGA
>JBIKPA010000264.1:0-3423 GCA_044357715.1 Microthrixaceae bacterium
CGGGGATCGAACCGAAGAACTCAATGAGATGGCAGCGCTTATCGCTCGACAAGCCGCCGATGATTATTCGACTCCCGAGAAACCTCGTTTTGTCGCAGGTTCGATTGGGCCTGGCACCCGCTTTGCATCACTCGGCCACGTTCGATACGAGGAATTGCGAGATCAGATTGCCGAGCAGTCTCGTGGTCTCATCCGCGGCGGCGTCGATGTACTGCTTCTAGAAACACAGTTCGATCTTCTCGGTATCAAGGCAGGGATGAACGGCTGCCGCGATGCCATGCGTGAGGTTGGCCGCGAGGTTCCGATTCAGGTCCAGGTAACTATTGAGCTCACAGGTCGGATGTTGCCCGGCACAGAGATCGGTGCTGCTCTCGTGGCGCTAGACGCAATGAAACCCGACGTGATTGGCATTAACTGCGCAACGGGACCAGAAGAGATGAGCGAGCACATTCGCCACCTGTCGCAGCATTCGCGCATTCCAATCTCGGTTCTTCCCAATGCTGGCCTGCCGTCGGTTGTGGACGGCCATATGCATTACGACCTGTCGGCTGAGCAGTTCGTTGAGTTTCACAAAAGGTTCGTCACCGAGTTTGGCGTCACCATCGTGGGTGGCTGCTGTGGAACAACACCCGAATACATTCGACAACTCGCAGAGGCCGTGAAGGATCTGCAACCGCTGCAGCGGACGCCGGTATTCGAGCACGGAGTTGCCTCCATTTACTCCCCCGTCACACTGGGAAATGAAGACGACTCGGCCACCAATCTGCTCTTGATCGGTGAACGAACAAACGCGAACGGATCGAAAAAATTCAAAGAAGCAATGCTCGATTCGGACTGGGACACCTGCGTGGCAATGGCCAAGGAACAGGTGAAAGAGGGCTCGCACATTATTGATGTGTGCGTTGATTATGTGGGCCGTGACGGCGCCGGCGACATGGACGAGATAGCTCAGCGATTTGCAACCCAAGCCTCGGTTCCATTGGTCCTTGACTCAACCGAGCCAGAGGTACTTGAAGCGGGCCTTCGTTGGCTCGGCGGCCGCGCCATTCTTAACTCGGCAAATCTTGAAGACTCCGACGCCGAAGGATCTCGCGCAGACAAGGTCTTTAAACTGGCCCAAGAGTTTGGTGCAGCCGTGATCTGCCTTCTGATCGACGAGGAAGGCCAAGCCAGAGACGTTGAGTGGAAAATGCGCGTTGCGCACCGCATCCATGATCTTGCTGTGGGGCGTTACGGCCTAGAGCCTCAAGACCTGATTTTTGATGCCCTCACCTTCCCGCTGTCTACCGGTGACGATGACCTTCGCAAGGATGCCATCGCCACCATCGAAGCCATCCGGCGAATCAAGACCGAACTCCCCGGAGTGAGCACAACTCTTGGACTTTCAAATGTGAGTTTCGGCCTCAAGCCAGCAGCTCGCCACGTGCTCAACAGCGTGTTCTTGGCCGAGTGCACCAAGGCCGGTCTGGACTCGGCAATCGTGCATGCCGCCAAGATTTTGCCACTCAGTCGGATCCCTCAAGAACAGCGCGACGTGTGTCTTGACCTGATCTGGGATCGGCGCGGAACCGAGGGTCTGCTCGCTGATGGCGATGCGAAGTACGACCCCTTGATGAAGCTGCTAGAAATTTTTGCTGACGTGCAGACCACGGCGGTAGTGGTTGAAGACCGAACCGATTGGACCATTGATCACAGGCTTTCGCAGCGCATCATCGACGGCGACCGCGACGGGCTCATTCCCGACCTAGAGACTGCATTGGCAGAGGGCTACACCCCACTTCAGATCATCAACGATGTGCTTCTCGCTGGCATGAAGGTTGTAGGTGAACTATTTGCCTCCGGAGAAATGCAGCTGCCTTTCGTTCTGCAATCAGCAGAGACTATGAAATCGGCAGTTGCTTTCTTGGAGCCGATGATGGAACGGGCCGAGGGCGAAACCGGTAAAGGCCGAATCGTGCTGGCCACGGTGAAGGGCGACGTTCACGATATTGGCAAGAATTTGGTCGATATCATCTTGACGAATAACGGCTACGAGGTTCACAACCTTGGGATCAAGATCTCTATAACCGAGATGATCGACAAGGCGCTCGAGATCAAGGCTGATGCAATTGGCATGTCTGGCCTTTTAGTGAAGTCCACGCTCATTATGCGAGACAACCTTGCCGAGTTAAATAGCCGCGGCTTGCAGAACATTCCTGTTCTGCTCGGCGGCGCTGCACTGACCCGCACCTATGTAGAGCGAGACCTGCGAGAGGTCTACGAGGGGCGACTGTTCTACGGCAAAGATGCCTTTGAGGGCCTACGCGTTATGGATCGCCTCGGAGAAATCCGTGTTGGCAAACTTGATGTTGACGATGGAATGGTTCCCACAGAGAAAGAATTGCACCGGCACCGAGTTGCCGACGAACCAGCAGAACCTGTGGAGATTCCTTCGCGCTCCCCCGAGGCAACGATGGACAACGAAATCTTCGTTCCGCCGTTTCTCGGCTCAAAGGTCATCAAAGGAATCTCCCTTGATGACATTGCTGCTTACATCAACGAGACGGCGCTGTTCCGCAATCAGTGGCAGTTCCGGCCAGAAGTGCTACCCGACGGAAGCAAGGAAACCGACGAGCAGTTTAAAGATCGCATTAGGCCCACTCTGCGGGAGCAACTCGCCGAGGCCAAAGAACAGGGACTCCTCATTCCTCAGGTGGTGTACGGCTTTTACGCGGTGAACGGCGATGGCAATGACCTTGTGGTGTTTACCGATGAGACCCGAACCTCCGAACTCATGCGGTTTAGCTATCCGAGGCAATCAGTAGAACCCTTCTTGTGCATCTCAGATTTCTTCCGCCCGATCGAATCCGGAGAGGCAGACTACGCAGCGTTCCACATTGTGACGATGGGCGCCGCAGTGTCGGAACGAGCAGCAGAACTCTTTGCAGAGAACCGCTATCAGGAGTACCTGCTGCTGCACGGACTCGGTGTAGAGATGGCCGAGGCGCTCGCCGAATTTTGGCATCGACGCATCCGAGAAGAGTGGGGCTTTGCAGACCAAGACCCCGAGCCAATCGTTGGCAGTCCAAGCCAAGTTGCACTCGCTGGGCTCTTCCGCCAGAAATACCGCAGCGGTCGCTACTCCTGGGGTTACCCGGCATGTCCTGATCTGGAAGACAACGAAAAAGTTGCGCTGCTCTTGGAGTCCAGTCGCATCGGCGTTGAGTGCACAGAGGAAACCAGCTTTCAGTATCAGCCGGAGCAAACCACCTCGGCACTGATCTGCCATCACCCTCGCGCAAAATACTTCGTAGCCAAGTAGCCTCATCAGTCCATGCACATTCTTGTCACAGGCTGCGCTGGCTTCATCGGAAGCCATACCACCGAGCGTTTACTGCGAGACGGCCACGATGTCCGCGGGGTCGACTGCTTCACCGATAACTA
>JBIKPA010000265.1:0-3389 GCA_044357715.1 Microthrixaceae bacterium
TGCTGATCAAACATTGCGTTCACTGCATTGAAGTTCCCAGAAGTAATTGAGCTGTGGCAATCATGGCAACCAAGCGAGAAGTCCCCTGCCGCTAGTGCAGCCCGCAGCTTTCGAGCGCTCGGACCACTCCAGATATCGGTAAGACTCTGGGCTGGGTAGGAGCCCAGAGTCTGAATTGTGTTGATGCAACAAGCCAGCACGTTGCCGAATTGATCGAAGTACATGCTCGTAAAGGGCGCATTGCATGCTGGCTGATGCGGGCCCCCAACTCGATTCGCGGCAAACGCCTCAGCCGCAATATCGCTGAGCTTCAACATGGTTGGCTTCCGCTGCGCAAAAGCGTGGCGTAGCGACTCGTAGACCAGGGGTCCGGCCCGCGACGGGCCATAGTGACCATGACTGCGGGCTCGGCACCAGACTCACCAAAGCTTAGGACTCGAGTACTCGATCCGTTCCCTGATTGATCAGCAAGGACATCGACTCGATGCCCGATGCGTTCTGCGAGCATGGGATGCAACACGCTGCTGTGCGCAGACAGAAACTCTTCCGGCCCGAGGCCGACGTAATGATTACCTTCAATGATTCGTTCATGGGCATCGCAGCGCAGCACCGAGACCGCATCTACTCCGGAGAACTGATCTGCAGAGGCCTTCTGCAAGAGGTGAATCAGTTCCGATTCGGAAAGTTCGGGTTCGCTCAAGCTCTCTACTAGTTGCTGATACTGAGCGCTCTTGACAGATGCTCTGGCAACTTCAACGGGTGTACCGATACAGGTCTCAAGATGCCCTCGAAGGCGCGCAAGCTGTTCATTCAACACACCCGAATTAATTTCCAGATGACCCTGCGCAGCAGCAGCCTGCACCTCAAGGCGATCCAGAACCTCCTGCAACTCGTCCGGTGCAAGCTGATACAAGCTGTGACGAACTGGTTGTCGAACCGTGTTGACGTACACCCGGCAGCCCAACTCCTCGGCCATGAGCAAGTAGTCAACAAACTCGTGAGCATTCTCAATCATCAAACAAAATGTCAGGCTCAAAGAGGACCCGTGCCGGTCGCGATATGCAACGAAGTGCCTCAGGTTCTCCATGATCCGGTCATAGCTGCCGCCTGAGCGAATGAGTTCCACTGTCTCGGGAGTTGTTCCATCAATAGAGATGCCGATGGAGAACGGCAACTGCTCAAGCACCCGCTGCACGCGGGGAGTCCACTGAGTACCGTTGGTGGTGACGTTGCACTCAACTTGAAGGCCGAGCTCAATCATTCGCTCCCAAATCCGAAAGTTGATTTCGGCTAAGAACGGTTCCCCACCAAGAAAGCGCGCCTGCTGAAGGTGTGGCAAAAATGGATCAAGCTCTTCTAAGAACTCGTCTCCATAGCTTTGGGGTAATGGCGGAAGACCCTCACGGTGAGCACGAATCGCCGAGGAGAACTCGCCACTACACATCACACATTGCAGATTGCAGGCTGTACTCAGGGCAAACTCCATACGCGTCGGCCAGTCGGCTGAGGGCGATGCAGCGAACTGATCAAACCCAACAGCCAAACTGCCACTGAGATTGCCGCCGGCAATCTCTTCGGCGCAACGAGAACACGCGTATGACAAGTCATCTGCAGCCACTGCCTTGCGAAGGCGTGAGATGCGCTCTCCTCGCCACATTTCAATCAGCGGAGTTTCACCCACCCGGCCTAAAGGCTTGGTTCGAGTGAAGGCACAGACCGAGACTGACCCGTTCATGTCGAAGGACAATCCCACGAAGGGCGCGTAACAAGCCGAACGGAATGGCTGATGCCCAATAGACCGACTCTGGTGATACTCGTCAAGATTCACCACAACAAAGCTCCCCAAACAACCGCTGACACCCTCTTAGGATACCGGCAGAAATCAAAGATCACCTCTACTGACGCTGCGGTTTCTCGTGAGTGCACCGGTACACTCAACGGAGTTACGAATAGGGGGAAATGTTGACCGCCGTCGATACCAGTACTAGCGGAATCCCAGGCCTCGCCCCCAAGCAGGCCGCTTCAACAAACCTGCCCATACCTCGATGGACAATCCTTGTGGGGGCAATCCTGCTAGAGATTGCAACTGCCCTAGCACTGCAAGAACTCCGCATCCTTGGACTCGTGCACGCCGCTGCAATCCTGCTGTTTGGTCTCTATGCAGTGCTCAAGAGAAATCTCGCCGTTCTGATTTGCGTCCTTGCATATATCACGGGGAGCGAGGTTCTGTGGCGACAAGTACGGGCGCCAATTTTCTACCTCGCTGCGCCCTACATGTTCATCGTTTTGTCTAGTTTCGCAATCCTCTTTGTGCTCCAGCGCATCGGCCGAGACGGAAGACTTGCACTTCTGTATGCCGCAGTCATGCTGCCAGCGATGGCCGTGACGATTGGCACCACCGGGACCGGAGCTAGAGAAATCATTGCTTTCGCTCTCAGCGGCCCGCTAGCGCTTGCCACTTTTGTGATGTTCACCTCTCAGGTCCGAATCACTCCTTGGCTCTATCGGCGCGTACTTTGGGTGACACTGATTTCCGCCATTGGCCCACTCACAATCGCAGTGGCAGATATCCGATCCGAACTGGCGGCAGCGGGCAGCATCAATTTCAGTGGGCAGTCCAACTTTGTCACCTCTGGTGGATTCGGGCCCGTGCAGGTCTCCTCGGCGCTATCGCTTGGGATCATGGCTTCCATCTTCTTGATCATTTCGGAACGAGACAAGGCAGCCAAGATTGTTGCCTCTGTTCTGGCAGCAATCCTTGGCATACAGGTACTGCTCACCTTCTCTCGTGGCGGATCATTTGCAGTGGGTATTGCAATGGCTGCGTTTGCTTTGGCCCAGGCCAGAAACCGACGGGTACGTAATGGAATTTTGACCGTAGCGGCAGTCTCATTCACCCTTGCGTACTTTGTGGTCTTCCCTTGGCTTGAAGATTTCACCGGCGGAGCCTTTGAGGATCGCTTCTCGAATACGAAATCCTCTCGAACTGATCTTGCTGCCAATGATGCCGAGATCTTTACGGAAAACTTTCTCTTCGGTGTTGGCCCGGGAATGACGAAGTATCAAAGACTTGGGTACGAGGTCTGCCAAATACGCTCTGATCAATGCCTCAATGAGGCTTCTTCGCATACGGAGTTCACCCGGATGCTCGGCGAGCATGGCATCCCAGGAATTATTGCAGTCGTCTTGCTACTGATGTTGGCCTTCAGTGCAGCCAAGCGAGCGGGCCCCGGGCGGGCATTTGCGATTGCTTGGATTGCGTGGGCCGTAGCGCAGATGTTTTATGCCAACCTTCGCATCGTGGCCGTACCATTTGCCTTTGGTCTTGCATTCCTGACGCTGACTAAAAATCCACTTTCTGCTGCGCTGTCTGATCCAGAGCACGAAGA
>JBIKPA010000266.1:0-3367 GCA_044357715.1 Microthrixaceae bacterium
CCACCACAAAGCCAGCAGGCCGACTATGCAAAGGTCAACGAAGCTGCAAATCACGTCAGTTCCTCGGCAACTCTGCTGAACCAACAAATAAGTACGCTGGCAGAACGAGAAATCAACCAGAAAAAGGCCGAGCAAAAACACAGCGACACGCTCAAAGCGCTACAGGTCGCCCTTACAGATGCAGCCCTTCCGAATGTGATCAACCCGGCAGAAGTGAGTTCTTTGCTCCGCAACTACCAAGTTGCTCGATCTGCAATTGATTCTTGTTCAGTTGCTCAACAGCGCTGCGTGCTAGCTCAGCAAAGTGCAGATCAGGCAGCTGCCCAGATCGACCAAGCCGAGGCAGGAATCAAAGAGCAGCTCAGTTCACTACAGCTACCAATACAGACGCCACTCACTTCGGCAACAGATCAGTTCGCAGTCTTTCGTACGGCTTCAGACTTAGCTACGAAGGCAGTTCAAGCCTTGGCATCTCTGCAGGACCACAATTCACTAAGCCAAACGCTCTGCGAAGCAGTCGTTCAGCCCGGCCAAGTAATTGATCTAGCTGACATCACGAGAAAGGCAGAGCAGTCCAAGAATCTGCTAGCTGAGCGTGAAGGGCTTCTTCAGCAGGTTAAAGGCGAGGAGTCAGCTCTACAAGATCAGATCGCTGGCTCAGAACGAGTAGATGCTCTGCTACTCAAATACGAAAACGCCGATGAGTTGAGTCACCGTGAAAGTGAGGTTGATGCACTTCACGCTCAGGCTGATGCGGAATTCGATGGGATGAACGCTCAGTTAGGCCGCTTTCAGCAACGACTAGAGGACCTAAAAAAAGAGGGCGAGATTCTCAAACTCAATGAGACACTTACTGCACTCAACGAGGAACAATCAGAAGCTGCCGTTCAGGCCGCGATCTATGCAGTTGCAGCAACGCTCCTAGCCGATCAAGCCGACCTTGCAGACCTGCAAAACCAACCAAAGCTCATTGAGCGCACCAGCAAGCTAGCGATTTCTGTTGCTCAAAGCTGGGCAGGCGTTCGAGCGGCGCGTGACTCCGAAGATGGCTCGCCTCAAGGATCCAGCAGGGTCAAACTCATAGTTGATCTAGTCGAAGGCGGCTCCATCCAAGCGCTGCAACTCTCGACTGGTGCGCGAGCAGTGCTCTATCTAGCGCTTCGTCTTGCCGTGGCGGAGGACCAGTCAAAGCGCACCGGGGTATGGCTACCCCTCATCTGCGACGATCCGCTCGTACACCTTGATGACAAACGTGCCCCCCAGGCCATGGCCCTTCTTGCCAAGGCCTCACAGAACCGACAAGTGATCCTTTTGACCTGCAGTAAGCGCAGTTTGGACTTGGCAGAACAAGCTGGCGCTCAGAGAGTGAGTCTTTCGGACTAAATACGGATTTCTGAGAGGTTTCCCCTACAGTTTTCGTAACACTGTTACCGATACGGCGAACGCGGATCCCACTCAATAAGGGGATACTGGAATACCCCTGAGACTTTCGTCACAGGATTTTTCTTGGTTCGCGCATTAATCACTTTCAGGGGTCTTGACACCACCCGTACACTAGAGATTCGGTCAGTGTTAGTAGTTGGGTAATCCCACTAGCTACAAGCAGTGATCGCCCGCTCACTATCAATGAGGTTAATCGGTGGCAAACCAGCGAGTAGAACGTGACGAAGAAGATCTCGTCAGAATGTATCTGAAAGACATTGGCCAGTATGCGCTCCTCACCAAAGATGATGAGGCCCGTCTTGCACAAGCCATGGAAGCAGGCCGCGAAGCACGCGCCGAGCTTGAAGCAGCTGGCAAGAGCGTCTCACCAGCCCGCAAGCGTGAACTCAAGCGCCTCACCCGAGATGGAGAGGATGCTGAGCGCACTTTCGTTCAGTCCAACCTGCGTCTTGTCGTGTCCATCGCCAAGAAGTACCAGGCCTCGGGAATGCCGCTTCTTGATCTAGTACAAGAAGGCAATCTTGGCCTGATGCATGCCGTCGAGAAGTTCGATTGGCGTAAGGGTTTCAAGTTCTCCACCTATGCAACTTGGTGGATCCGTCAGGCTCTCACTCGCGGCATCGCTAATACCGGTCGCACCATCCGCCTGCCTGTACATGCTGGTGACACCATGAACCGCGTGCAAAAAGCTCGCACCCGTCTCGAGACCGCTCTCGGTCGTCCGGCAACTCTGGCCGAACTCGCTGCAGACCTTGAGATGCCAGAAGCAAAGGTCACCGAGACACTGCTGTTCGCAGCCGACACACTCTCGCTTTCCACGCCACTGCGTGAGGATGGCGATGCCGAACTCGGAGACGTTGTCCCCGACCGGGGTGCGATCACACCATTCGAGGCCGCCTCGGTTGCCTTGCTTCCAGAAGAAATTGGCCGCCTACTGTCCCCCCTTGACGAGCGCGAACGTGAGATACTCAAACTCCGCTTTGGACTTGATCGTGGCGAGCCACGCACCTTGGAAGAAGTTGGCGAACACTTTGCACTCACTCGTGAGCGCATCCGTCAGATCGAGGCTCGGGCCATGTCCAAGCTTCGCCACCCATCAGCAGATACTGGGGCTCGAGACCTTCTCAGCGTCTAAAAATCTCACTCCAGACAGGGTCCACAGCCCCCTGTCATAGCAATCAGAGGGCCGGTATCCGCCGAAAGGGGATACCGGCCCTCTGCATTCCCGGAACAAAGCACCGTAGTGTTGCACTGTGTCTTCGCAGATCCAGAACCTGTCGGCCGACTTAGCAACAGCACTTGAACCTCAGCTAGGGGCTCTCTCAATCTCTGGGCTTCGCCGGCTGCCTGGTGGCGCTTCACGAGAGACTTGGAGCTTTGATGCAACTGAGGCCGACGGCTCGGTCCACGAACTTGTGCTTCGTCGTGATCCCCCGACTCGGCCGGGTTGGCCAGGAACGATGGGCACCGAGGCGCGCTGCCTTCGGGCATCTGCTCAGGCTGGGCTTGCCGTCCCGCAGGTCCTCCTCGATACCGATTCCCCCGATCTCTTCGGATCAGCCGGAATCGTCATGGAGCGGATTGAGGGCGAAACAATCGCTCGCCGGATTCTGCGAGATGAGAAATATCAGGAGGCTCGGTCACGCCTTGCCAGCGCCTGCGGCACCTTCCTCGCAGGCCTTCACGCTATCGATCCGCAGCAGGTCGCTCCCCTTCACAGAGGAGACCCGCTCAAGCAAATTCGCCTCACACTCGACTCGCTCGATATGCCGAGTCCGACCTTTGAATTTGCGATCCGCTGGCTAGAAAGCAACCGTCCCCAGACCTTGAGCACCGCAATCGTTCACGGGGACTTTCGACTCGGCAACTTCATCATCGGGGAAGACGGCCTGCGTGCCGTACTCGACTGGGAGCTCGTTCACCT
>JBIKPA010000076.1:0-11804 GCA_044357715.1 Microthrixaceae bacterium
GATGTCGGCTCATCGCATCCTGGGGCTGAAGCAGGTCCCAAGGGTTGGGCTGTTCGCCCATTAAAGCGGTACGCGAGCTGGGTTTAGAACGTCGTGAGACAGTTCGGTCCCTATCCTCTGCAGCCGTAGGTAAATTGAGGAAAGCTATCCCTAGTACGAGAGGACCGGGATGGACGTAGCTCTAGTGTGCCAGTTGTCCTGCCAAGGGCATGGCTGGTTGGCTACCTACGGACGGGATAACCGCTGAAAGCATCTAAGCGGGAAGCCTCTTCCAAGATGAATTTACCCACAGGGTTAACCTGGTAAGGCCCGTGGCAGAACACCACGTTGATAGGCCGGAAGTGTAAGCGCAGTAATGCGTTCAGCTGACCGGTACTAATCGGCCGAGGGCTTGGGTTTCTACACAGTCGTTCGTGCTCGCAATGAAGTCCTTGAGTTGTCGCTGGACCCTCTTTTGGGTCCGCCGCTCATTTGACAACTGATTTTGGTGGCCATAGCGGAGGGGTCACACCTGTTCCCATCCCGAACACAGAAGTTAAGCCCTCCAGCGCCGATGGTACTTGGGACGAATGTCCCTGGGAGAGTAGGACGCCGCCAGATTTCTTTCGATAGGGGAGACGCTTGCGTCTCCCCTTTTCGTCTTTTTCGGTTCGGGTCTCTGGTCAATCCTCGCCTAGACTGCGATTCCCCTCGGGAGAGAACTCCCCGTAGCGTTAGGTGCGTTTCTTGCCAACAGATCGGCCTTCTCAGCCTCGATCCTCTTCTTCTCGACCCTCATCTGGGCGCCCGGATTCAGGCCGACCCTCCTCGGGGCGACCGTCATCGGGACGACCAAGTAGCCGCCGGCCGAAGGACACCCGAGAAGTTCCTGCTCCTCCAAAGCTCAGAGATCGTCCTGCACCAAGAGAGCCAGGCGAGGGCTTTGTTGTCCCAGAACCAGAGATCTGGATTGATGAAGGCCAAGTTCACTCTGGTAGTTCCTCCGGTTCAGCCCAGAAACGACGCTCGAACCCTTCAAACAACAGTGGCAACAGTGGCAGTAGTTCTACGACGTCAATCACTGTTCACGCTCCGCAGCTAGTTGAGTTGGTTGGGGCAAAGCGTGCAGCGCGACTAGAGGGCCGTCTTGGCGAAGCGGCAGACGCGTTTGCCTCTGAGAGGTTCGGTCAGGCACGTCAGATTCTTGGCCCCATTGCTAAAGAGGTTCCAGATCTTCCAGAGGTGCGAGAACTGCACGGCCTCACCTTGTACCGGCTAGGAAAGTTTAAAGAAGCTGCTCGGGAGTTAGATGCCTTTGTGGCCTTGAGTAACGGCAGCACCGAGCAACACCCCGTACTGGCCGATTGCCGTCGGGCACTCAAACAGTACAAAGAGGTTGACCGTCTCTGGGAGGAGCTCCGAGAGTCCTCTCCTAGTGGCGCCCTAGTCAGTGAAGGTCGAATTGTCGCTGCTGGAGCCCTTGCCGACCAACAAGAGTTGTCGAGTGCAGTCCGCCTGCTGGCCAAGGGGTTTCGTTTTCCGAAACGGCCTATGGAGCACCATCTTCGGCGAGCATATGCCCTAGCAGACCTATACGAGCGCTCGGGAGACGTACCGCAGGCGCGGGTACTGTTCGGGCGAATTGCCCGAGCAGACCCGAGTTTCTTAGATGCGTCCGACCGCGCTGCTGGCCTTGGCTGATCTCAGGTTGCTGAGGCCGCACAGATGCTGGCGATAGATGCGTCAAGCGCAGCGTTGAACTCTTCAGCGGTCTGCTGAGCGGTCAGGCCCTCTGTGAGTGCTCGAGAGAAGCTCGCAATGACACCGTGGTTACGAGTGAGGCGAGCATTCGACTCTTCTCGGCTATATCCACCAGAGAGCGCAACAACTCGAACCACCTGAGGATGCTCAACGAGCGAGGAGTAGAAGTCGTCGGTCTCGGGCAGGGTGAGCTTCAGCATGACTTTCTGATCGGGCTCAAGGGCATCAAGTTGCTCGGTGAGCGCCGAACGGAGTCGTTCTTCGGCAGCAGCTTTGGACGGGCTGTTGATATCGACTTCCGGCTCGATGATCGGAACAAGGCCTGCGGCAAGAATTTGCTTCGCTACAGCAAACTGCTGATCGACTACGGCCTGGATGCCAGCAGGGTCATCGACTTTGATGACTGATCGCATCTTGGTTCCAAACACACCGTTGTCGACTGCGCGCTTCAAGAGCGCATCAAGCTCTGGCATGGGCTTCATGACCTGAGCGCCGTTTACTTCGTCCTCAAGGCCCTTATCAACCTTCAAGAACGGAAGGACCTGCTTCTTCTCCCACAAAAACTGCGCTGTTCCGATTCCCTCGATCTTTCGATCCATCGTGTTTTCAAACAGGATGGCGCCAAGCACCCTATCGCCGTCAAAACTGGGGCTAGTGATGATGCGGGTCCGCATTTCATGGATGATGTCGAACATTTCGGCATCTCCGGAATAAGAGCTTTCCTCTACTCCATATAGGCCGAGCGCCTTTGGAGAGCTTCCACCGCTTTGGTCAAGTGCAGCAATAAATCCTGCGTCGTTGCTGGCCTTGGCGAGCTGCTGCTCATTCATACTGGATCCTTTTCTGATGGCTACTAGTTGACAAAGACTGGTTGTTTGGAACTGTTCAGTAAAACTGTTGACGAAAACTGCTGCAGAAGAAGTGCAGATCAATCAATTTACAGCCTGCAAAGACTTTTGAGTGCAGGGGTGATTGAGACTCTGTGCAAAAGTGGCCTCGTGACTAGAATTGCTATTGATCTTGACGGTGTGATCTGGAGAGGAACCGAGCTCATTGTTGGCTCAGACACAGCGGTTCATGCGCTGCTAGACGCTGGCCATGACGTGGTTTTTTGTACGAATCATGCCCAATCGCCAGAGATGAAATTAGCAGCGCTCAGCGAGTTTGGAATTGAGGGGATCGCAGTTGTCACTGCTGCGCAGGCTGCTGCGGCCTGTTGCACAGCTGATCAGACCGTATTGGTCCTAGGCGATCAGTCTCTGAGCCAGGTCTTTGTTGAAGCTGGGATCGCAACAGTCAATGTTGACGATTTACCCTCCGATGGTCCGGCGCCTCGAGTCGACACGGTTGTCGTTGGCGCCTACAGCATCTGGGACCGTTCGCGTATTGCCTTAGCGGCTGATGCCATTCGCGCAGGGGCGAGTTTCTTGGCAACGAACGACGATGCAACCTTCCCTGCAAGCAGCGCAATCGGTCCTCGGGTACTGCCAGGCAATGGATCGCTGATTGCTGCTATCGCTGCGGCAACGGGAGTTGAAGCTCGGGTAGCCGGTAAGCCTCATTCCGCAATGGCTCAGGTGCTGCTGCAACATTTTGGCGGCATTGATATTGTTGTGGGCGACAACGCCGAGACCGACGGCGAGTTAGCAGCCCGCTTAGGGGCCGAGTTTGCCTTGGTTCTGAGTGGTATCACAACGGAGTCCGACTTGCCCGTAACGCCTAGTCCTGCCCACATAGGGTCGGACTTGGCTGGAATTGTTGAGGGGATACTTGCTGCTGAAGCAAACCTGCCTCGGTAGTCTGTAGCTGTGCGCCGACCTTTAGACACAGAACTAGTTCGCAGAGGCTTGGCTGCATCCGCACACGAGGCGCGCCAGAGCATCGCAGCGGGCCTCGTATTTGTTGGAGGAGCGCCTGCGCTCAACGCCCAACGGCAAGTTGATGCCTCGGAGTCAGTCCAAATGCAGGGCCCGCCTAGTCGCTTCGTCGGGCGCGGCGGAGAGAAGCTTTTCGCTGCTTTGGAAAGCTTTTCGCTCAGCGCCGAAGGCTTGCGGGTGCTTGATGCCGGTGCGTCAACCGGCGGCTTTACAGACTGTCTGCTGCAAGCCGGAGCGCTTGAAGTCGTGGCTCTTGACGTTGGACACAGCCAACTGCACCAGAGGATTCGAACTGACCCCCGCGTGGTTGTTCTTGAGCGCACCAACCTGCGCCATGTTGAGTCTGAATCTCTTGGGGCTTTCGATGCAGTGGTTGCCGATCTCTCCTTTATCTCACTCACTGTTGTCATGAATGTCCTCTTGGATTGCTGTGTCGCTGATGGTTGGCTCGTGCTTTTAGTCAAGCCGCAGTTCGAGGCAACGAGAGAGGAGAGCAGTCGGGGGAAGGGGGTCATTACTGATCCGCTTGTCTGGCGCAGCACGCTGATGAGGGTGCTTCAGTCGGCCCGATCTCATGGCGCAGAACTTCGCGACCTGCAGAGTTCGCCACTTCGAGGGTCAGAGGGGAATCTTGAGTTTCTCTTGTATCTCTCAAAGCCCCAGAGTGCCAGACTGCATGATATGGAACAGCAAGATCAATCGTTGAGGCTGATAGATGCTGTGCTCCTGAGCGAAGCTGGGCATAAAGCCGAAGCGGGGACGACATGAGCATCTTTGGCCTTGTCATGCATCGTGAACGCGCCGAGGCCTTGGCACGAGATGCCATTGATTGGCTTGGATCAAGAGGCCATGAGGTGCGCTTGGTTGCCGAGGATGCAATTGCGCTGGGCATGCCCGAGTTGGGTATGCCCGCCGAGAAAATTGCTATCGGCGCAGACCTCATCTTGAGCTTTGGTGGCGATGGAACGATGCTGCGTGCAGTTGAGTTAGCTACTCAAGAAAACGTGGCCGTACTGGGTATCAATCTTGGTCAGTTGGGTTATCTGACAGAGGTTGAACCTGCGGGTCTTCGCATGGCCCTGAAACGTTTTTTGGCGGGTTCTTACACCCTTGAAGAACGATTGCGAGTTCACGTAGTCACTACTAGACAAGGTGGCGCAGTCGAGGAGCACGATGCTCTCAACGAGGTGGTGATCGAAAAATCGCAGATGGGCCGAACTGTTCGCCTTGACGTGGATCTCGATGGCCGGCCGTTCACGACCTATGTGTGCGATGGTCTGATTCTTGCCACTCCAACTGGCTCAACAGCGTATGCATTCTCGGTGCGCGGACCAATCATTGACCCTCGCCATCGAGCCATGTTGATGGCACCGGTTGCTGCGCACATGTTGTTTGACCGTTCCCTGGTTCTGCAACCCGACTGCCGTATCACTGTGACAGTGTCGGGGGATCGCCTAGCCGGGGTTTCGGTTGATGGCCGCACGGGTGCCCCGCTTTCACCGGGTGACTCTGTGGTGTGTACCGCAAGCGCACATCCCGCACGATTCGTCACCTTTGGGGGTCACGACTTTCACTCCGTGCTACGCGAGAAGTTCGGGTTGACTCCTAAGTAGCGGAGTTGGCACAAGAGGTGCACTGCTGAGGCCGCTGCGTTATGAGTTCTTGTGCTGTGCGGCGGGTGCCAATCTCTTGGCAGCGCTTCACCTACGATCAAGGCACAATGCTGGTGGAACTCGTGGTGAAAAACCTGGGTGTCATTGAAGATGCGCGGATACCCATGGGGCCGGGCCTGACTGCGCTGACCGGCGAAACCGGTGCTGGCAAGACGATGGTGGTCGAGGCCTTAAACCTTCTGCTCGGCGGCCGTCCAGACTCAGACCGTGTGCGCTCCGGTGCTAGCGAGGCAACCGTCGAAGGGTTATTTGCCCGAGGTGAAACCGAGTGGGTGCTTCGCAGAATCCTGCCAGCATCTGGCCGATCACGGGCCTATATCAACGGCGAACTTGCAACTGCTGCAGCCCTTGCAGAGATCGGCGCAGAACTGTTGGAGATCCATGGCCAACATGCGCAACAAGCCTTGTTGCAACCGCGCACCCAGCGCGCTGCGCTTGATGAGTTTGCAGGCATTGATCGAACACCGTTGCTACATGCCCGTCGCCAGGTTGAACAAGCGAGGACACGTCTCGAGGAATTGGGCGGCGACGAACGCTCACGAATGCGAGAGATTGATCTGCTTCGCTTTCAATTAGAAGAGATCGATCGAGTGTCGCCCGTGGTTGGTGAAGAACTGCTACTTGATCAAGAACAGGATCTCCTCTCTGGCGCACTTGCGCATCAACAGGCTGCGTTTTTGGCAGTTGCGGCACTGAGCGACGAGGGCGCAGCCAATGATCTTCTAGCGCGAGCAATGAACAAACTCGTAGATCGCTCGCCGTTTGCACTTGTGCTGGCACGCCTTCGCGATGCTGCTGCAGAGTTGGAGGACTGTGCAGGTGAATTGCGTCAACTGGGTGAGTCAATAGAACCCGATGAGGAGCGACTTGACCAAGTGCGTTCACGTCGGCAGATGCTCGTCGAACTTCGTCGCAAATATGGCGACTCGTTGTCGGAGGTAGTGGCTTATGCAGATGAAGCCCGTGATCGCCTTGAGGACCTTACCGCTCACGACGCAACTCTGGCAGGCCATGAGGCAGAACTCGCAACTGCAGTTGCCGAGCTTCAAAAGGTGAGTGAGGCAATCGGTAAGAAGCGGCGCGCCGCCGCATCGGGCCTTGCCGCAGCGGTTGAAGACCACCTTGTGGGCCTGGCTTTGGCAGGAGCGAAGCTTGAAGTGAGGGTGACAGATACCGATGAACTGCCCGGCGCTGGAGAGCTCGTTGAGCTCAGGATTGCCGTGAACCCTGGCTCAGCGATGGGAAGCCTGAGCAAAGTTGCATCCGGAGGAGAACTGAGTCGGGTGATGCTTGCGCTACGGCTAGTGCTGTCTGACGCACCTCCCACGATGGTGTTCGATGAGGTTGATGCAGGTATCGGCGGTGAGGCAGCCCTTTGCGTTGGTCGGGCACTCGCAGCGCTGGGTGTACACGGCCAAGTGATCGTGGTGACCCACCTCCCGCAGGTGGCGGCATTTGCAGACCAACAGGTTCTCGTTGCGAAGACCCAACAGCTGGGGTCTGCACGAACCACAGCAGTGGTCCTTCATGAGGAGGACCGCCTGATTGAGCTCTCTCGTATGCTCTCGGGCTCGCCTGACAGTGCGATAGCTCGCGACCATGCATTTGAGTTGCTCAGCACTGCCCAAGGCGAGCGCCGGACAGAGCATTCATGATTGTTCTTCCGGTTGCGCTGCTCCTCGGGGTTTGCCTTGGTGCAGTTTTGTTCCGGGCACTCACAGACATGCTTCAACGCGAGGTCTTCCTCCGAACGAACTACCGGGGGCAGCCGATTCCAACTTCCGGCGGAATTGTCATTGTGTTGTCGGTGTTCTGCCTGACTGCGATGCTCTCTGTTCTTACTGCAGTCAATGTGCGCTTGCCGGCAGGTTTGGTCACCTCATGTGAACTTACCGCCCTTGCCGTGTCTGGGTTCGGGCTTCTTGGCTTGCTAGATGACTTGGCACAAGACGCGGGAAGCTCTGGCTATCGGGGCCACGTGAAGTCGGTATTTGCGGGAAAGCTCACCGCAGGTTCACTAAAAATGATCGCCGGTCCTGCATTCGCACTGGTACTGGTTTTGCCACTTCAGCAGAACTCGCTTCTCTGGTTGTTGATCGACGGCGCAATCATTGCCTTGGCAGCAAATCTTGCGAATCTTTTTGATCGAGCACCGGGACGAGTCACCAAATTCGCTTGCTTCTGTCTTCTGGGACTAGTGCTGGCCTGCGGGGTTTCAGCAGTTCTCTTAGCCAACCTTGGGCTCGAGACGTTCACGGGTCTCATTGGCCTGTGTATTGCAGTCGGCGCTGCCTGCGGCATGTTGCCGGCAGAACTCAAAGAACGAGTTATGTTGGGTGATACTGGCGCAAATCCGCTCGGGGCCGCGATTGGTCTGGCAGTGGTACTCACACAGAATGCACCCATCAGACTCGGCGTGCTGTTTGTTTTGTTGTTCATGAACATGCTGAGCGAGCGTGTGTCGTTTAGCGCAGTGATCGAGCGTGTAGGCCCTCTCCGGGCACTAGATCGGCTTGGTCGCATGGCGGAAGAACCCTGAACCTATGCGGCAAGGGTGGTTTGCTCTAGCATCTAACACCGATCATGACTTGCGCACGCACTCCCTGTCCGAAACACCTGCAGTTCATTCAGATTTCAGAAACTGGTCACTGCATTGTCTGAAACCACAGTGCCTGAAACCACGGTGCCTGAAACCACGGTGCCTGCAACCACAGTGCCTGCAAGAGTGTCGATCACTGCCATAGCTAGGGTTGACCGTCGAACCAAAGACCTAGTGAAGCGACTCAAACCAGGCGAGATTGCCGTCATTAATCACCGTGACCTAGACCGGGTCGCAGGAGAAGGGCTTGCCGCAGCACAAGTGGCAGCCGTGGTGAATGCCTCTCCGTCAATCTCTGGGCGATACCCCAACGGCGGACCTAAGCGAGTAGCAGAGTCCGGAATTGTCATTGTGGATGCAGTTGGAACCGATGTCATGGAAGAACTGTGCGACGGAGACACCATCACTATCGAAGATGGAATCATCCTTCGCGAAGGAACCGAAATTTGTAGGGGCGAAATCCTTGACCTTGAGCTAGTCGAAACAAAGATGGAACTGGCTCGTGATGCCATTGGTAACGAACTCGAAAGCTTTGCCGTCAACACCTTGGAATACGTTGAAAAAGAAGCTCGGCTGCTATTCGAACCGATACAGGTTCCAGAAATTCGCACGAAGTTTGAACGCCGTCATGTGTTGATCGTCGTGCGTGGCCACGACTACAAAGAAGACTTGCGTGCATTGCGTAACTACATCGTCGAGTTTCACCCTGTTCTGGTTGGAGTGGACGGTGGCGCCGATGCACTTCTCGACATGAAGTTCACACCCGACATGATTATCGGTGACTTCGACTCTCTCTCAGAGCGGGCGTGGAACTGTGGTGCAGAACTGGTTCACCACGTTCATCCTGACGGCCGTGCACCCGGCAGGGAGGAGCTTCAAGAACAAGGCCTGCCCTATCAGGAGTTCATTATTGAAGGCACCAGCGAGGATGCCGCAATGTTGCTTGCTTATGAATGCCGTGCGGAGTTGATCGTAGCTGTGGGAACTCATGCAACCATGGTTGAGTTCTTAGACAAAGGCCGAGCAGGTATGTCCTCGACCTTCCTGACTCGACTCCGACTTGGACCAATGCTGATCGATGCCAAAGGTGTGAGCCAGCTCTATACGGGCCGAGTTCGCCGCCGAGACATTCTGATGCTGGTGGCTGCTGCGCTCGTTGTGATTTTGGCCGTTGCAGTGGTCTCCGATTCCCTGCAGTTATTGCTGCGCACGGTGTGGGTTGACCTGCGAGATATCTTCTATTCCTTGACTGGACGGCTTTCTTAACATGGTGACCTTTCGTTTCTACCTCGTGTCGATTGTTGCGTTCTTTTTGGCTTTGGCCGTTGGAGTGGTGCTCGGGTCTGTACTCGACGGGGGGATTTCTGACTCGTTGAAAGATCGCTTAGGGCGCGTCGAAGCGAATCTGAATGACACCGTTGCAGCTATCGACATCAAGAATGACGAGATAAAGAACCTGCAGGGTTATGTAGAGGCCTCTGCCCCATTCGCGGTAGAAGGCCAACTGCTTGACACCACCGCAGTAATTGTGGTCGAGCCAGGGGTTGAACTCGGCCCGGTTGAGGACCTAGTGCAGCGAGTTCGTCAGTCGGGAGCGAGCGTGGCTGGCGTCTTGGCACTTGACCCCCGTTGGGATCTGAAAGACAAAGCAGACCGTGCGCAGTTTGCTCAGATTGCGGATTCGGCTGATCTTTCAGTCGCTCAACTCCAACGTTTGGCGTGGAGTTTGATTTTGGGACAAGAGGTCTCTGGGCCTCCTAACTCCTCGAGTACGACGAGCTCAACTACTTCTACAAGCACAACTGCAGCTCCCGCCGGAGATGTCAGCACTACTCCAAGCAGCACTAATCCGAACGGCACTGCTCCGAACGAGACAGCGCTTCCTTCTCGGCTAGCTGCACTGTCAAGCAATCCGGTGTTGAAACAACTCGAAGAGGCTGGATTTTTGAAACTCCTCAGTGTTGACGGGACGGATGGGGCGGGTGGGAAGCTCTCTGCGTTGTTTGTTGTCACAGGCACTGAATCCAGTTTGGAGCAGCCGGGTTCTGCTGCAGGCGAGCTAGCTGATGCCGCTTCGGCGCTAGAGATTCCAACCGTGCTCGCAGAGGTATTTGTGGCAGGTGACCAAGAAGAAAAGAACCCTGCACAGCGCGGTGATATTTTGCGCGCTGCGCTAGTTGGCAAAGATTTAGGTGTCTCTACCGTCGACGATCTTGATCTAATTGCCGGCAGGGTTGGCTCAGTTCTGGCCGCTGCAGACCTACAAAGGGGCATCAGCGGCAACTTCGGATATGGCCCCGGAGTAGACGGCGTGCTGCCGCCTTGGATTGGCCCATGAGTGATCCGGCTAGCGGTTCACGTGCAGTGTCCCGTTCAGCCGCAGGGATGGGTGCGGCGGCTGCCGTATCACGTGGCTTTGGTGGAATTCGTGTGCTTTTCATTGCGGCAGTTCTTGGAACTACCTATCTTGGCAACGCCTTTCAGAGTTCCAACACAGTGTCGAATGTTCTGTTCGAACTGCTCGCTGCGGGGGCTCTCTCTGCAGTTTTGGTTCCTACTTTTGTTGGGTACCTTGACCGTGAAGACCAAGAAGGTGCCGAACACCTAGCCGGCGAGTTGCTCGGCGTTGCGATCATCGTGCTTGGCCTAGTAGCCGTGATTGGCATGCTCGCAGCGCCTTGGATTGCAGACCTGCTCACTGCCGCTGTCGAGGATCCAACGATTGCAAGTCAGCAACAAGCACTCACTACGTTCTTGTTGCTGTTCTTTATTCCACAAGTTGTTTTGTATGGCCTAGGTGCAATTTCTACTGCCGTGCTCAATGCCAAACGAAACTTTGTTGTGGCTGCGTTGGCACCTATCGGCAATACCTTGGTGATGGTTGGG
This sequence comes from Microthrixaceae bacterium, assembly GCA_044357715.1. GTDB lineage: Bacteria > Actinomycetota > Acidimicrobiia > Acidimicrobiales > Microtrichaceae > IMCC26207. Next base: position 10,776 of record JBIKPA010000076.1, read on the forward strand.
TTCTTGTTGGCCTTTCGATACGTGGCTGGTCCGGACCCGGGCTTGGAACTCAGCACCAACGAAAAGTTGCTGCTCGCTCTTGGAGGCACGCTCGGAGTTGTTGCATTTGTCGCCGTACCCTCGATCGCTGTGTGGCGAAGCGGGTTTTCTCTGCGGCCAAGATTCACAAGACACCACGATGGCCTGAGGAAGGTCATTGGGCTCTCGGGTTGGGCCAGCTTGCAGCACGGATTTGCGGCGCTGTTGCTTGGCGCTGCGATGATTGCCGGGGGAGCCGTCGAGGGTGGGGTAGTTGCCTATCAGGTGGGCTGGTTTTTCTTTCTTGCTCCCTACGGAATCATTGCGCAGCCAATTCACACCACGATCCTTCCTGAACTAGTGGCCGAACATCAGGCAGGTGATACCACTGCTTTTGTCGCTTCGCTCCGCTGGGCGCTCGATTCGATGTGCGTGTTGTTGTTGCCGATCAGCGCGATGTGCGCTGCGCTTGCTGTGCCTGCAATGACCGTCCTTGCGTTTGGGTCGGCAAAGGATGCTCAAGGAATAGAGCTTCTTGCAGCGGCACTAGCTTCGCTCGGACTTGGGCTACTGCCATATGGGGCATTCTTCTTGCTAGCGCGCGCTTGGTATGTGTATGGCAACAGCCGAATTCCTGCGCTAGCTGGGGGGTGCGCCGCATTTGTCGGAGTGTTATCCATGATTGCAGCGGCGGTATTTGCAACCGGAACAGACCTAGTACTTGCCCTTGGGTTAGCGCACAGTTTGGCGTTTGTAATTGGTTCTAGCGTTCTTGTGATTTCGCTTCGCGGCCGAACCGGGAACTGGATCCTTCCCTCCTTACTTCTCCCTTCAATGGTTGGCTCAGTTCTAGTTGGGCTGCTGGTTTGGGGGATCTATCAATGGTGGGCTCCGAGCGGGAAACTCATGGATCTTCTGGCATTGGTGGCGTTGTGTTCGCTGGCTTTTGGACTATATGCGGTGTTTTTGCGTGTACTGGGTGTATCAATCAGTCAGCGACTTCCACGTTCT
>JBIKPA010000077.1:0-11764 GCA_044357715.1 Microthrixaceae bacterium
GGCCCCGAATTGCGGGGAAAGTTCCCCAGAAGATGCAGTTCGGCTGGACCTCGAATCCCTCGGGCAACGGTGGAGTCTGGAGCGGACGACTCGCCGGAAAGTTCGTTACCGAGACTGCGGGAACGTACTCGTTCCGCAGCGATGACCGAGCCCGACTGATTGTCAATGGGCGGGCATGCACTGTCAAAAACCCTTGCGAGGTGCAACTGGGTCGTGATGGAGCGGCCGATCTGCAGGCCGAAGTGGTCTCAAACGCAGGCGGCGCAGCTTCGCTAGATCTACAAGTCGCGACAGGCGCCGGCGCGAACCTGAAATGGAATCCAATCGGGCGGCCGGAGACTAGCCCCGGCTTGAATCAAGTCACCGAGCAGATCGTCACCGATCAGCTAGCCCCTAGTCCGAGCGGTGCCGTGCGAATGCGACAGGTCTCTGAGTATGACTGGACGACGGGCTCGGGCAACCTAGTGAGCCAGACCTCTGAGTCCGGGGCAACGGTTAGCCACACATGGGACACCTACACCGGCAGAGATGGCCACTATGGCCAGCATCTGAGCTGGACCGGACCAGGCGGCAAGACCACTACCTACGGCTATCACGATGCCACTGCCCCCGCTGCGGGGTGTGACGGATCGGCCTTACAGGGCGGGTTGTTAGCAAGCACGACTCGGCCAGGTGGCATCTCCACCGAGCAGTCCTACAACGCCGCAGGCGGCACCACAAAGGCGACAGGTCAAGGGACCGAGACCTGCATCAATTACCGGGCCGATGGTTCGGCCTCGGGGGGTTCTGTCACGGGTGTCGGTGCACCGTACTCGGCCCTTAACACACCTCTGCTTAATGGCAACCCACTCGAAGCTGCATCCACGGTGGTGAGCCAAGGAGTCAGCAATACCGGTACAGAGTCGGTCTCGATTACTGGCCAGGTTGTGCGCACGACCGACGCCCGCGGGACTACCACTACCTTCACCTATGACCCGTGGACGGGGAATCTCACCTCCTCGATCCAGACCACTGCTGCGGGCGAAACCCGCACGTCTATCTTTGGCCTTGACAAGTACGGCCGGCCCGACAGTGTTGCAGTCAACGGGGTCACGCTGAGCACCTCCACATACCGCTCGAACAGCACTGTTCTGCGAGTCAACTACGAGAACGGGACTACCTCGGAACTCGGCCTTGACGCCAACAACAACATTGACTCGGTGACGTATGCCGGGTTCGAAGGCGATGTCAGCGTGGGCGAGACCGACGTTTATTCGCGTGGTGGCGCCATCTTGTCTAGAAACCTACGCGGCCCCGACGGCACCCTCCGCTTCGATGCCACCTATGACCTTGATCACCGGCTCGTGTCTTCGGTTGCAACCGGCACCATAGACCGCACCACGGATTCGACCACCGTGGCCTTCGAGGGCGCTACTGGAGCCAATGGGAACCGCACCTCTCAGACAGCCATCGACGCTGATGGGCAGGCAGTCACCTCGACCTTTACCTACGACGAGTCAGACCGCCTTGTAGGAACCACGCTGCCAACTGCTGGCACACCGAGCTACGACGTTCACGGCCGTACAACGGCAATCGCAGCGAGCAGTGCCGGCAGCAGTGCGGGTGAGACCGCCGACGCAGGACCGAGTTCCACAGCTACTGGCGAAAGCACGCTTGAGTACGATGCCGGAGGCATTCTGACCGAAGCGACGGGCCCGCGCGGCAGCATCGCATTTGCCGGTGATGACTCTGCTGTGTTCACACCTGCTGGCGGCGGGGAAGCGGTCACCCTGCGCCCCTCGGGCGACCTGCTACTCGACGTCGAGGGTGCCATTGTCGGCCAGCTCGTAGATCTGCCCCAGGGCGTGACCGTTGCCCTTGACTCGACCGGCACCCCCGTGCAGTGGCAGTACTCTGACTTGCAAGGCTCGAAGGCATGGACTTCCTCTGGCGATAATGCGCCCGTGAGTACCACGGTGTATGACCCTTGGGGCACACAGATCAGCACGAATGAGCGTGTTGTGCCAACGACACCGCTACAGCTAGCGCTGTCGATGAGCGGGTGGAAGGGAACTGCGAGACTGCCGATCGGCGACGACTTCTACAGAATGGGTAACCGCGAGTACTCGCCCGCAACCGGACGTTTCTTGCAGCGCGACCCCCTGATTGGGGGATCAACCAACAGCTACGAGTTCGCCATCGGTGACCCACTCAACAACAGCGATCCATCGGGCAACTTCAGCCTGGGCCAGTGGATCGGTCTAGCGGTTTCTATCGTGTTGAGCGCCGCAGTCACCATCGCTACCGCGGGTGCCTACGCTGCAATCGCCGCCACGACCATTGGCGCCACGTGGCAGGCATGGGCAGCGGCAGCAGCCATCGGAGCAGTCGCTGGCGCTTTCACCGGTTTTGCCACCAGCGTGGTTGAACAAGCAATCGACAACAACGGCGACGTGGACTTCGCCAAAGCGGGACTTTCGGCAGGAATCAGCGGTGCCATCGGTGTCTTGGGGATTAAGGCCAGCTTCGGCAACTTTGCGAAGCAAGCTGCTGTTCGGGCGGAGCAGTGGGCCGTTGTCAGGCTGGGTAATCGCGACGCTCTGGGGATTGCGAGTGCGCTGACTGCTCAACAGAGGCAGAACTACAAAATCTTGCTCAATAAGGAGTTCCCGATTCAGGGGCCGACCACATCACGGATGGCCTACGTCACCTCGCTGAAATTGATAGCGGTCTTTACCGTCAAGAGGACCGTCAATGAAACATTCCCCGAACAGATAGGCCAGATCGAGGACGCCGTGGGTCTCGAGCCCGACGACCCCGACACAGGCCCGCTCAGCGGAACAGTTGATGCGGGGTCAAGCGGTGCAGCGCTAGTTACTACTGCCCTCGGGGGGTAATCCAGACGGGGAGTCGTAGGGTTGGCAGGTTTGCCGCACTTGCTCCGCCCGCAAGGTTTTTGAAAATCTCCCGTTACCCTAAATGCAACTCGCCGGAACTCGGCAGAGTCGAACTCGTCAGAGTGGAGGGCTTTCTCGCCTCGTATCTCTAGACCCCCCCTACCTAGCCCGAGGTGACCCATACATGACCCGAAACAGTCTGTCCCGAAACAGCACTGCCCGAATGAGCATCGGTATCATTGCGATCGCAGCAACTGCGATGTTGTTGGCCTCTTGTAGGCCTGCTCCCGCTCCGGGCACATCCTCCTCTCCATCGGGCTACTTGGATTCGGTCGTTCGCGACGAAAGCAATATCAGGGTGCAGGGCTGGGCCTCGGACTGGAACACCCGCGAATCTATCAACGTTGTTTTTATGGTCAATGGGGTGTGGGCGATGGGGTTTTTCAAGGCGAACACGGCTCGACCGGACCTAGAGCGGAAGTATTCACGCGGCGCCAACTTCGGATTTGACGAAATCTTGCGTGTGCCAGGAGCGGGGCTTACCACGGTCTGCGCTGTAGCGATCAATGTCGGTCGCGGTGAGAACACGCTGCTTGGTTGTGCCACAGCGAACTACACGCCGGCGAATTCGATTCCGGCGCCAGAGGTCACAACAACCACGAGTACAAGCACCACTACAACGACAACCACGAGTACCACTACAACGACGCTTGACCGCTGCAACCTGCAGGTCGCTAGCAGCGATGTCGTGAATGCAGTGTGTTAAACGGGCGGGGTGTTAAGCGAGATGGGTGTTAAGCGAGCTGGCTTTAGATGAGGAGTCGCTGGCGGATCTGCGCAGTGACATCCTTGCTCAGTCCTAGCCCGGTCTGAAAATACTCCTCTAGGGAACCAAAGTTCAGCTGTACTTCGCTCATAGACGCGGCGAGATACTCGGGTTCCACGGTGAAAACTGCTTTTAGAAGCTCGGGGTTACCCCCTCGTTCTGCAAACTGATCAAGGTAAGGCTGAAACGATGCCACCACTGGTGCCGAGCTGAGCAAGTAGTCCTGGAGCACTATCTCATCCGCAACGCCAAGCAAGCTCAGAAGTGCTGCAGCGGCCCAGCCAGTGCGGTCCTTGCCAGCAGTGCAATGAAACAGCGCTGGGGCATCTAAATCAGCTACCTGTAGGAACATCTCTCGATACCCGGCGCAGGCTGCATCGGATGAGATCAGTGATTTGTAGGTATCGATGTAATGCTCACGGATTTTTCCACTTCGCAGGAGTTCATCAGCCGCAACTGGGTCCTCAAACATGTCGGCAAGGTGAGCAGCCACGCTAGTGACTGCATCGGCAAGAACATCAAGGTGTACCAGCGTCACGCCTTCAGGTAACCGGTCTGGCAATGCTGCGCATTCGGCGGCAGTGCGAAGGTCGAATACGGTCACCAGTTTGAGTTCGGCGAGTGCGTTGATCCCGGTGTCATCGTCAATGTTGAGCTGTCCCGAGCGGTAGAGCTTGCCCGGCGCAACCCGAGCACCCGAAACCGTGGGGTAGTCGCCGACATCGCGCAGGTTGATGATTCCCTCAATCTGGGGCGATCCGCCAGGTTGAGCTCTTTGAGTCTGGCTGGCGGGTGATCCGGAGTTTGTCATTATCCCTCTCACGTTACTCAGCCGCGAGCCGATCTCATGTCGGCCGCAAGCAGCGGTGCAGCCGTTGTGTCCAACTCCTCAATGAGCACCGGAAGTGCAGTTCTGAAGTTTGGGTGCTCATCCACCGTACCGGGAAGGTTTGGTCGTTCCGTGACCCCGGCGGCATCTTCAAGCGTCACGATGGCGAGGTCGCTACCACTGCCCGCTAGCGCGTGGTAAGCCGCTTTGAGTACCTGATCCACTGGTGCCTCTGCTGCAGGATCGACGCCTGCAAGGTGTGCCAACCGACTCCTCAGCAGTTGATCTCCTTGGGGGTCTGCTTGAACCCCTGCGGCTACTCGTTGCCGAGCGTCATCGCCCGTCCACAGCCCCGCGACGGTCGGCAGGTCATGGGTGGTAAGCGATGCAAGTGTGTTCGCTGGCCATTGAGCAGGCTCGTCGTCTGCGAACCAGCCGATGCGGTAGCCAAACACGTCACGAACGCTCAGAGCGTCTCGCACCTCTGATTCGACCGTCCCCAAGTCTTCGCCGACCAAGGTTGCTCCCGCCCGTGCTGCTTCCATCATGGCAAGGTCAAGCAGTTCAGCCCCAAACTGCGACACGTAACTTCCCTGCGCAGCGGCCATTCCACCCGGAATCCAAAAGAGCCGAAAAAGCCCCATCACGTGATCCACCCGGAGCGTGTCACAATGCTTCAGCACACGTCGCAAAGTTTCTAGCCATGGCCCATAACCTGCTTCCCGCAGCCTCCATGGCACATAAGGTGGCAAGCCCCAGTCCTGGCCAGACCGATTGAACTCATCGGGAGGTGCCCCTATTCGACAGTCAAGGGCTAGCAAGTCTTGATCGCACCATGCATCCGACCCATTCGGGTCAAACCCCACCGGCAGATCCGCCATGAGGCTTGCGCCTGCGCGAGCAGCCACGGCGAGTTGCACCTCGCATTCAATCTGTATCCAGCGCCAGAAGGAAACCCGGTCTTTGTGAACTGAGCAAAACTCTTGCACAGCGGGGGCTTCGGGGTGCAGGTGTTCCTGAGGCCATGATTGCCACCCGGACTCGTAAAATTCGGCAAGTGCGCAGAACGTTGCATGGCGAGTGAGCTCAGCATCTTGTTCTGCAATCCGCAGGGAATGCTCCACGACCCTCGTGTTGCGCACCAGCCCCCAAATGCTCTCTAGGGCAGATAGCTTGAGCGCCCAGATCTGGTCCCTGTCGATGATTGGATTTCTGTTGAGGGCGTGGCCTGAGTTGGCGGCCGTGACGAGTTGCTCGCCGATCAAGTCGGCGCCGATGACCGATTCAACGCGCAGGTAGAGCGGAGACAAAAACCCTCTGGAGGACGCGTAATAGGGCGAGGCCTGCTGATGTTGCAGTGGGAGCGAAGCCCCAAGCGGGTTATGCGCAAGTAGAGAAGCACCCGTTCTTTCGGCCCAGTTCGCCAGAGTGGCAAGGTCTACAAAGTCACCTTGCCCCCAACTAGCTGCAGAGCGTGTTGCATACAGCTGCGCTGACCAACCCCAACCCCGTGTGGTGCGCAGGCAGCGGCGAGGCACAACAAATAACTGCGTTACCGGTCCGCCGTCGGTAGGTCGCAGTTGGTGCGCGCCGAGTGGCAGGTCGGGTGGCAGGTGAGTTTGAGCGAGCACCTCGCCACCATCAGCTAAAGAAATCAACCCTTCTGACCACAGTTCGTGAGTTTCACCGGGGCGCACGAACCAGAGGTGCGCATCCTGCGGGGGGCCAGCTTCATGCTGCTTTGCACCCTGGGCTTGGCGGAGTGCGGCCCGAGTCTCCTGCGAGGTCTCATGGAAGTTCCCATCGGTACCCCACCAGCCTGCGGCGATGCCGAACTCATCTTGCTGTGTGCTCATGCTCACAGTTTGGACCACCTGCAGCAAGGCGATCGCTCTGTCGCGCTCTGAGCGCAGCTACTCCGTAAACTGCAGATGTGTCTTTCTTTGTGGAACGCAGACTGCGGCTAGTGGGCCGCCGCTTAACCAAGGTTCGCGAAGAACTCCGAATCACCGATGAACACCTGCTCCATTTTGCAGATATCACTGATGACTCCCGAATCAGAGCCATGGTGTCTGAAACCCCGCAAGCAGACGAGGATCACCGCGAAGCAGAACGAACATCGACTGCGCTAGCGAAGCATCGAGTCGAACTACTCAGCACCATTGAGAGACTCGAACGAGAACAAGATGAACTTCTTGATGACCTCAGCGCTCAGCGTCGATGATCGATGCCGTACTGCCACAGCTCCATGCCGTAACATATAAGTCCGATCACTTGCAGTTAGGAAGGCAACGGTGCCGACCAGAGTTGTAGTCGCAGAGGACGAGGCCATCATCAGGATGGATCTTTGTGAACTGCTCCAAGAAGAAGGTTACGAGGTTGTCGCTGACTGCGGTCGTGGCGATCAAGCCGTTGATCTTGTGCGTCAGCACCGGCCTGATGTGACTCTGCTTGACATCAAGATGCCTGGGTTGGATGGCATATCTGCGGCCCGGGAGATTGGCGCTGAGCATCTGTCTGCAGTGGTGTTGGTGACAGCGTTCTCGCAGCGTGAATTGATTGATGAGGCGAATGACGCTGGGGTGCATGGGTATGTTGTGAAGCCGTTTGAGCGCCATGATCTCGCACCGGCGATTGAGGTTGCAATCACCAGGTTCCGTGTCGAATCTGCCTTGGCAGAGCAGGTGCAAGATGCAACTGCGCAACTCGCAGCGAGGAAGTTGTTAGATCGCTCGAAGGGGATTCTGATGGATCAGCATGGCCTTTCTGAACAGAACGCCTTTGACTTCATCCAAAAGACAGCGATGGCTTCTCGAAGCCCAATGACAGAGATAGCCGAGCAGATTCTGGCGGGATCACTCCGGCCTTAGATTCGCCATCCCAGAGCAGTCAGCCACGGATGTACGATTCCTTCGGTGCCCACGCTGATGCTGATTGACGGAAACTCGCTGACCTACCGCGCGTTCTTTGCTTTACCCACAGATATGACTACTGCCTCGGGGCAGGTGACCAACGCAGTTTTTGGGTTTAGCTCCATGCTGCTCAATCTCATTCGAGATCATCGCCCAGAGCAGGTGATTCTCACATTCGACCTTCCCCAGCCCACTTTCCGACACAAAATGCTGGACTCGTATAAGGCCAACCGCGATGCCACCCCCGACATTCTGCGCGAGCAGATGGGAATTGTTCGCCAAGTAGTCGAGACCTTGCAGTTGCCGATCGTGACTCAGCCGGGATTTGAGGCTGATGACGTGATTGCGACGCTTGCCGTTCGGGCCGAGGCAGAGGGCCGCGATGTGATCATCGTCACCGGGGATCGTGATAGCTATCAGCTTGTTCGTGACCCTCATATCCGGGTGCTCTACAACAAGCGGGGTGTCTCTGACTATGCGCTCTATGACGAAGCGGGGATCTTTGAACGCACGGGCGTGACTCCCGAGCAGTACGTCGAATACGCAGCGCTGCGCGGCGACCCGTCCGACAACTTGCCCGGGGTACCCGGTGTGGGCGAGAAGACTGCGGCGAAGCTGATCAATCAATATGGGGGCCTTGATGGCATTTTTGCCGCAGCCGAGGATCAAACTCCGAAGCTGCGTCAGAACCTGATCGAGAATGAGGTTCAAGCGCGGTCCAACTTCGACATGATGAAATTGGTCCGAGACGTTGAACTCGATGTTGATCCCGATGCTCTAGTGCAGGGGAAGGTCGACCCGACGGAGGTGTTGGACTTGTTCAAACTCTTGGAGTTCCCTTCGCTCGTGCCTCGCCTAGCTGAAGCGTTCCCCGACGTATTCGGCAAGGACTCTGGAGCGGCTAGCACTGCAGCGCAGGTGCTCGAGGCTGAGGTGCTTGGTGCTGAGTCTGCGGCTGAACTCGCAGAGGGTCTTCGCTTGATCTCACAGTTGCCAACTGCATGCATCGCCGCCGCTTGGAGCGGAGAACCTGGCCGCAGCACACTTGAGGGTATTGCCTTCGTTGCCGATAAGTCTCTCGGTGAGGTGCTCTGGGTGCCTGCCGCACAGTTTGATGCCGTATCGGCTGAGCTAGCCGCAGTTCTCTGTGGCGCACCTGCTGTTGCTGCTCACGATGCGAAACCAATCCTGAGGTCTTTGCTTGGCCTTGGCCACGACATCACCCGGCTTTGCCTCGATACCAAGTTGGCCGCCTATCTTCTTGACCCTGCAGATACGAACTACGACCTGCCCGCACTTTTACTCAAGCATGCTCAGGCTGAGCTCGCCGACGAGGGAACAACAAGCGCAGGTCAACTTGATTTTGGTGACAGTGAATTGTCTGTTTCGCAAACCCCTGCGCGGCTTGCACTTGCTGTTGCGTTTCTTGCCGAACCGCTCAGTGCTTCTCTCGAAGCCCAAGGCCTCACTGAACTGAACGAGCAGATCGAGGTTCCACTGGTACGGGTGTTGGCCCGAATGGAGTACCTCGGAATCGGGGTAGACGTTGGTGTCCTGAAGGATCTGAACGACTCGCTTACTGCAGTGGCCGAGGCTGAGCGCACCGCGATTCAAGACGCTGCGGGGGAGGAGTTCAATGTGAATTCCACGCTTCAGATGCGGCGAATTTTGTTTGAGAAGCTGCAACTCACTCCGGGCAAAAAAACCAAGACGGGTTACTCAACGGATCAGGCCACGCTAGAAAAACTGCGTGGCGAGCACCCCATCATTGAGCACCTGCTGCGGTATCGAGAGGTAGAGAAACTTCGTTCCACCTATGGGGAAGGCCTGTTGGCAGAGGTTGCCGAGGACGGCCGGATTCACGCCACGTTCAATCAGACTGTGGCGAGAACTGGAAGGCTCTCTTCTGATGCGCCAAACCTGCACAACATTCCCGTTCGATCAGAAGAAGGGAAGCGCTTCCGAGAAGCCTTTGTTCCAGCAGTCGGTACAGAGTTCCTCGTGGCTGACTACAACCAGATTGAGTTACGGGTCATTGCCCACCTAGCCGAAGACCCAGGACTCATTGAGGCATTCCGCACTGGTGAAGATATCCATAACACCACTGCTGCGCGGGTCTTCGGAGTTGCAAGCGATCAGGTCACGGGGGCGCAGCGCTCAAAGGCCAAGATGGTTTCCTATGGCCTTGCCTACGGCATGGAGGCGTATGGCCTGGCGCAACGCCTAGCAATCCCTGTGGCCGAAGCCCAAGAGATTCTTGATGCGTACTTCCTAGCTTTCCCAAGTGTGAAGGCCTTTATGGAACTCACGGTGGAACAGGCTCGGGCCCGCGGATACACCGAGACTGCCTTCGGTCGCAGACGAAAAATCCCTGAGTTGTCGTCTAGCCAACGCAATATCCGCATGGCGGGGGAGCGGCAGGCCATGAACGCACCAATTCAAGGACTCGCAGCCGATATCTTCAAGGTCGCGCTCGTGCATCTAGATGCAGCTATTGATGAACAAGGCCTTGAGAGCAAGCTCATCTTGCAGGTTCATGATGAGGTGATTTTGGAGGTCCCCCCACAGGAGCGAGACATTGCCGAAAAAGTTGTGCTTGCAGCAATGTCAGGCGCATTCGATTTGCGTGTGCCGCTTGAAGTGAACCTCTCGAGGGGCAGTACTTGGGCTGCGGCAAAGGGCTGAGCCGTGTCAGATTCACCGCTTGAGCGGCACTGGTTTGAAGATGTTGCTGATCATCTTGGCCCTGCTTATCTTCGCTACTCCTTCACGATGGGAACCAAGCAAGAAGTTGACTTCTTGATCAACGAACTTGAACTTGTTGCAGGGATGCGGGTGCTCGATGTGGGCTGTGGGCCTGGCCGCCATGCGATCGAACTTGCCAAGCGCGGCATCATGGTCACCGGAGTAGACATCAGCGAGCGCTTTATTCAGGTTGCACATGACACCGCAGTCACTGCAGGAGTGGCTGAGCTTGCTGTGTTCCATCGCGGTGATGCTCGACGGATGAGCACTGATCATCGCTTCGCGGGGCAGGGTTTCGACGCTGCAATCTCTCTGTGTCAGGGGGCTTTCGGGCTTGGCGGCGAGCCCGCTGCAACAGATCCGCAGAATCTGGCTCCTGATCTGGCCGTGCTCGAAGGAATTCGAGACGCGCTTCGCTCTGGCGGCAAACTCGCGGTTTCTGCGTTCTCGTCGTATTTTCAGTTGCAATGGCTCGAAGAGTCGGATTGCTTCAACGCTGCAACTGCGGTGAACACTGAACAAACCGAGTTACGTAATGCTGATGGGGCGCGAGTGCAATCGCAGCTTTGGACTACTTGTTACACGCCACGGGAGTTAAGAATGCTCGCCGAACGAGCACAACTTCGGGTTCAGCAGATCTATTCGGTTACCCCCGGTGAGTACAGCCGCAACCAACCAACCCCCGATACGCCGGAGTTTTTGTTGTTGGCACAACGGCCAATTTGAAACTGCAGTTTCGGCCGGTGCCCTATGCGGGGTACTCTAAAGAGTTCCTATCCCTCTAGAGTATCGAAGAGTTCCTACGTGTCCGACACCACCACCACTACCGACCCAGACCAGCCAACCGAAAGCCAGCCAGAAACGCAAGCGTACGTCCCCCGCCAAATCACGTTCGATGATCTTGACGGTCAGTCCCTAGAAGATGCGTATGCGGCGAGCATGGTTGCAGTCGAAGATGGGCAGCTAGTCAGCGGAACCGTGGTCAAGGTTGATCGCGATGAGGTCTTGTTAGACATCGGATACAAATCCGAAGGTGTTATTCCAAACCGTGAACTTTCCATCCGCCATGAGATTGACCCCAGCAAGGTGGTCAGCGTCGGCGACTTGATCGAGGCTTTGGTCCTTCAAAAAGAAGACAAAGAGGGTCGTTTGATCCTTTCCAAGAAGCGTGCTCAGTACGAGCGTGCGTGGGGAGACATCGAGAAGGTCAAGGCAGAAGAGGGCGTGGTTTCTGGCCTTGTAATCGAAGTGGTCAAGGGCGGCCTGATCGTTGACATCGGACTTCGCGGCTTCTTGCCAGCGTCACTTGTAGAACTGCGCCGCGTGCGCGACCTTCAGCCCTATGTGGGCCAAACCCTTGATGCCAAGATCATTGAGCTCGACAAGAATCGCAATAACGTCGTGTTGTCTCGCAGAGCATGGCTAGAAGAGACCCAGAAGGAACAACGTGAGGACTTCCTTGAGAACCTCAAGCCTGGTGAGCGTCGCAGCGGTGTTGTATCAAGCGTTGTCAACTTCGGCGCCTTCGTAGACCTTGGCGGTATGGACGGGCTCATTCACGTTTCAGAGTTGTCAT
>JBIKPA010000267.1:0-3340 GCA_044357715.1 Microthrixaceae bacterium
AGTCCACCTGCGGCAATCGCTGCCACCACGCTGTTGCCCGCAAGTTTTTTGGCCCTTCGAGCCCACCTGCGATTCGGCAGATCAGCAGCCAAATCAGCAGTTTGATCCGACTGTTCAGCCGCATCAGGATTGTCCTCGGCGTTGCCTGCTCCGAACGCCTGATGTGGCAGTTCCCCTGCTTTGTGGTCATAGGAACGTCCCACTGCATCCGCGACCACTGCGGTACACGCCGCCGCCGCAGCAACGCCAAGTAAGGGCTTGGCCCACTTCGAAGAACCTAACGCCAGATTCTGTGCCAGCTTCTTGGTGGCCAATGGAATGAACAAGCTGCCTGTTCCCATGGCCAAGCTTGCGAGTGTGTCATTGCGTTCGTAGTCGACGGGTGAGGGCCCCTCGGTCTTTGCTCTTCGTTCAAGCCACCACGCTTCGTAGCCCATCGAGGCAAAGAACCCTGGGATGGCAACGACTGTGAGGTCCATGAAAAGTCTCCCGTGATTGGAGGCGGTCTGCGTTACTGCGCACAGGTGATGCGGTGGCGCACCACTTTCTCTACCTCAAACTACTGCGGAGTTGGCAGAGTTCAACATCGTCTGCTGCTTCACTAGTACCCATGAGCGAGTTCAATGAGAAATACAAACCCGTATCGCGGCAAGTCCTTGTTGCACAGGCTCTTGAGACGGATGACCGCAGTCCCGCCGAAAGGGAGCAAGACGAGGTCTTTGCGGCCGAACTGCAGGAGTTTGTTTACGGGACGATCACCGTGCTTGTGGCTCTCGGAGCGCTTGGCGGCGCAAAGACCGAACCTGTTCCTAGAGAAGCGATAGCGGTGATTATCGGAGTTTCATTTGCGACGCTGCTTGCGCATTCATTCTCGGCAGTCATGGCACTGCATGTGCGCCTGCGCCGGCCAGCGCACTCAGGTGAAATACGCAATCAGTTGAGTCACTCATGGCGCATTGTGCTCGCCGCAATTCCCGCACTCGTGACCTACTTTGTTGCGGAATTGGGAGTTATCTCTGCTACTGCAGCAACTCGAATTTCGGTGGCGCTAGCAGTACTAGCTCTGATGTGGATGGGCCTACTCGCAGCGAAACGCTCGCAGAGCACGTTCCTTGGGGGAGTGATGTTTGTGGGCGCTGCGACCCTGATTGGACTCTGCATCGTGGCGATTGAAATCTACGTCCACCACAGTTGATGAGTTGTGAGCCAGCCCTGTGCTGACCGTGAGGACCCAGTGCCGACCCTCTGCCGACCCTGTGCTGACCGTGAGGAAGCCCGTTTGAGCTCAGCTTTCGGGCGTTGCTTGTTCTGTTGCAGCTTGTTCTGTTGCAGCTAGTTGTGGCGCAGCCTTTTCCGTTGCCGCAGCCTTCTTCTTTGCCGGAGCCTTCTTCTTCGAGGAGGACTTCTTTGCCGCGGTCTTCTTTGCAGCTGTCTTCTTTGCGGCTGGCTTTTTTGCGGTCGACTTCTTTGCTGCAGGCTTTTTTGCCGCAGGCGCTTTTTTGGCTACTGGCTTCTTACGAGGAGCCGCCTTCTTGGCAGTACCCACAACTGCCGTGGCAGCGGCTGAAGCAGCAGTGGCCGCAGATGTAGCAGCCGCCGAAACAGTTTCTGCAGCAGTGCTTGCGGCATTCGTTACTGGTGTTGCGGCTCCGGGTGCACGATGAGCCAAGTCGCGTACTGCGGCCTCGATTTGTTCAACGGCGCGTCGAACCTCTGTCTCGACTGATCCCACAAGTCGCCGAATTTCGTCCAGTCCCTCTTTGACGAACTCGCTGATTTCCTGCTCGACGCTCTTACCCACGGTGCTTCCCTTCTCGGTCAACTGCTCAGGTCGTTGCAACTTGGTGCTGCCCCTGAAGTCTTCAACAGGCTAGTGAAGAACTGAGGGGAAGGCGCAATGACTCGAACGTGCCCTCTGACACCCCTCAAGACAAAGCGCGTTGCAGCTTCAAAGCCCCAGAGCAACATCTGGAGCAGGATTCGGTGTAAACGAGGGGGATGAATTCTGCTGACCAACCTTCGAGTGCGCTGCGAGCGCAATCTGGCCCAACGCATTCACCAACGAGTTCGCCTCTTGTGGCTGCCGATTTTGGAGCCGAGTTCACTTGGGGAGTTGCTACAGCGAGCTATCAGATTGAGGGTGCAGCATCCGCCGATGGAAAGGGTCCATCAATCTGGGACACCTTTACTCACACCCGTGGCTTTGGTGGCCTACGCGAGCGAATCCGGGATCGCTCCACTGGTGATCAAGCATGTGAGTTTTACCAGCGGTACCCCGAAGACTTAGCGCTTGCAGCAGAGTTGGGGTTTGGGGCAAAGCGGTTTTCTATTTCGTGGCCTCGGGTGATGCCCGAGGGCACTGGTCGGGTAAATCAGGCCGGGTTGGATTTTTATTCTCGGGTGGTGGACACCTGCTTGGAGCTTGGCCTTGAACCATGGGTCACGCTGTATCACTGGGATCTTCCCCAGGCACTGCAAGACAAGGGTGGTTGGGCCAATCGCGATGTGGTGGCGTGGTTTTGCGAGTACGTGGCTGTGGTGGCGGATGCCCTTGGCGATCGCGTTCGCAATTGGATGGTCTTTAACGAACCACTCAGCTTTGTCTTGGTTGGTCACCTGCTCGGCGAGCATGCGCCCGGTATTCGTAGCAAGCACAAGTTCTTGGCTGCCATGCACCATGTCAACCTGTGCCAAGCCGAGGCAGCGCGGGTGCTGCGCGAGCGAGTACCTGATCCTGTTGTAGGCACCTGTCAGTACCTTGCAGATATTGTGCCAACCGGGACATCCGGGGCGCATCAGCGTGCCGTGCGCTCGGCTGACGCGTTTATCAACCGTACCTATATAGAACCGAACCTTGGATTGGGTTACCCCACCGAGGATTGCAAGTTCTTGGCACCAATCGAGAAGTTCCAAAAAGCTGGTGATGAGGAGCGAATCCAGGTGGATTGGGACTTTCTCGGCGTGCAGTATTACACCCGTTTCAAGGCGCTACTTGCCCCCATCCCAGGGTTGTGGACTTTGCCGATCTTTGGTCGGGATTTTCGCAACTATGAAATCACTGCAACTGGATGGGAAGTGAATCCAACGGGGCTGCACAACGTGATTATGGCAATGCACGCCTACGGCAGATTTGATCGCCTTGTGATTACCGAGAACGGTGCAGCATTTCCGGATGAACTGATTTCTCAGCCGCAGAACTCAGCTGAACCGTTCTGCGTTGACGACCCACGACGCATTCTTTTTTATCAACATCATCTTGAGCAGGTCCTTCGAGCCAAGCAAGATGGCGCTCCAGTAGAGGGCTACTTTGCCTGGTCGCTGATGGATAATTTCGAGTGGG
>JBIKPA010000268.1:0-3336 GCA_044357715.1 Microthrixaceae bacterium
TGTGTTGACATCAGCAGTAAGTGCTGCACCAGAGCCATCAGGCTGGGATGACAACAACGACAAAGCAGTGGGTTCAGGCTCAGACACCACTTATGCGTTCATGCAGCGCGCTGAGTTGTACATGAATCAGGCTCAGGGTTGCGATACCGATAATGCTTCACCTGCGGCCCCACCTGCGGCCTATACCCTCGGAAAGTGCTTGACTGGTTCCGCCCAATCCGCAGTCAACGTGAATGGGAACTGGGATCATGACATCTTCACAAGCACCTATCCCAATGGTTCAAGTGCAGGCGTCAAGGCTTTGCTCAACGGACAAGTGGACTACGCCCGTTCTTCACGTGGGCCAAAGTCCTCGGGTGAATCTGCAGCCAACTTCTGGGGTTTCGCAAAAGATGGTCTGATCATGGTGACCTGGGGCAACCGTCCCGCAGGAAACCTCACCACTGCCGAGATCAAGGGAATTTACAACTGCTCAATCACTGACTGGAGCCAGATTGCTGGCCAAGCGGCCGGTACTATTGAGCCAGTTGGCATGAACGCATCCTCTGGCACGAAGGCAACCTTCGATACCTACCTCGGATTCGATGCGAACTCCGGCGCTTGCAAGAAGTCACTGAGCAACGGAACTTTCCCCTTTGAAAATGACCTCAAACAGGTGATTAACGACTCAGTGATCAACCAGAACAACGGAATCACTTGGATGAGCTTCGCCGAGTACCGTGCTTGGTCATTCAAGCGTCAGACGGGAGTGGCTTGGTCGGTTGACTCCAAGTCTGCTTCGGCCGGAACTGTAGCGAATAACTCGTATCCCATTACCAGGTTCATCTATCACGTGACCAAGAAGGCTGATGCAACTGCAGCAGCTGCTTCTGCAGAGGTCACGGGTGCTGATGGCGGCGCTGGCGGTGCAGTTCGTGAACTCACCGAGTTCATGTGCAAGCCGGCAGCCTCCCACGGATTGAATGACTTCACTGGTAAGACGAACTATGTCGAGCTCACCGGCGTGTACTCCACCACCGGGTTCATTCGTGTGCCAGCATCTGAGCAGACCAACGGTATCTGCAAGTTGGTGCCTGGGCCCTGATTTGGCTCTAACACCCTTTTACGCTGAATGTTGTTAAAGCATTCTTGTTACGAGTGGGGCACAGCTTCGGCTGTGCCCCACTTAGTTTTCTCATGAATGGAGCGTTGCCGTGAGAGTAAGCAAATTGAGCAGAGTCGGCTCTTGGTTGTCGGGAGTATCGGTCTGTGTAGCAGTGGTCTTGGTCGGGGTCAGCACCGTCTCGGCGGAGATCTCGGTGAATGTGACTCCAAACCCAGTTTCGGTGACAGCGGCGCAATCAACAGCTCTTGTGCAGATCGCTTGGAACGGCCTTGAGCCTCGGCAGTTGGTGTTTGTCGATATCTGCAGAAAGTCCATAGTGGACAGCAGTTTTTCGGTTGCCGAGGACTGCGGAGCA
The DNA here is from genome assembly GCA_044357715.1 of Microthrixaceae bacterium. Lineage (GTDB taxonomy): Bacteria > Actinomycetota > Acidimicrobiia > Acidimicrobiales > Microtrichaceae > IMCC26207. The sequence continues at coordinate 1,461 of JBIKPA010000268.1, forward strand.
TATTCATCACTCAATCCCAACGGGACAGTAACGGGAGCCGGCGACATAGCGGTTGAAGTCTTTCGGGGCCAAGACCCCGCGGGGGAACTCTGGGGCTGTTACGCCGAGGGCGACACGGCGCCGGCTGGGGTAGTGGCGTATACAACCTGCTTTGTTCGAGTAACTCACACAGTGGTATCGAATCTTGACAGTGATGCAGAGTCGCCCATCCAATTTGTCGGTTCGCCTCGAGTCGACCCTGGAACCGCAGCAACTACAAGTGGTCTAGCTCCACCCCCGCAGCTTGCCAAGCCACCCGCAGAGGCGAATCTCTTTGACGGAGCCACTAGCGATGAGGGGTTGGAAGCTGAAGCTTTGCAATTTGCTAGGTCTGACGCGGGTGCTGGAATGGCCATTACCGGCTGAGCCTGAGGGAGCGCTAAGTCAACGATATGGCGCCGCTTGAGGTTCACCTCAAAGCCAGATTGCCGCAACTTGGAGTTCAGGCCTGCTGCGTACGTTCTGTTAGTCCAGTAGCGACCGGCGAGGAGTCGACAGAATGACTGCTGCAATGCACGACAGTGTTGAAGAGTTAGAGAGTGTTGAAGAGTCAGCGAGTCTTGAAGAGTCAGAGAGTGTTGTAGATCTGACCGACTCCAAGAGTGAGCCAGCGGTCATGGTTATTGATGCTGATCGGCTAGCTCAAACAGCAGCCGAGGTGTCTGCGATGGTAGACCGGCATAAACAAGAGCTTGCAGCTGCGATGGCAGAGCTCACAGCATTGCAGCGGGTGCTGCGCTCTGAGGTACGTCAGGTTGTGGCCGAGTTGGATCGTATTGCCTCTGGCGTCAGCGCAAGTACAGCAAACGAAGTCACGACACATGCACCTACCTCAGGTGCACCCGGCTTGGGGAACACCCCGGTTGAGCCTGAAGCCCCAGCAACACGGTCGCGTGGGCTGAGCCGCTTTCGCCGACAAGGCTAAGCGAAGAGATTTAGATCAACCTGATGTCGTTTACCCCCGTGTTGAGCAAATCCGAACAGGAGATTATCGACCTTGTGTCGGCCGACACTGTTGATTCTGCGCGGTCGGCTGCAGCCTCGCTAGCAAGCATCCTTGGTGAACGTGAGCAACAGATTTCTGCCTCAGTGGATGTGCTTTTTGTTGCGGGGCTTCGAGCCGATCGAACCTTAAGCGAGATCTCGGCAGAGCTGACACTGTTAGCTCATCAAGGTGGTTTCGAGGTACTTGAGCTAGGTAGTGCCGAAGAAGTAGTCCTAGATGCCCAGCACCCTGCAGTGATTGAGGCTGAACAGATTCTTGCCGATCAGCGGGTCAAGGTGGGGCGCACTCGTCGAGCCGCACCTTCTTCTGGTCGCACTGAGCGAAGAGTTACCTTTGCTTTCTTCACCTTGCTCTTCATCGTGATTGGCTACTTCTCTGCTCGAGTTGGCGGGATGATTCCCGGTGATGCGCTTTCACGAGTGGGTAGCGGGCAGTCGGTGCTCTTTAGCCGTGACCCGCACCTTGAGGCGCTCGGCTTTATTTGGGGCCCCTTCCCCACAATGTTCCAACTTCCCTTCATCGCCCTGCGTGGGTTCTGGCTTCCCTTCACGAGCGCAGGTATGGCCGCCATTGTGGTTTCAGCGCTTTTCATGGCGGGAACCCTGAGCCAATTGTTGGCCTGGGGTCTTGAGACTGGAACAAAGCAGTGGTTCCGAATTGCAGCAGTGCTACTTGTTGCAGCACATCCGCTTATTTGGACTCACGGCGGCAACGGCATGAGCGAGGCCTGTTGGCTGTTCTTTTTGGTTGTCGCTACTCGTCACTTGGCTCGATGGATTGAAACTGACGACACGCGATCGCTCGTTGTGGTCAGTTCGGCAATCGCTGCCG
>JBIKPA010000269.1:0-3331 GCA_044357715.1 Microthrixaceae bacterium
CATTACGCGGAACCTTCCGCGGAAGTCCCGCCCGAGTAGCTCAGTTGGCAGAGCAGCTGTCTTGTAAACAGCAGGTCGTCAGTTCAATTCTGACCTCGGGCTCTACACACCCCTCAGGTACACCCGGTTGGTGGGGCGTGCCGAAAGATCCTTCTAGGCAGGGCGCGTATGAACGCAAGTGTGACTGCACCACGGCGGGCAAGTTATGCATCCATGCGCGGGTCGCGTTCAGCGCTATCCAAGAGAAATATCTGATACCCTGTGGGGTATGTTGAATTTAACAATACCGTCCCGTTCAGCCCGGAGGTCCGTGCGACCCGCCGTGGTTGTGGCAACACTGCTCGGACTAGTAGGTCTCTATGCAATATCCGCTTGCGGTTCTACTGACGCTGCAGGCTCGGCCTCGGGTGACCCAGCAGCCGGTCAAGAATCGGCAGAGGCAGCAAAGGCACAGTCCGCCACCGTGATTGACGTCCGCACCCCCGAGGAATATGCAGATGGACACATCAAGGAATCCGAGCTGATCAACTTTCAGTCGGCCGAATTCGGTCAGCAAATCGCGGCACTCAACCCATCTACGACCTACGTTGTGTACTGCAGGAGCGGGAATCGGTCGGCTCAGGCCGCCACCCAGATGCAGGCCGCTGGACTGACTGTGCTCGACGGAGGTTCCCTCGAAAACATGGTCGCAGCCGGTTGGCCTGCCGCCTGACGGGTCTACCCGCCTAGCAGTGATCAGCTCCTTGAAGCTAGACCGCTACTCACCTGGTTTCGCTCCGAGCATCCCCTGTCGATAGGCAAGCATCATCAACTCGGGGTCGCTCCATGCAACCGAGGACGCTATGAGCGAGTCTGCTGCTGCCCGACATCCTCGTTTAGTAGCCGCAAGTGCAAGTGTGTCCATCGACAGAAGTCGCTTGGCTACTGCACGAGTTGCGCTGGCCAGATCAGCACGGGGATGCAGTTGGTTGATCAAGCCCCATTGCTGGGCCTGTTGAGCAGTAAAGCGCTCGCACAGCATGATCACCTCTCTTGTGCGCGCCGGACCCAGTTCCCTCATCAGCCTAGGGATGCCTTCCCATGTCAGCGGCATGCCAAGTTCCACCTCTGGAACAGAGAACCACGCGTCCTCTGCTGCGAGCCTCAAGTCGCAACTAGCGAGCAGAATCACCCCGCCGCCGACTGCCAGCCCATTTGCCACACCGATGGTGACCTGAGGCAGCCGGTCAAGCAACTCACATGTTCTGCCGCCCATGTGAACGCGAGCTAGGCGGTCCTGATCGTTGAGCGGCTCCCCTGCCGCTCGGCTCCGCAGATCAGCTCCCGCCGAAAACGCTCGCCCTGCACCGTCAAGTACAACAACTCGTGCGGCAACGTCAGTCTCAAGTTCAGTGAGCACTGCTTGGAGCGCCTCATGGGTGGGGACATCAAGCGCGTTGAGTTTCTCTGGTCGGTCCAATGTAATAGTGACCAGACCCTGAAGTTCTCGGTCGCGCTCAACGATGATTCGATGTTCGTCCATAGGTGCAGTATCGCAGGGCGAAGATCAGCTGATGGGGCAAAACGAAACCCTGAAGCTAGGTCTAGTTGGCCAGATCCCCTGATCGACATCAGGGGAAATGCTTCGTGGCCTAATCAGTCTTTACTTCACTGCGGTTTGTGTTGATTCCGAATGGCAGATAAAGCGGGCAAGTACCTATTGCAGCCGTGGCGAACATTACGGCTGCAAGCGCTGCTGCGACTACACCACCGACTGTTCCAAAACCAAGAAAATACGCAATGACAAGAAGGAGCGGCGTGAGTATGACGCCTCGAATCAATCGGTCGGTCCTACCCATATTTACTCGCATGCCTTCACTCCACTTCTGATGACGGGACTTGAGTCTGGTTCCTAAGCCTTCTGAGGCGCTAGGGCCGAAATGCTCTATTACTTTGCCTGGCGTCCCAACCTGATCAACAGGGCCTAGCTGTCCTAGAGAAGTTGCCGAACAAGGAACCAAATCGAGAAGCACATAAGCATGGCGCCAAAGGCTAGACGTGACCTCTTTGGCGATACCTTCTGCGCAAGGCGTGCACCGATGAAGGATGCAGGGATCAGTCCGATTGCAAACCCGGCAGCGACCAGCCAGTCAATGTTGCCGAGCAGCCAGTGAGTTAACAACGTCGGGATCGTAAGCACGCCAACTACCACCATTGAGGTGCCGGCTGCCTTCACTGCAGTCAGGCCAAGGACAAGCACGAACAGCGGTACTAACAAGAATCCACCGCCGTTAGCTAGCAACCCTGTGAGCAGTCCGACAAGAAATGATGACCCAACAACTATCGGGGTGTTCTCAAGACGGTGTGCCGCTCGCCCGGAGGCACCTTCTCGGTCTGGCAGCAGCAAACGGGCTCCGATCAGTAGCAGTAAAAGGCCCGATAGCACGAGGAGACGTTCCCCACCCACAAGTCGCGATCCGAAAGCTCCGATGAGCGTGCCGGGAACCCCGCCGAGGATGGCTAAGCGGGCGACGCGTGAGTCAAGGTTGCCAGAGGCAAGAAACTTGCGTGCCCCTAGGAACGCTGCTGGGACCATCGCCGGAAGCGGCGACGCTACGGCTAGCAGACCTGGCACTCCGAGGAGCGCCAATACCGGCGTTGCGAATGCCGACCCCCCGGCCCCGAACATGCCGAACACTACGCCCACACCTAGTCCTGCTAGTACGTACTCAAGGAACTTCACCTCGCCACCTTATACCCCTAGGGGTACCAATGCATACCCCAAGGGGTATCCTTGCTTAGACGGATAGGTAGCGGTAGACTGAGCTGTAATTCGGAAGGAACCTCCATGATCTTCAAACAATACGAACTCGGTTGCCTATCGCTCTTCAGCTACCTCATTGGCGACGAAACCACTGGTCGCGCCGTGGTTATCGATCCCCAGCGTGACGTGTCGAACTACCTTGCAGATGCCAAAAGCCTAGGCCTGCATATTGAGCGTGTTATCGAGACCCACTTCCACGCAGACTTCCTGTCTGGCCATCTTGAGCTGGCGGCAGCTACTGGCGCGCTTATCTCATTCGGTGACGAGGCTGTGGCCGACTTTCCAACTGACCTTCTAGCTCAGGGCCAGCGACTCTCACTTGGGGACGTGACCTTAGAGATCCGCCACACACCCGGACACACACCTGAGTCGATCTCAATAGTTGTTTTCGAACACAACGACGATGTTGACCCATGGGCAGTGTTCACCGGCGACACTCTCTTCATCGGTGATGTTGGCCGACCCGATCTGCTGACCTCGGTAGGTTGGACTGCAGATGCTCTTGCACGCCGCCTTTATCGTTCGATC
>JBIKPA010000270.1:0-3316 GCA_044357715.1 Microthrixaceae bacterium
GTTTACAGAAAGACTTGCAAGCCAACGAACAAGCTGTCGCCGACGCACAGTTGCGCCTTGACCGTAGCCGCCAGCAGGCCACTGGTTACCTAGTCGAGGCCTATGTGGGTGCGGGTGCGCAAAACCAGGTTGCCTTTGGTACCGCCAACCCGAACGAGGCTGTGAACCAGCAGGTTTTGCTTGAACTCCTTCAGGGTGATCGCGTTCAGCTTGCCGATGGTATTTCTGCTGATCAGCAGGACCTTGATGCAAAGACCCAGCAACTTAAAGCCTCTGGTACGCAGCTAGAAGCTCGCAAGACCCAGCAAGCCAAGGTTGTGGCTCAGCTTGAGTCGAGTGTGAATCGCCAACAAGAGTTGCTCGACAGCACTAAGGGTGAACTGCGAGCAGCTGTTGAAGCCGAGCAGGAGCGCGCTGCCGCTGCCGCTGCGGCGGCAGCAGCGGCCAAAGCTCAAGTTGCTGCGCAGGCACAACGAGTTGCGGCACAGCGAGCAGCTGCGGGACCTCAAGCAGCGTCACCCGGCTCGGATACTGCAGCGACACCAGCAACTCGACCATCTCGATCAGCCCCCGCTGCTTCTCAGCCGTCTTCGCCACCGCCTGCTGCAGCACCGACTCAAGATCCGCTTCCTGCATCGGCCCCACGTTCTGGTGCGGCTGGAGCAATTGCGGCAGCACAATCTAAACTTGGCACGCCGTATCGCTGGGGTGGTACCTCGCCAAGCGGCTTCGATTGCTCAGGCCTGATGTTGTGGTCTTGGGCGCAGGTAGGAGTCTCCCTGCCGCGCACCTCGGGGGCTCAACGTGCAGGGACTCAACGAATCACTCGTGAGCAACTACAGCCCGGAGATTTAGTTTTTCATCGAATCCCCGTGGGTCATGTGGGCATGTATATCGGTGGAGGTCAGATGATTCACTCACCTCATACGGGAGATGTGGTCAAGATATCGCCGATAGACCGTATTGGTGGCACCATGAGCTTTGGTCGAGTCGGCTAGCGCCAAGTTAGCTAGGTTCTACAAATGCCTACCGACCCGCTAGACGATTTCACCCAAGAGGTGTTCTCTTTTGCTGGCAAAGCTCGCACTGTTTACCGCGGCGGTAAGGGCACCGCTGTCATTGTGATGGCAGAGATTCCCGGGATCACCCCGCTCGTCGCAGATTTTGCCCGACGCGTGATTGATCGAGGCCACACCGTGTTTTTGCCGGTGCTGTTTGGCACGCCCGGTGCCGAACCAAAGCCAGCCGCGATGATCAAGTCGCTTGCGCCGGCCTGTGTCTCAAAGGAATTCAAGGCCTTTGCGCTGCAGTCCACTCCTCCGGCAATCGACTGGCTGAGGGCGCTTGCGCGTCATGCCCACGAGCAATGCGGAGGCCCAGGTATCGGCGCAGTCGGCATGTGTTTTACCGGCGGGTTTGCCCTTGCAATGTCTACGGAGCCAGCGATGTTGGCCCCTGTGCTTTCGCAGCCCTCCGTCCCGCTGCCGCTCGGAAAGAAACGACGTGCGGATGTGGGCTGTTCACCCGCAGACCTTGAGATTGTGATTGAACGCACCCAGAAAGAGGATCTGTGCGTTCTTGGCCTTCGCTTTACTGGAGATGCCGCTGTGCCGGCCGAGCGTTTTGCCTCGCTGCAAAACCACCTTGGCGACAACTTTATCGGAGTCGAGATTGACTCATCCAAGGGGAATCAGTGGGGGCATAAGCGAGCAGCCCACTCGGTTTTGACTGAAGACCTTGTTGATCAGCCCGGCCAGCCCACCCAAGATGCATTGAACCAAGTGCTTGACTTTCTAGATAAGCGCCTTGCTGGCTAGCTAGGCCGTCTCGGCCAAGAAGAACGCCGATCTGCGCAGTTCCAGGCTCGCCGTGGCGGGTATTCGATGTCTGCGAGCAGAACTAGAGTTGGTGAGATGTCGCCTGACCGCCTGCTCGCTGGACTCAACCCAGCACAGTTCGAGGCTGTCACCCACGGTGATGGCCCGCTGTTGGTGGTGGCTGGGGCAGGCTCGGGTAAGACCAGAGTGTTGACACACCGAATTGCGCACCTCATCGAGCAACATGAGGTTTCACCGCATCAGATTCTTGCTATCACGTTCACCAACAAAGCAGCCCAAGAAATGCGCGAACGTATCGGGCGACTTATCGGCCCGGTAGCAGAAAAGATGTGGATCTCAACCTTTCACTCTGCCTGCGTGCGAATGCTTCGTCGTGATGCGCAACTGTTGGGGTATCCCTCTGCTTTCACGATCTACGACCACGCCGATGCCGTTCGCCTAACGAGTTATGTCCTGAGAGACCTGAACATTGATTCCAAACGGTTTCCGCCCCGTGCCGTTCACGCCGCAATTTCGGCAGCCAAGAACGACGGTCACAGCGTCGAGTCCTATTCTGAGCAGGCCTCGGTCATTTACGACCGCAAAATCGCCGAGGTGTTCGCCGAATATCAGCTTCGGCTGCGGCGTGCGGGTGCCATGGACTTTGATGACCTGTTAGGCGTGGCCGTAGAACTGCTGCGAACCCAACCTTCGGTGCTGGCCTCGTATCAGCAACGTTTTCGCCATGTGCTCGTGGACGAGTATCAAGACACCAATAGCGTGCAAAACGAGCTAGTGATGCTGCTCGGCCAGCAACATCGCAATGTCTGCGTGGTTGGAGATACTGATCAGTCTGTCTACGGGTTTCGCGGGGCAGACATGCGAAACCTGCTGGACTTCGAGACGGCCTTCCCAGATTCCACCGTGGTAGTACTCGAGCAGAACTACCGCTCAACGCAAACCATCCTTGACGCAGCCAATGCAGTGATCGCACATAACTCGGCGCGCAAGCCAAAGGACCTCTGGACTCAAACGGGTGCAGGAGACAAGATCACGAAGTTTCAAGGCGAGGACGAGGTAGATGAGGCGCAGTGGATCTGTAGGGAACTGACTCGCCTGCATGGCGGTGGTGATCAGCGGTGGGGCGATATGGCGGTGTTCTATCGCACCAATGCGCAGAGCCGCGTTCTAGAGGAGCAGTTTTTGCGGGGCGGCATCCCTTACAAGGTGGTAGGCGGCACCAGGTTTTATGACCGACGTGAAGTGAAAGATGCCATGGCGTACTTGCGCGCAGTGGTCAATACCACTGATGAAGTCAATCTAAAGCGGGTGCTCAATGTTCCAAAGCGAGGGATTGGTGAACAGACTGTTGGCCGCCTTGACGCGTATGCCCGTTCGCATGGTTTGAGCTTCGTAGATGCCCTGCGCAACTGGGATGTAGCCGGAGTCTCGGCCCGATCTGCTCGCGGTATCGAGTCTTTTCTGACACTGCTCGACGA
>JBIKPA010000078.1:0-11607 GCA_044357715.1 Microthrixaceae bacterium
CCATGAGACTCAAGACACGCATGTCTACCCCGGGTGCCTCCGGTACGGCTCAGCGAGACGCTTCAGCACAGCAAGCGGAGTAGCAGAACAGCAACTTAGCTAGGCCTGCGGGCAGGTTCGCTCGCCAACCATTCGAGACATTTCATTGGCTAGGTCGACAAACGGACCCGACCCTGTCACCACATCCATGTCTTCAATCACACAGGTCCGGTCAATCGGATACACGTTCCAACCATTGCGCTCAATCGCTGCGTCAACCTTGGCATTCGGAGTCAGATAAATCACGAGCCAGACTTTGCCGTCAACCTGCGGAATCTCGATGACCTCCGCAGTATCAGGCAGATCGTTCAGGTCTGCACTCGGATACAAGAAGGTCAACTCCGAAAGCCGGTATGAGTCTCGTCCCGGCTCAACTTCGGTCGCCCCCGGCTGCGCGAGCACTAGGTTTGCACCCTGTTCAATCAGGTGACTCACCCTGGCCATTCGCACATGCCCCGGGTAATACGGATTGATCGGGTAACCCGTCCGAGCAGTCACCGGATCGGTCAAACCCAACATGTCGATCGTGGGCAGGTCAGCGAAATATGGCAACACACCAAGCGGAGCCACTGCCACCACTGGCTGGCCGGGCAGGTCTGGACCGCCCGGAAACTGCTGGGCCAAAAACTCGCCCTTGCCCTTCCATGAGGTTGTGGATTCATTTGGCCAATGACTCAACTCAGTAAAGGTCAACACAGGGTACGGAATGATGGTTGGCATCACCCGATGGATTCCAGAGAAGAACAACAGCACAACAATGAGCAGAACCTCTTTGCGCGGGCTCGTGTATTCGTCAATCAAGTAGGCCGCAACCATGGCCAACACCGGCAGCACGGGCACCATAAACCGGTACTCCATAAAGTCACCGCCCACCGCGCAGATGTACAGGAACCAGAAGGGAATCACTGCCATCACCTGCGCAACCCCCGGAATGGCGAAGAGTTGTTTGCGTTGGCGACGGAAACGACCGATCAGCAAGAACGCTCCATACGAGACAAAGAATGCTGCGATGTAGAACAATCCGTACAAAGGTGGAACCAGCGGGTTAGCTGCCGACTTTGCGAAAAAGGTATTGGGCAACAAGTTGCCGTAATACGAGAGCTTCCAGACAAACCAAGGCAGCACCAACGCTGCTGCGGGCAGACCAATCTGCAGCGCAGCAACCAAAACCCTTTTCGTGCGTGATTCGCTACTGCTTGCATCGAGTCGCCACTGCGCAATCAGATACACCAGAACCCACACGGTAACGAGAACTACCGAATCCATCCGCGTGAGCACTGCAAGCCCAGCGCACAGACCCGCCCCAACCCGGCGCATGACAACCCGGCGCATGCCCAACTGATCTGTGACGCTCGCAGCTACTGGCAGTAACAACGCCGCAACCGATACCACCAGCAGCGTTTGCTGCATGGTCTCGAGGCCACCCGTGGCATAGGTCAAGAAGGTCATGTTGGCCAGCAATGTCAGTGCAACCAGAAAGCCAAAAGATTGGCTACTGAACAACCGTCGGGCCAGACGAAGCGTGACCGCAACCGTGCCCACCATGAGAGCAATCCCAATAACTTGGCTAAAGATGGGCGAGGACCAACCCAGCTTCTCTGGCACCACATGCATCAGCGTCCACAAAAAGTTTGTGTAACCCTCTACCCGCTCTCCGGGGTTGAAGACAAGGCCGTTACCCCGGGCCAGATTTCTCGCATATCGATACGTAATAAACGCATCATCTTGGACAAATCGAACGATCCAAGCGGCAATGGCCGCCAGCACGTACAGGCCAATCTCGGCCTGCTTCCAGTGGCCTTCAAACCGGCGATCAAGAATATTCGAGACTCGCTTTACATCAGCAGTCACGTTGCCCCAACAGTCACGCAATCATGCTACTGCTCTGGACGGCAAACTCCGTCTGCGCGTGCCGCTGCAGCACTAGCCGCAGCGACCGAACTAGCCACCGTTGGGTCAAACACTGATGGGATGATGTGGGTTGGCGAAAGGTCCTCAGCGCTGACCGCATCGGCGATCGCCCCAGCCGCAGCCAGCTTCATGTTCTCGGTTATTTTGCGAGCACCTGCATCGAGTGCCCCACGAAAGATGCCGGGGAAGGCCAGCACATTGTTGATCTGATTCGGAAAGTCCGACCGACCAGTGGCAATGACTGCGGCAACATCTTGGATGAGCTCAGGCCTGATCTCGGGATCAGGGTTTGCCATAGCAAACACAATTGGGTCCTTGGCCATAGAAATCACATCTTCACGGGTAATCAGATCAGGCCCCGACAAACCAATAAACACATCCGCGCCTGGCATGACCGAAGAGATCGTTCCGGAAAGGCTCTCAAGGTTTGTGTTCTCTGCAAACCACTGCTTGGACTTGTTGAGTCCCTCACGACCGGTATGAACTGCGCCTTGGCGATCACACCCAATCACGTTGCCCACACCTGCATTCAGCAGAATCTTTGACACGGCAACACCCGCAGCGCCCACTCCGGCAACCACAACAGTCACCTGCGACATGTCTTTGCCAACAATCTTGAGAGCGTTTTCTAACGCAGCAAGAGCAACAATTGCAGTTCCGTGCTGATCGTCGTGGAACACCGGAATGTCCATGAGTTCAACGAGGCGCTCTTCAATTTCGAATGCACCCGGCGCTGCAATATCTTCCAAGTTGATTCCACCAAAGGTTGGCCCCAAGCGGAGCACCGTCTCAACAATCTCGTCTGGGTCAGTAGTTGCCAAACAGATTGGGAAGGCATCCACTCCAGCGAAATGCTTAAACAACAGGGCCTTGCCCTCCATGACGGGCATAGCAGCCTCGGGGCCAATATCTCCAAGGCCCAACACTGCAGTGCCGTCAGAGACAATCGCCACCGTATTGCGCTTGATGGTGTAGCGGTGCGCAGTCTCTGGGTTCTTCGCAATCTCTAAACACACACGCGCAACGCCTGGCGTATAGGCCATCGACAAGTCTTCAATATCTCGCACGGGTGCTAGGCCCAGCACCTCGATCTTGCCGCCCTCATGCATATGAAAGGTGCGGTCTTCAAACTCAAGAATCTCAATACCCTCGATACCCTCAACTGCACCGCGCACCTGATCCTGATGCGCTTCGCTTCGACAATTCACCACAATGTCTTCATCAAGAGTTGCAGTCTTGACTTCAAACCCTCGCAAACCAGAGATATTGCCGCCTACATCGCCAATGGCTACAGCAAGCCGGCCAAGCATGCCTGGCTCATTCACCATGCGGACTCGGATGCGGACAGAAAATGCGGGAGTGGGGGTGTCGGCCATAACGCCCCCTAACCTAATACCTGCGCGCCCAACTCATGAAGTACACATGCAAAGGCGAGCCCTACTAGGGGGCCGGGTCCCATCCCTCAAGGCCGTACTTTTCGAACTCACCGATGAAAAAGAACTCGTGCAGGCCGTGGCCAACGGCCCCTGACGCAACCCCGCCGCGCTGTTCAAATCTGCCGACCTGATCAACCAAACCAAACAGGCGGTCCTTGTCTTTTTCGTAGTCCACTTGTTGGCCCTGCACCACAAGCTCGCCCTGATACATACCGTGTCGCCAGTCAGCTTCTAGGCCGTACCCAGTCCCCAGCATCAGCCAGCAGTCGAGCAGCGGGGTGACCTGAATCTCGAACGCACCGTCAGGCGCATCCGGAAAACTCAGCGTCGAGGACTCAATATGGCGAGTTCCCGGTGTGACCACTGCCGAGTGTTCTGGCCTGCCAAGGTACTCAGGGGCACGGTCTGGGTCAGCCCAGATCCGTGTTGCTTCTTCTAAGACTCGAGTCCCGTCCGCATGCTCGTTGACCATGTACAGAATCGAGTGATCATCGAACTGCATCGGCACATAATTCCAAAAACCCTTCATCTGGCCCTCGGTGCGGATTCCTGCGGGCTCTTCCTCACCAACGGGACGCACTCCCCAACTGCGGTCACGAGTTCCCCACCAAGAATCAGGAGTTACCTCGAAGGTGTGCTCACCAGTCGTAATCGTTCCCGACCAGCGCCCCGTCTGAGCTAGCCGCGTGGTATCAAAGACAACTCTTCCGTGTGTGCGCACAAACTGCCGTGGCTCTTCATAGGCCGGCATTGCGCCAACCCAGGTGAGGTCAAAGGACAGGTCAAACTCATTCGGCTCGCAGACAATGCGAAGTTCTTCGAGTGGACGAATGACCTCTACTCGTAGCGGTCCCACACGGTTTTCCATGCGGTCACCAAGCTCTCGAGAGGCGCGAACTACCCGGTGATCAGTGCCGGTAACCACCACAGCAAAAGAGTCTTGAACCCCAAGGTTTGGGTACTGACCCAGGCCAAAAATCAGGAAGGCCTTGCCATCATTTGAATGGCAGTTGAAGTAGTAGCGGTCATAAAAGTTGCGATCACTCGTGGCGGAATGCCGAATGGTTTCGGCCACCTGATGCACGGGGTAATCATCCCAAGATGACAGCGACCCATGAGCGCGAGGAGCAACAAAACCGCCGGTGTCCGGGCCGTTAAGAGGGGGGGAAGTCATAAAAAATCCTTTGCTCAGTGAAACGAACTAGTCAGAGAAGCGAACAATGCCGCTACCAGCAACTACCTGGCCAATACTGCGTGCTCGATGACCGCTTGTGCGCAACACATCGATTGCTTTGTTGGCTGCATCAGGTGGCACAACCGCCACCATGCCGATGCCAAGGTTGAATACCTTGCGCATTTCATCATCAGAGACCGAACCGATCTGTTGCATCTCGGTAAAGATTCGTGGCCACTCCCACGACCCGGGGTCGACCTCTGCATCGCAATGCGAACCGAGTACCCGGTTGAGGTTTCCAGGCATGCCACCACCAGTGATATGGGCCACTGCATGGACGTCTACAGAATCAAGCAACGAGCCGATAGCGGGCGCATAAATCACCGAAGGAACCAGTAGTTCATCTCCCACGGTCGGTGCATGAGAGCCATCCCATGCAGGATCAGAAACCGTGCGGCCCGCAATCTCAAACATCAGCCGCCGTGCCAGGGAATAGCCATTTGATCGGATCCCAGGTGAGGGCAAACCAATGAGCACATCGCCGGGCTTCACGAGTTGCCCAGTCAGCATCCGCTCACGCTCAACCACGCCAACTGCAAAGCCAACGAGATCAAACTCGCCTGGCTCCATAGCACCGGGGTGTTCAGCCATCTCGCCGCCGATCAGCGCGCAGCCAGCCTGACGGCAGCCTTCGGCCACACCGGCAACAAGTTGCTTGATGTGCGTTGGGTCAAGATGACCTACAGAGATGTAATCCAAAAAGAACAGTGGCTCTGCACCTTGGCAAACAAGATCGTCAACACACATCGCAACTAGGTCAACGCCAATTGAATCAAAGCGACCAACGGAGCGGGCAACTAACGCTTTGGTCCCTACCCCATCTGTTGAGGAGACCAGAATCGGATCCTTGTACTTCTTTGGATCGAAACGGAACAAGCCGCCGAATCCGCCAATATCTCCGATGACCTCTGGCCGAAACGTGGAGCGCACATCGGCTTTGATGGCCTCGACTGCAGCTTCGCCAGCGCCGATAGAAACCCCAGCGGCTTCATAAGTCTCACCCATTGGTGTCTCGGTCTCCTTGTTGTGTCTGAGCGTTGAGCAATGCAGCTTCTTCGGCTGGGAGGAGCCCTGCTCCAGCATCTAGAAGGGTGAGCGGTGCTTGTTCCACTCGAACTGGCGGAGCTTCAGTGCTCTGATCTGCCTGCGAAGAGGAACTCTGCTCTGTAATTGCTACGGGGTACTCGCCAGTCAAACACGCAGTACAGAACCCTGCTCCAGGCGCACCGACTGCATCAATGAGTGCATCCAAGGTGAGATACGACAGCGTGTCCACACCGAGATACGTGCGGATCTCTTCAACGTCCATATTGGCCGCAAGCAACTCGGAGCGTGAGCCCGTATCCATGCCATAAAAACACGGCCAGCGATACGGCGGAGACGAGATTCTCATATGAACCTCGGCCGCTCCAGCCTCTCGCAGCATGGCCACCATCGCCCGGGTAGTTGTGCCACGCACGATCGAATCATCAACAACCACTAGGCGCTGACCCGCAATATTTTCTTTCAGCGGGTTGAGTTTCATGCGCACTCCAAGCGCACGCATCTCTTGGCTCGGCGCAATGAACGTTCGGCCGATATAGCGATTCTTGACTAGTCCATGCCCATAGGGAGTTCCAGAAAAACGGGCGAATCCTTCGGCGGCGGGAATCCCCGACTCGGGAACCCCCATCACCATGTCGGCCTCGATCGGAGCTTGGGCTGCAAGTTGCTCGCCCATCCTGACCCGAGCCTGATGAACGTTCTTCCCGTACAACTGCGAGTCAGGTCGGGCGAAGTAGACAAATTCAAACAAGCAGAGCTTGGGCTCAACGCGCTCGTCATCAAAGGGCCGCACCGAGCGCACACCATCTGAATCAATAATCACCATCTCGCCTGGGTCGAGTTCCCGAACGAAGTGAGCACCCACCACATCAAGGGCTGGAGTCTCAGAGGCCAAGACCCAACCAGTGTCCAATTTGCCCAAGCAGAGCGGCCGAAACCCATGAGGGTCGCGAACACCGATGACATGTTGACGATCAAGTAGCACGAGTGAAAAAGCACCTTTGAACATCGGCAGCACTTGTACCAGCGCTTTTTCAAGCGTGTCAGGATCATCCTCGTTGCCGATTCGCTCGCATTCCAAAGCAATAAGTTCTGCCATTGCGTCGGTATCGCTCCCCACCGTTCCGGGCAGCATGCCTGCCTGATCGGCTAGGTCTGCGGTATTGACCAAGTTGCCGTTGTGGCCGAGGGCAAACTGCGTATGCGCCACATCACGGTAGATCGGCTGGGAATTTTTCCACATGCTGGACCCGGTGGTCGAGTAGCGGGTGTGGCCAATGGCCAAACTGCCATCAAGAGCAGCAAGAGTTCGGTCGTCGAACACATTCGATACCAGACCCATGTCTTTTACAACGGTCAGATGGTCGCCGTCCGAGGTTGCGATTCCTGCAGACTCCTGTCCCCTGTGCTGAAGCGCATAGATCCCCAGATAGGCCAAATGTGCCACTGGGCTCCCGGGCGAGAACACCCCAAAAACACCGCAGGCTTCCCCCGGCTTTTCATCGAGTTCTTCACCCTCAGTCAAGCCGGGATCAAAGTTCACTGCCCCATGTTCGCACATCACCGAGGCTCACTCCGAACGCAGTCGAGTTGGGTCAAAAACCCAAGGCTCAGCAGGGATGTTCCGAACCGAAAAGACTGCCACTGCTTCCTTGGCCGTGATCGGGCCCTGCTGTGGCGTCACCCCAAGCGAGTCGACCAACCAACCCAACACCTGCTCTGGCGTGTAGCCAAGATGAATCAGGTCCGTCAACCCCACCGCTCCGTGGCGTTTCGAGAGGCGTTCTCCATCGGGGCCTACTACTAAGGGAACATGCAAATAGGTTGGGGTGCGGTAGCCAAGGAGTTGTTGCAGCAACACTTGGCGTGGTGTGGTTTCAACAAGGTCATCGCCGCGCACCACGTAGTCAATCCCTTGGGCTGCGTCATCAACCACCACAGCCAAGTTGTATGCAGCTACCCCGTCTGCTCGCCGCAACACAAAATCATCTGTGCACAACCCTCCGCTATGAACGCCAGCAGAGCCATGCAGCCCTTCAGATCCATACAGCCTGAGGGCTGGGCGCCGGCCTGCGCGCTTATGTTCAATCACCTGCGCCCGAGTGAGCTTCACACAGGTTCGCGGGTAGCTACCCTCGGGTCCGGCCCCATGTGGCGCTGCTGCCGCTTCTCGAACTTCTCTTCGACTGCAGTAACAGTCATAAGTCATGCCAAGTTGCGCTAGTTGAGCAATCGCATCTGCATACAGAGCAGTTCGATCCGACTGCCGAGTCACCTCTGCGTCATGAGTGAAGCCCAGCAGAGCTAGGTCATGTAGCTGTTCGGCCTGAGCAACCGGTGCGGCACCTGTGGTGAGGTCCTCGAAGCGCAAGAAAAACTTTGCTTCGGTCTGCTGAGCTACCAACCACGCAACAAAGGCTGTGCGCAGGTTACCTAGGTGCAAACTCCCCGAGGGGCTCGGCGCAAAGCGTCCAGCCGGCATTCGAGCTAGCCCTGCACGGTGCCCGATCCGAGCGCATCGGGCAGGTGATTACTCCACCGAGCAGTTACCTCGCTCAGGCCAAGATCGAACTGCCCCTTCACGCTCATTCGATCGCCACCGGCAACCCCGATCCGAGAATGTTCAATGCCGCGTTCCTCTAACACATCAAGCACCTCGCGCAGCTTCTCTGGATCAATGCACAACACCGCTCGGCCTGAAGACTCAGCAAAAAGTTCTGTGTGATCCGCCAAGCGTGCAGCCGTAAAGCCGACCCCTGAACGAACAGCCATCTCAGCGAGAGCAACTGCTGTTCCTCCCGAGGACACATCATGAGCGCCTTGCACTAGGCCAGCAATCACTAAATCCCGAACTGCGTCGGCCACGCTCGCAACAGCTTCAAGGTCTACTGGTGGCAGTTGGCCACGACCGCGGTGGCCTTTCAGAGCAGCCCAAGCAGACCCAGATAGTTCGGGCTCCGTATGGCCCAATAGCAGCAGGCGGCCACCCTCAACTAGACGTACCCCAGGCGGTGGCGTTTCGAGTACATCCACAACACCAAGCAGACCAATCACCGCAGTTGGGTCAATGTCGGTTCCTCGGCTCTCGTTGTACAGACTCACGTTGCCGCCGACACACGGGATTCCGAAGGCAAGCAAGGCCTCAGACAAGCCATCGATTGATTCAGATAGCTGCCACATCACCTCGGGGTGCTCAGGGTTGCCAAAGTTCAGGCAATTCACCAGAGCTAACGGCCGCGCACCAACCACTGCAAGGTTCATCACTGACTCGGCAACAGTCATCACGCCACCTCGGTAGGGATCAACTGCACCCCAAAGGTGGTTGCCATCGGTGGTCAACGCTAAGCCACGGCCGGTATCAAGGCCCGTTGAAGGGTGCTTGAGTCGTAGTACCGCGGCATCTCCCCCAGGGCCTTCGACCGTATTCAGGAACAGCATGTGGTCATACTGCGAGGACACCCAAGAGGTATCGCTCAGCATCGCCAAGACATCAGCCCCAGGATCAGCAGGAGCATCAAGCGCGTTTGCTGACTCGCCTTGTCGTTGTTCGAGGTCCGCCGGAGCGCTACGCGGGCGGTCATACAGCGGGGCGTCCTGCTCAAGTGCCTTTGCGGGAACATCTGCAAGCACCTGGCCGTTCTCTTCGTCGAGCACCCTCAACCGACCCGTGTCAGTAACTATTCCAATCACATTGGCTCGAATTTCCCAGCGCTCAGCAATGGCGAGCACCGCTGCAAGGTTTGCTGGCTCCACGATTGCGAGCATGCGTTCTTGAGACTCCGAGATCATCACCTCGAACGGCTCCATGCCTACCTCGCGCTGAGGAATCGGGGCAATCATCACATCCATGCCAGCACCCCCCTTGGCTGCAGTCTCTGCAGTTGCGCAGGTGATTCCGGCACCGCCTAGGTCCTGCACGCCTGCGGCAAGGTTCGAGTCCAAAAGCTCTAGGCATGCCTCGATCAAACGCTTCTCCTCGAACGGGTCACCCACTTGCACGCTCGGTCGCTTATCTGCATCCGACGCTTCGTCAGAGAACCCAGCCGAGGCCAACACCGACACTCCGCCGATGCCATCACGCCCAGTAGTCGACCCCAGCAGCACCGCTAGGTTGCCAACTCCCTCGGCTCGGCCTAGGACCAAGCGCTCAACTGGCAACACGCCTAAACACAAGACGTTCACTAGGGGATTTCCGGCATAGCACTCATCAAAAACAGTTTCTCCGCCAACAGTTGGCACGCCAACGGAGTTTCCGTATCCAGAGATCCCCGAAACCACACCCTCGGCAATCCATCTCGAACGCGGGTCATCAAGGGGGCCAAATCGGAGTGGGTCCATGAGTGCAATTGGTCGAGCGCCCATCGAAAAGATGTCTCGCAGGATTCCACCAGCCCCCGTGGCAGCACCCTGATACGGCTCAATTGCCGAGGGGTGGTTGTGGCTCTCAATACGAATCGCAGCGCCAATACCATCGCCAACATCAACCACACCTGCACCCTCACCGGGGCCAACGAGCACCCAAGGGGCCTCCGTCGGGAATCGCTTCAGGTGAATGCGAGAGCTCTTATACGAGCAATGTTCTGACCACATCACCGAAAACATCGCCAACTCCAAGTGATTGGGCTTGCGATCCAAGATGGAACAGATTCGATCGTATTCTTCGTCGGTCAGCCCCAACTCTCGATGGAGTGACTCTTCTAGTCCTTGCTCGGCCATATGCGGACGCTATCGCAGCGCCGATCAGTACCGTGACCCACTGCTTACTTGAATTAATAAGAGTTTTCTGTTCAACTACTGATATGGCAAAAAGAGGCCCAAAATCACTCTCAGCAGAACATAAGGCCGCAATGGCTGAAGGTCGAATTGAGAGCAGGCTAATTAAGAGTTATCTAGAGGCAATCCGCCGGACCAAGCCAACTGCTGGCAGGCCACGCACTACCGAAGCGGTGAATAATCGAATTGGAAAGATCAATCTGATTCTTGACTCAAAACTTGACCCACTCAAACGTTTGAGTCTTCTTCAAGAGCGAATTGACTTAACGCAAGAACTCAAAACGATCGAAGACAATTCAACTGATCTTGTTGCCGAACTTCAGCCTGATTTCATCATTGCTGCCAAAAGCTATGGTGAACGAAAGGGAATCTCTTACGCCGCATGGCGAGAGTTTGGGGTGCCAGCTGCAGTACTCAAGGCTGCTGGAATATCTCGAGTTGCAGCAGCCTAATGAAGGCCAGCAGCACGGAGTAGCGACTTCATAAGGTTTACACCGTCGTGTGAACCCAACAGGTCATGACAGGCGCGCTCGGGGTGAGGCATCAAACCCACCACGTTTCGGCCTTGGTTGCAGATACCGGCAATATCGTCGATAGACCCATTGGGGTTGTTTACATAACGAAACAGGATCCGATCCTCGCCCTGCAACTCTGCCAAAGTCTCTGCCGAACAGGTGTAATTACCTTCAAAATGATTAATCGGAATCGATAGAATATCGCCGGATGCGACTTCGGATGTAAGGACAGAGTCCGAACTCTCTACTCGCAGATCTGTGAAACCGCAGCGAAACTTCAAGCCCGCATTCTTTTGTAGGGCGCCGGGCAAAAGGTGTGCCTCGGTTAACACTTGGAACCCATTACAGATTCCAACTACTGGCCCGCCGTCACCTGCAAATGAAGAAACGGCTTTCATTACCGGAGAGAAGCGAGCTATTGCACCGGGGCGTAAGTAGTCGCCGTGGGCAAAACCACCGGCGATTACCACTGCGTCCGCGCTACCCAAGCTTGGCTCATCATGAAACACAATCTCGGCAGAGGCACCCAATTGCTGAACAACCTCGACTACGTCGAACTCACAATTGGTGCCCGGAAATCTGATAACTGCAACGTTAATAGGCATCTTTAGTTCGCAGAAGTTTCCGCAGCTTTAAGGGAAATCTCTGAGTCTTC
>JBIKPA010000271.1:0-3302 GCA_044357715.1 Microthrixaceae bacterium
GACGCTGCGTTTTCGGTGTCTGGCCGTCACTCGCGGGTGAGACACACGAGGAGTCGGAAGCCATTGCGTCAGAGGCCTGAAGTGTCGACCCTGGCAGCATCGTCCTCGTCGGCGACACATCCCGGGCGTAAACGATGTCAACCAAACCAACAGCACACCCGTCTGGCATCGTCAGCCTGCGAGACCTCCAGCGCTACCCGAGCCGAAATCAGCCATCGGTCGAAATTGAGCCGACTTCCGAATGAACTTCCCGCCTGGCGGACCCCAGAAGTTCACCCGATACTCCAACTCAGTGACCTGCCCGCACTCCACCCTGCACGCACCTACGTTTGCTCCGACCCGACTCTGTCGAACACGAACTGGATACACGCCCGGAGGCAGAATGACGAAATCAGTTGTCGAAGTCCTGAACGACCACAACTCGTTACCTACGACCACATTGATAATTGACCGGCGTTGCGCATTTCGGCCAGTAAAGCGGACGGCTACGGCGCCTCTCGTCCTAACATCAACTCCTGCAAGCACTGCTCGATCGACTGCTGGCTCAGAGTTCCAGAAACGGCGCGAGGATGCCTGCGTCTGGAGGTTGCTGATGGCACTCCGTTCGGCGTTGCCACCTCGATGAAACGGCAAGGCTAACAACCCCGAGTTGCCAGTCTTGAGGCGAGACAACCACCGATCTGCGGGCCGTCCGAAACCGACGAGACCCCTAAGTTGGCCCAGAACTCCTGCACGTTCGTCATCGATGCGGTCCCTAGACCTGCAGGCACATTCACCAAGCCAAAGATCGATGCCGCCGGCGTGCATCTACCGCTCGCTGAGGCCCGATCGCTGCTATCGGTGCGATGGCGTTTGCTGAGTCCGGCCCAGTCGGCCTTTCCGAGTAGTACTGGTACCGAAGTAGTACCGGCGGACCTCGGAACGATCCAGCACAGTGCCCGCGCACTTCTCGATTTGAAGTTTGTC
Organism: Microthrixaceae bacterium; assembly: GCA_044357715.1. GTDB lineage: Bacteria > Actinomycetota > Acidimicrobiia > Acidimicrobiales > Microtrichaceae > IMCC26207. Next base: position 967 of record JBIKPA010000271.1, read on the forward strand.
CAGCGCTGACCCAGAACCATCTCGGGGTTCAGCCTTGAGTGGGACTTGATCGACTGTCGCTTGGCGGGAGCGAAAAGCGTTGGCCATTTAGCCTCACCTCTATGCACCGAACCGGCCGCCGTACAACATGCAGTGGTCGCTGATCGGTGGCGCCTGGACTGGAGGGCAGTACCTGGCTGTACCAGGAAGCGTCCAATGACCGGGACCAGCCCAGATCCAGTCGAGCTTGTACAGCGGGGCCGTATTGCTGTACGTCTTGAGCTTCGGTGAGGCGGTGTCGATTTCGACGAATCCGCTGCCCGGCCACGAGAGCCATGGCGTCATGTTCCTATCCCCGCCCACGGTGACTTTCGTTCCTTGCGAGGCGTGCGTGGACGCTATCCACACTGCAGTGTTGTCCTGAGCAATCTGTATAGTGCCCGGTTGGGTTGGATTCGATTGGGGATCAAGGTGCGTGTTGCACTCCTGTCTTTGTCCAAAGAAGGTGTTCACGGAAACACAGAGGAGATTCCTAACGTCGCCGCCGGGAACCTGTTGTGCGTAGTAGAGAACCCCTTGTGTACCGGCTTTGGCGCCGAGGAAGAAGGTAGCGTTTCCGAACTTGCCAGTCTTTCCTGGTCCTGTGCCGCAATTGACAGCCTGAAACGGGTGTCCGGAGATGGGCGATAGAACTCCATCCTGCGTGCCGTTACTCTTCGCGAAAACACCGTCGTACCCGAGTGGAACTAAGGCTTGGGCGATGTACAGATACTGGAGGTCACAGACCTCATTTAAGGTGATGATCCAGGGCCGGTTGCTAGATGCCGTTACGCTGAATCCGAGCACTTGCGCAGGAGGGTTCGTGCCGCAGTTTCCCCCGTCACACGTTCCGAAGATGTTCCAATCCCAAACCGGAAACTCATACGCGCTAGCTTCAGCCGGCGCTAAGGCATCGACAGCGAACGAGGTTGAAATACCCATCGCAACCGAGATGGCTACGACGGCGACGGCTCTCGGAACTTTCCGGCGGAACATTGTCGTCATCCCTCCGATCCAACGAGCTTGAACTCGCCAGATTTACGGTCATATGAAATAACACCGTCGCCGGTGTCGTAGATCTGCTGCCCCAGTTGGCCAGTATCACTCCAGGCCCCGCTGCCAACCTGTGCAAGGACAGTTCCGTTGTTGACGACGTACGTCGACGCCGTTCCTGAATCTACAGCGACAGTACCGAAGGCAGGGATGATGACGGGGTTCCCCAAGAGGACTGTCAAGTTCGATGGTCTAGTGGTCCACTTGCCAGAATTGACATCGAGCTCCGCTGCCTGATCTCCGTTCTGGAACGAGAACTTCGACGGACCGCAAAGTGCTCCGTAGGAAGTCAGAATTCCTGCGGGAATTGCTCCGAGGGAATACCACCCCCTCTTGAGATCGCTCAACTCCAGGACCCACGTGTCACCCGCCAGTTCGACGACGGAAAGCATGCCCCCGAGCTCTGAACCCGGTACTCCTCGGCCTCCAACCATGACGAGCGAGTTGTTCGTCAGACAGCTGAAGCTCGCTTCGGCGTCGGATGGTGGCCACTCGGGAATCTGCACAACCTCACCGGTGGAACTCACTGCGTAGCTCCCTTGACCGATTGTGAAGAGCGCGTGCTCCTGACGACCTGTCATCGCGCTGTACTCGGCGTCATCGGTCAACCGAACGTCCGGGCCCGAGAGCCGCCTCCATGTCGACTGGTCGGCGGACAACTGAGCGAATGCGAGGGCAGCAACGGTGCAGTCGGCCTGGACGCACTCGTAACCGCCGACTACTACGGTTTCTCCGGCGCTGGCGATCGCGATGTCCCCCGGAAAGGGAATTGCTGGGAGGGGTGCGAGGGAACCGTCCCGCCTGCGTACCATCGCGCTCCGAGGAGCGCCCTCTGCTCGCTCGCCGGTATCGACGAACACCAAGTCCGAACCGGCTGCGGCCGCTTGCCAAGACGAGTTGGCCAGGTCGAATGGTAGGTCAACCTGGTCGGCCTGGGATGCCTCCGCGTTCAGGGACTCATCACCCGACGCGCATGCCGCGCCTGCGGCCAAGACCATCGCAAACGTTGCGACGGTGACCGTCGCACTTCGTTTCCAGCGGCCTACTAGCGCCGCCGAGCCAGCCCTAGTCTGCATGCTCCGTCCCCCTCACCCCTACTGCCTGCAACCCTAGGTCAGTCATGAGCGACTCGCTATTGCCTGAGCTACCTGGGTACCTGATGCAGAGAAGCTCAGAGTCTCGGCCTCCAGATGAACGCCATACAAGAAGCTCTCCTGTGATGTGAGCGCGAATGGTTGGAGCACTTCACGAAGTCCAGGTCGCCG
>JBIKPA010000272.1:0-3275 GCA_044357715.1 Microthrixaceae bacterium
AACGAGTTCCAGAATCTGCGGGACGGCCTCTCGGATCACTGACTTCGGTCGGCCAATAGCTTCAAGTGCAAAGGCAACGTTCTCTGCCACGGTCTTGTTCGGCAACAGCTTGAAATCCTGAAATACGCTTCCAATGTTTCTGCGCAGGTACGGAACCTTGTAGCCCGGCAGGGCAGCAATGTCCTTTCCGGCAACGTAGATCTTGCCTTTCTCGGCGGTCTCTTCGCGGTTGAGGAGGCGCAGAAAGGTTGACTTTCCCGATCCGGAAGGCCCCACAAGGAAAACAAACTCTCCCTTGTCAATGTCTACAGTTGCATCGCGCAGGGCCATGTGCTCGCCCTTGTAAATCTTCGAGACATTCTCGAGTTTGATCACGGTTTCCTGACCAGTGTGTTCGACGAATTCCGCAGGCTGCTCGACCGATGTGTTCGGTGGATAAACGCAGGACTGCAAAAGCTGCTGTTACAGACATGTGACGTTATCGCGGTGCGGCGGGCATGTGTGGAACCCCCTGAGTGGCTTCTTTGGACCTAGCCCCTCGCTAATTGGCTGGCACTCCCTCGGCGCGCTGCCACCGCAAGAAGGCCTCCATGAGCTCGTCCAAATCGCCATCAAGTACGGCTTCGGGGTTCGGCAACTCCAAACCCGAACGAAGATCTTTCACCTGCTGATACGGCTGGAGTACGTAGTTTCGATCCTGGCTTCCAAAGTTGACAGAGGACTGATCGCCCGTGATTTCAGCGATCTTGTCCAACCGCTTAGCCCGCTCAAGTTCTAAGAGGCGAGCCTTCAGAGTCTTCATAGCTCGATCCTTATTCTGATGCTGAGAACGCTCGTTCTGGCACGAAGTCACTACACCTGTCGGCAAGTGAGTGATTCGGACTGCTGAGTCAGTCACGTTGACATGCTGACCGCCAGCACCAGAGGATCGGTAGACATCAATACGCAAGTCCTTGTCGTCGATCTCAATCTCTGAGTCCACATCTTCAATAAACGGTGTGACCTTGACCGAGGCAAAGCTGGTCTGACGACGAGCGTTGTTATCAAATGGGGAAATCCGAACGAGCCGATGCACCCCGTGCTCTGATCGCAATAACCCATAGGCGTTTCTGCCCTTCACAACGAACGTGGCCGAAGAAATCCCTGCCTCACCACCCTCATTCAGCGACTCAATTTCTGCTGCAAAACCGCGGCGTTCAGCCCAGCGCAGATACATACGGAGCAACATTTCGGCCCAGTCCTGTGCCTCAACTCCCCCAGCCCCAGAATTGACGTCAACAATGGCGTCACGCTCGTCGTACTCACCAGTAAAAAGTGCTCTCAACTCTAACGCTGCGAAGTCACGCTCAAGCGATTTCACCTCTTTTTCTAGCTCAGCCTCGAGGCTTTCATCGTCCTCTTCGCGAGCCAATTCATGCAGCGTGGCTAAGTCCTCAACCCTGGACTGGAGCGAGTCAAACTTTTGAAGGTCATCTGACATCTCAGAGAATTCGCGCTGCAGGATCTGCGCAGCGGCAGCATCGTCCCACAGGTCCGGTCGGCCAAGCTCGGTCTCTAACTGGGGTTGACGATGGCGCAGGTCTGCAATACGCAGATAATCCTGGGTTTCAGCCAGTCTGGTTCGGAGCGCAGCAATCTGCGAAGAAAAATCGAGCATCAATCAGGCGCCGTGGCAAACCTTGTACTTCTTGCCGCTGCCGCAGGGGCACGGTGCATTTCGAGGAGTTTTCTCCCAGTCAGTCTTTACAACTGGCTTTTGGGCTTCCGGCTCAGGAGCGGGCCTAGGTTCACCGCCCTCTGCTTGGGCGAGCGAGGTTGTCTCTAGAGCCGCCGCTGGCCCGGCTGTTTGCGCAGTCGCTGGATCATCTGGCGCGGTGTAGCTGAAGTTGCCAATCGGCTTGATTTGTGGAGCCTCCTCTTGAACCACCTGAACATGCATCACATACTGCACATATTCACGGTCCACGGTCGCGATGAGTTGACCAAACATCTCGTAGCCCTCACGCTGCCATTCGCTGAGCGGATCCTTCTGACCAAGTGCCCGAAGGTTGATGCCTTCTTGGAGGTAATCCATCTCTTTGAGGTGATCTCGCCAGCGCGCATCAATGATCTTGAGCATCACTTGGCGCTCAATCTGACGCATAGTGTCTTTGCCAAGTTCGGCTTCACGCGCCTCATAGTGCTGCAGCGCATCCGCCATCACGAGGTCGTAGACCTGATCGCTACTACTAGCACCTACGAGGGCATCGGCGTTCAAGCCCGTGGGCCAATAAGAGGTCATGTCAGCAACTAGAGCATCAAGGTCCCATTCCTCGGAGTAGTCGGCAGAACAGTGTGTCTGCAACAGGCCATCTACTGCTTCTGCAAGGGCTTGCAGAGTCTCTTCGCGCAGATCGGCACCTTCAAGCACCTCGTCTCTGCGGCGATAGATCACCTTTCTTTGTTGGTTCATCACCTCGTCGTACTTGAGTACGTTCTTGCGGATTTCTCCGTTGCGCGCCTCTACGGTGTTCTGAGCTTTTTCAATAGCTTTCGATACCATCTTGGCTTCAATCGGAACCTCGTCATCCCAGCCCTTACCCATGACCCATTCAATGGCCCCGGTTGCAAAGAATCTCATCAGGTCATCTTCAAGTGACAGGTAGAACTGGCTTTCGCCTGGATCACCTTGCCTGCCAGAACGACCGCGTAGCTGATTGTCGATCCGACGACTCTCATGACGCTCAGTTCCGAGCACATAGAGTCCGCCGAGTGCTCGCACACGATCCCCGTCTGCAGCGCATTCAATGCTGTGCTTCTCGAGCAGTTCTGCGTAACGCTCTTGGCCTTCTTCGGACTCAAGGTCTAGGCCCTCGGCATTGACATCTCTTGAGGCAAGACCCTCGGGGTTTCCTCCAAGCAGAATGTCGACCCCACGACCTGCCATGTTGGTAGCTACTGTCACTGCTCCAACTCGGCCAGCTTGTGTGACAATCTCGGCCTCTCTGGTGTGCTGCTTAGCATTGAGCACCTCGTGGCGTATGCCACGCTTTTCAAGCTCACGGGCGAGTCGCTCAGACTTCTCGACCGAGACCGTACCCACCAAGATCGGCTGGCCTTTTTCTGTGCGAATCGCTATGTCTTCGACTGCAGAAGCGAACTTGGCCGACTCTGTGCGGTAAATCACGTCACCCTCATCCTTGCGGACCATTGGACGGTGCGTTGGAATCGGAACCACCTGCAAGTTATAGGTGCCCATGAACTCGGCGGCTTCGGTCACTGCTGTTCCGGTCATG
>JBIKPA010000273.1:0-3263 GCA_044357715.1 Microthrixaceae bacterium
GCTGAACCCAGCCAGGCCCCGTGCGGCTCTCGCCGCCAACACCATTGGAGTAAACATGTCCCTTCTTGATCAACAACCAGCCCTTGATCAGCGATCAGATCCAACTCACACTGCAGATGAAGCGCCGCCCAGCTGCTTGGTAGTGCGGCCTTGGTGGGATCCAGACCTAGCAGTGGCAGGGTTTGACCCGCGCAGCACCTATGTCGAGCGCTACTGGCTTGGCGTGCTTGGCCCATCAGTTGTGTTTCTGCTTCGTCGCCTAACTCGCGGTCTAGAAGAGCACCCCTCGGGGTTTCAGATCACGTTGGCTGACACATCGAGAGCCATTGGCCTTGGAGGCGGAATTGGTCGGCAGGCGCCCATCAACAGGACAATCGATCGAGCATGCATGTTCACCACGATGCGCCGTGTCTCGGCAACGGAACTGCAAGTTCGAGCTCACCTTCCGCAGCTGAACCAACGACAACTCTCTCGGCTCCCCCTTGCGGTGCGCAACTCGCACGAACACTGGCTCACGGAACAAGAGATCGCCTCGCAGCGAAAGACGGCACCAACGAGCCAACCGCTAGTTACCAAAGAGCCCAACGGCGCCTTGTCCGGATACCCTTCTCCGCCTCCAAGGGCGGCCTAGAAACGCTTATCTCGCTGAGGCCGAGTCCCAAGTTTCGAGTAACTCCAACAGCAAGCGCACACCAAACCCTGTTCCGCCCTTTGGGTACTCGCCATCGGGAGCATCCAAGAACGCCGGCCCAGCGATATCAAGGTGAACCCACGGAGTCCCCTCTTGTACGAACTCTTGCAAGAAGAGTCCCGCTGTCAGGGCGCCTCCCATTCGGCCATTTCCGATGTTCTTGAGGTCTGCAACTGAGGAATCCAAGCTCTTGCGGTAGTCGCTAGGTAAAGGCAATTCCCAGACGCGCTCCCCTGCCGCACCCGCTGCTTGGGCAACTTTCTCTGAAAATTCCTTGTCGTTACCCATCAAACCGGCGATCTTGTTGCCCAGAGCCACCATGCACGCGCCCGTCAACGTGGCAAGGTCGATGACTGCTGCAGGTTCTTCCTCGCACGCCAGCACTAGGGCTTCGGCAAGCACTAGGCGTCCCTCGGCATCAGTATTGAGCACTTCAACAGTGGTGCCGTTGCGTGCAGTGTAAACATCGCCAGGCCGCTGCGCCTTACCGCCGGTCATGTTGTCGGTCATCGGCGTGAACGAAATCACACGAACTGCAACCCCGAGGCTTGCTAGTGCCGTCATGGCACCAATCACAGCCGCGGCGCCCGCCATATCGCATTTCATCTCCATCATCGATTCGGCTGGCTTCAGTGAGAGGCCACCCGAATCGAAGGTGATGCCCTTGCCAACGAGTGCCACCGTCGAAGGTCCGTCCGCTAGAGAGTCGGTCAGCTCGGCTGCTGGCTCATATGTGAGCTTCAAGAACCGAGCTGGTTCCTCGGAACCTAGGTTGACTGCGATCAAACCGCCGAGACCCAAAGCAAGAATCTCATCCTCACCCATGATCTCTGCAGTTAGGCCAGCCTCGCGCGCCCGTTCGGCTGCTCGATCAGCAAATACCGTGGGCGTGAGCGAGCCACCGGGTTCATTCACCAAATCTCTCGCAAAGCAGACTGCCTCGGCGGTAGCAGTACCGCGCTGCGCAGCTGATCTTGCCGCAGTGAGTTCCTCCCCAACGGCAATAGTTGCCGAATCAGTGCGGGGCTTCTCGGCAGCTTTCGGCTTATAGGAATCAAAGCTGTACGAGCCGAGAATCAACCCCTCTGCTACTGCGCGAACCCCGTCCGCATAATCAAGTTCGGGCAGGTCAGATTGTGTAGGAAACTCAAACGCAACCTTTCGATGTGAACTCACCGATCGGGCAAATACTGCCGCTGCAGTTCGCAACTGCGTCGCCCCAGCAGAGTCCGATGGTCCGAGTCCAAGAAGAACACGTGTGGACTCCCCGTCATTGAGCACCAAGCTTGTTCCAACTGCGCCAGTGAAGCCAGCGCGTGTTAGCGCTGCTTTTCGTACACCGGGGATCTTGCCGAGACGATCCGAACAAGCAGTAACGGCTACCGCAGTTGCGCTTGTTGGAGCGGTCTTAGCAATTTTTACTGATACGGGAGCTGACATGTTGGTTCTCCAATGAGGACTCTTCTTGGCTAGGACTGTTGTTGCTCAGGGCTGTTGTTTATTTGGACTGTTCGGGTTCTGGGCTGCGCGCAGTAAGAGAGTCGCCCTCTTGCCAGCGGGCAAGCGTCCACAACAGATCAGAGAGCCGATTCAGGTACTCCAAAGCATGAGAACCTTCGCAGGCTGCAGCCAAGCTTTGGCGTTCAGCGCGACGAACCACCGTTCGTGCAACATCAAGAAAAGCCGCGACTCGATCCTCGCCGGGCACGACAAACTCTTTCGGCATCTCAAAGCGACTCGCGTAGGAATCAATCAGATCCTCAAGGTGCTTCACCATCTGCTCAGTCACTAGTGAGACTCCTGGCGTCAACTTCTCTCGGTTCTGCGCATCAGTTGCAAGATCCGCCATCAGAACCCAGAGGTCGCGTTCGATCGCGATCAGGAGCTCATCCAACTCTCCACCGGAACGACAGTGAGCTCTGGCTAGGCCAATCGATGACTGCGCCTCGTCGACGTCGCCATACGCAGTGGGCCCCGGTGCATCCTTGCGAACTCGGCCTCCGTACAGAAGGCCGGTTGTGCCGTCATCGCCTTTTCTTGTGTAGATCTTCATGGCTAGAACCCTCCGTGTGAACTCGTACCTTATCGAAGTGATGGACGAACACTGCAGCCCCCATTCGGCGCAGAGACCGCGGCACAAGTAATCTGATGCGCACCATGGCATTTTCGTATCTTGAAGCAGTTCAAAACCGGGTCCTTGTCTTTGACGGAGCAGCAGGCACATGGCTGCAGCTGCATGACCTTCAGCCCGATGACTACGGATCGGAAGAGCTTGACGGCTGCCCCGAAATTCTGAACGAGTCTCGACCAGAACTCATTCGGCAGCTTCACACCGAGTACCTAGACGCAGGTGCGGACATCATAGAGACGAATACCTTCGGGGGCATGCGCGCCACGCTGAACGAATACGGTCTCGGGGATCGAACCGAAGAACTCAATGAGATGGCAGCGCTTATCGCTCGACAAGCCGCCGATGATTATTCGACTCCCGAGAAACCTCGTTTTGTCGCAGGTTCGATTGGGCCTGGCACCCGCTTTGCTTCACTCGGCCACGTTCGATACGAGGAATTGC
>JBIKPA010000274.1:0-3234 GCA_044357715.1 Microthrixaceae bacterium
TAAGAGGTAACGCTTGAGCGAAGCATGGGTCTGCTCGGCCTTCCATGGGTCTTGCCATCGAAGGCGTCGCATAAGTTCTTCAAGTTGGACGATCTCGGCAGCGACTGGCGCAGCAAACTCTGGGATCCAAATTGAAGTCAGATGATCTGGGCTGACTTCACGGTCAAGGTCAGACCAGTCAACGGAAAATATGCGCTCATCGGCAAGGCCAAGGCGTTGCAGAACCACCACCGCCGCAGTAGGCGGTTCGTCAACCGACAATTTGATCTCGGACAACGTGAATGAGTTATCGCATTGCCCGACAAGCAACGGTCCTCGTTGGCCTGCAGCTTCGACAGCAAAGCGATGACCATCTATGAGTCGAACGCCTAGCTCAACGGGGTCGACTCCTAGCCGAGCCCAAGTGAGATCCAAAAAAGACAGAGCCGGGTGGATGACAACCTCTACCCGGGGGTCGCTCAGGAGCAACTCAACGGTATGTTCAGCTACAACTGGGGAGCCAGGTACGGCGTAGAGCACCTCGCCTACGCCCCCGATCTGCAGAGCAACCTCGTGTTCCTCTGCAGCGGCACTGACTAGGGCTTCGCAGATGGACTGATACACCTGAGGCATAGAGGTGGCTGAGTCGTACAGGCGGTCGAACCACTGCGCCTGCGACATCACCGAAGCTGCGGGGTGACGCTCTGTGCGAAGAAACTGCCGAGAGACTGTCGCAATCAGTTGTAGCGCCCCGGCCGTCACCAACTCTGGCCCCGCAGGGCCTAAGCCGATCACGTGGATTCGGGGCAGGCTCACGGGGTAGCAGCTGCAGAACTCAACCCTGGGGCAAGCAGCCCGCCACCGGGAAGTTCGGGGGCAGGAGGAGGTAGGACCGCCGGCTGACCGCTCGGCCCAGTGCCTACCGCAGAGCCGTATCGGGGATTAATCTGAGCAGTTGCAACCAACAATTGCACCCATAGCTCCGGCCCCTGTGAGACCAAGTTCAAGAGCCCGGGCACTGCCTCTTCAAACGAAACCGTCCGCCGCTCGTCCACTCGAATCAGGTAGACAACCGGTGTGCCTTCGCTATCGGTTGCGTTAACTGGTGGTGCAACAACACCAAGGGGTGCTCCCGCTACTGCTTGTTGGATCGCCCCTGAAAGCACGGCCGTGGGAATGCATTCGGTTGAGGTTGCAACGATTTTCACTTGAGGAAACAAACCCGGAAGTTCTTCGAGTAACGCAGGAGTCTCGAGTTCCTTCAGCACAGCATCTTGTACTTCTGGTTCGACTGCAGCAACCGTCATGCAGGTGAATTCGCGCGCAATTGGCAGCCGGTCAAAAAGCAGTTGCAAGTCTTCAGTACGTGATTCATTGATGGACTGAAACCGCTCGCCAAGAAGCGCCTGTGCGGCAAGGAATCTTACGAGCACCGTTCGGGTAGTCTCCGAGATCTGGCTTGGCGCACCTTGCTGGCCGAGCTGAGCATCGATCTGCTCACTTGCTTGCTCTTTCGCTTGAGCAGAAAGAGGAATCCCAAATCGCTCTAACTCGGCCACCAATGCAGTTGCCTGTATAGCAAGCAGTAGTGCCGCTCGAGCCTGTTCCCCTAGCAAGACGCTCTGGTTCGAATCAGAGTCTGGGGAAGCTCCAAAGACCTCATCTCGCGCTAGTGCATTCACCGTTTCTGCGGGCACACTTTTGCCAGCAACGGTTGCGGCGCTGGTATCGGCAGTGACTCCACACGAAGCAAGAACCACAGCGGCGAGCGGAGCAATAAGACACAACAATGATGTACGGACCCGAGACATGATGCGAATGCTATGCCGACTGGCCCTGTAAGGCAGAACTAGAGCTAGCAGAGACCTCAGCCGAAGGCACAAGCTCGCCCAACGCGGCGATCAAATCTTCTGCAATTCCGGGGCCACCGCGCACAGGCAAGCGAAGCTCCTGCTCCTCTTCTCGGTAGACCGCACCTTTGTAGAGGCGTGCTAAGCGCAACTGTTTAGATTGCGGAAGGCGTAAGGGCGAAATGTGGGCCACAAGCCCTGGACCAGCCATGGTTGAGTTCTTTAACACCGTGATGCTGGTAACACCTGTGCGCACACACTCTGCTCGCACTCGAGCTACTTGCAACAATGCTGCTGCGGGCGCTGGAACCGAGCCGAAGCGATCTACCCACTCGAGCGCAATATCATCAACATCTACCGAGGTCTGCACTGCAGCCAAGCGGCGATAGGCATCTAGTCGGACATCTTCTCGCTCGACGTAGTCCGGCGGCAAATAGGCCGGTGCTGGCAGTTCCAACACAATCTCCTCAGGCTCTGCGCTCACCTCACCGTTGAGTTCTGCAATTGCCTCGTTCACCATCTGCACATACAGGTCATAGCCAACAGCTGCCACGTGGCCAGACTGCCCGGTACCCAACAGGTTGCCTGCCCCCCGAATCTCTAGGTCTCGCATCGCAATTCGAAAACCAGATCCTAATTCAGTGGCCTCACCAATGGTCTTGAGGCGTTCATAGGCCTCTTCAGAAAGCTGCCGATCGGGCGGGAAAAACAGGTATGCATACGCTCGTTGACCAGCCCTGCCAACGCGCCCACGAAGCTGATGTAACTGCCCTAGGCCCAACAGGTCAGCTCTTTCAACGACCAGGGTGTTCACCGTGGGCATGTCGATGCCGGATTCAATAATGGTTGTACATACCAACACGTCGTACTCGCCCTGCCAGAAGTCAACAACCACTTTTTCGAGGCTGCCCTCATCCATCTGGCCGTGAGCCACAGCAACCCGAGCCTCTGGTACCAGTTCACGAATTCGGGTGGCCTGTTGCTCGATGTCTCTTACCCGGTTGTGTACGTAAAAAACTTGACCCTCTCTCAGTAATTCACGGCGAATAGACTCTGTCACTGCCCGCTCATCGAACTCGCCCACATATGTCAATATGGGCTGTCGTGCCGCAGGCGGAGTGTTAAGTAACGACAGATCCCTAATTCCAGTCAGGCTCATTTCGAGGGTTCGAGGGATCGGCGTTGCAGTGAGTGTCAGCACATCAACTGCAGCCTTGAACTGTTTGATCGACTCCTTGTGTGAGACTCCGAAACGCTGTTCCTCGTCGACTACCAACAGGCCAAGTTTCTTAAAAGTGATGTCGCCTGACAGCAGTCGATGGGTACCAATGACGATGTCTACCTCGCCTGTCCCCAATCGCTTCACCACAGATCGGGTCTGCGCTGGTGTTAAAAACCGAGACAG
>JBIKPA010000080.1:0-11390 GCA_044357715.1 Microthrixaceae bacterium
GGTCTGGAGTGATCAGCAACAAGTTGTAGCGATATGGGGCATCGATCACTCGCTCCGCTTGCCGGCTTTGCCGACTACTTGTTCGGTCGTAACTCACAGTGGCGCAAGGAATCCCTGCAGCTTCGATTGCTGCCATCATCCGACGGGCAGCAACACCGAGGCCAAGTTCTCCAGAGAGGTAGCCAACCAGATTCACCCCAAAGGGTCGCTCTCGGGTTGCAGTTGCATCTTGGCGAACTACTCGTGGGAAGTTAGGAAGGAGTGCGAGGGAAGAGTCCCCCTCGTTAAGTCCATGGGTCCACATCCAGTGGATAAACGAATCTCGATCTGACCATCTCACCGAAGGAAACGCCATCTGCAAGTCGGGTCGCTTTGCCATTACTGCGTCAGCCGCATTCGAAATTCCAGTCACGGCGGCACCATCGGCTGCCACAAGCTGCTCTATGAAAGCTTTCACCTGTCCAGAAACATACGGGTTTGGTGGCAGTGTGGGGAAGGCCTCGACGGCACCGGTCTCTGCTGCTGGGGAGCGAGTCGAAGCACATACCGGAGCAAGGAGCTCCCGGTACCAGTTTCGCATCTGCGGAGTCATCTCAACCCCAGCCAGAGGCCCGATCATCTCTTGGTCGGAGCCCGCCCATCCGGCAGCTACAAGGCGTTCGGCTACTAGATGGGTCATCTTGCGCAGGCCAGGTGCCTCACTGACCCATCGATGCGGAGTCTGGCCCTCTTCGGCGAACCACCATGGCTTTGCAGGATCAAAACCATCCATGTTGATCAAGACCAATGGCTGAGCATCAGCGGTAAACCCGTCAGAGTCACCCGCTAACTCAATCTCATGGGTTGTCTCTGCGCTCAATCGCCAAGAAGGGTCGGTAATCACTGCGAGTGCCTCCCCAATCGGTAGATCCTTCCACAACCAGTTCTTCTCGAGCTCACGAGAAGAGTCAGCAGATGACAAGACCCCAAGGGTCCTACTCTTCCACCATGTGAGGAGTTCACCGTCTGCTTCGCGTAACGCAATGCAACCCGGTAAACAGCCTCCCCAACCCAGCCCAGAGATCGGGTCCACATGAGCGGCGCGCGCCGCTGCTCGCCCGGGAATGGCTAGCTCCAAAATGCTTTCAAGCCCGCCGAAAAGTTGAACGGAATCCGATACGACAACTACTGCACCTTCTGCAAACGCTGATGGTTCAACAAGCTGTTCAAGAATCCATGGCAATGCAGCCCAAGCCGCTTCTCGCGGCCCCCAAGCCAAAACCAAGTCCACATATCGAACGGGTCCGACCTGCAGGTTTTGGGGGCAGATCGACCCATTGCCAGAAGTGGTAAACAAGCGGCCATCCGAGTAGACCGGACGAACAACGGCCTCGGGGTGTTCTCGTAGCACGCTGTCCTTGGCAACCGTGTACCAAGCAAATCGAGCTGAAGTTGTGAGTATAAGTACCTGCACGGGTCTTATTCTTGTCGCAATGGGCCTCTAAGATCAGATCCGCTGCAACACGTCTTATGAGGAACACCGACGCGGCATCAGGAGCAAGATGACAGCCACCCCAAATAGCGCCTCTTCAAGAACCATCGGATCGCTGCGTTTCTTGCGGTCGTTGCCGTCTCTCATGGAGCGGATCAACCGACTGGAATCTTCCCTAGATCAGGCCCGGCAGCAGGTTGAGGAGCTCCGCGAGTCGGTGCAGGCAATTGATGCAGTTCGAGACGATGTGCGCGAACTCACCGAGAATCTGACCGAGCAGCTCAATCACATATCTGCAGCTGTCCGAAATCGCGAGGATCTCATACACTTACGAAACCCTAACGAACCGCAGGAAGAGTAGAGACCCATGCCAGCTTCAGATGACGCGTCCAAACCACCGACAATCCTTGACCTGCCGATCGGTCTGAAGGCCCGTGGTCTGCGCAAAGAATTCGACAGCCTTGGCATCGTAGAGGTTCCAGCTAACCGCTACTGGGGCGCTCAAACACAGCGGAGTCTCATCCACTTCAACATCGGAAACGACCGCATGCCGAAGGAGGTGTACCACGCTTACGGCTACGTCAAAAAGGCAGCCGCTATTGTCAACACCAAGCACGGACGCCTACCGAAGTGGAAAGGTGACCTGATTCAGCAGGTCTGCGACGAGGTCATCACCGGCAAACTCGACGAGGATTTTCCCCTCTACGTCTGGCAAACGGGTTCGGGCACACAGTCAAACATGAACCTCAACGAGGTGGTCTCAAACCGCTGCATCCAGTTGGTTGGGGGCAAGCTTGGCGCTCAAGAGCCCATCCACCCCAACGACCATGTGAACATGGGGCAGTCCTCGAACGACACCTTCCCTACCGCCATGCACATCGCTGCCTACACAATGGCGGTGACCAAGACAATCCCGGCGCTCAAGCGTCTGCAGAAGGCAATTGAGAAGAAGTCACGGCAGTGGAACTCAGTCGTGAAGATTGGCCGGACTCACTTAGAGGACGCTACCCCCCTGACAGTGGGTCAAGAATGGTCTGGCTACGCCGCGGCCCTAGCGGATGCCATTACCGATGTTGAGCACGCTACGAACGGTTTGTTGCGCATCGCCATGGGTGGCACTGCTGTGGGAACAGGGCTCAACTCGCCGGTCGGCTTTGGCGACGAGGTCGCAGCGGTTATCTCTAAACTCACTGGATATTCTTTCGAGACGGCTGAGAACAAGTTCGCCGCTCAGGGCACTCTCGACCGAGTGGTACGCGCTCACGCCGGGCTGAAGTCCGCATCGGTGACGTTGTTCAAGATTGCGAACGATATGCGTTGGCTTGGCTCTGGCCCCCGCACAGGCTTTATGGAACTGATCCTCCCGTCGAACGAGCCAGGCTCCTCAATCATGCCCGGGAAGGTCAACCCGACTCAGGCAGAAGCGATGCTCATGGTCTGCATTCAGATCATGAGTTCTGATGTGGCAGTTCAGATGGGTGGCGCCGAAGGCAACTTCGAACTCAACGCCTTCCGACCCATCCTCATTAACAACTACCTGCACTCGGCTCTGATCATGGCGGACATGTGTGACCATTTCCGCGAGTTCATGATTGAGGGCGCTCAACTGAACAAGCCGAAGCTCAAGGAAAACATCGAGAAGTCGGTGATGATGGTCACTGCGTTGTCGCCGATCATTGGCTACGACCAAGCATCTGTGATCTCTCACTACGCAATCGATAACGACCTAACCCTGCGTGAGGCGGCCCTAAAGAACGGTGTGACTGCCGAACTCTTTGACCGAGTCGTCGTCCCAATCAACATGACGCACCCGGATGGCGCCACCTCGAAGCAGTCTCCAGCGAAGCCCAAAAAGGCCCGCTCTGCGAAGCAGGCCACGTCACCCAAGCCCGCCAAGTGAGCGAGCAGGTTGCCGGCAAAGAAGCACTCATGGAAGAGGTGGGGGGACGTCAGTTCTCCGCCTCATGGACAAGCAACGAGCACCGCGGGCGCCGACTCCTAGCCGAGTTCATCGGAACCTTCGGTTTGGTGTTCGTGCTGTCCGCAGGTGCGGCCATCCTTGTGAAGTACGGCGGCGGCAATCCGCCCTCTTACGTCACTGCACTAGTGCTGTCCTCGTTCGCTGCGCTCTGGCTGATGGTTGCGATCTTCTTCCTCGGTGACATCTCGGCGCACTTCAACCCAGCTATGACCCTTGCGTTCGCCATACGGCGAGACATGGGCTGGGCAATGGCCGCTGCATATTGGGTCGTACAGTTCGCTGCGGCCATCGCTGGAGCACTGTTGGCGCGTTGGTTCTTTGGACCACTTGGCAATTTGGCTGCGACCCGTCCGCCTGAGGGTCTCGCTCTTGAGTCGGTCGCCTTCGAGGCCCTCCTCACCTTCGGCCTTGTCCTTATGGTCCTCGGGATGGCGAACGGACCGAAGCTCAGCGGGCCCTATGTGCCCTTCGCAGTAGGCGCGTACATCATGGCCTTAGGGTCTCTCGGAGGCCCCTTTGAGGGTGCGGCCATGAACCCGGCGCGTGCACTCGGACCGGACGTGGCGCTCGGCGATCTGAGCACCTGGTGGGTCTACCTCGTCGGCCCTTGCGCCGGCGCCGTCATTGCCACCGGTGTGGCATACGTGCTGCGGGGGCCTGCCAAGGCCCAAGAGGCAATGGCCGCTATGGGAAACCCGACAGCGACCGAGTAGCAGGCTCCTCGGTAGCGTTCTAGGCCCACTCTCGTTTTCGTGTCCGGCCCGCGCAGTCGTGTCCGACCCGCAGTCATCTCTACGCTGTGCTCGCCCTGCCTCGTCAGAACTCTCAACAGGGGTCGCGGTCTCAAAATCACTGATGACGGATGTCAGTTCACAAGCAAATCTGAACTAGTACCTGCGCGGGTACATCACCGGGTGCGGATAATTATCGAAGCGTTGATCAAAGTTGGGGTTGTAATACGGGTCTGAGCTCAGCTCAGTTGACCACCGCTGCCGTAACGCTTGGAGCTCGCCTTCACCCACGGTGGGGTCGCGCGTTATTGACTCAAAGTGATAGAGCGTGGCTTGAGCCGAGACAATTATTCGATACCCCTCGCGTCGCAGCTTGAGGCACAGGTCAACATCGTTGTAGTTGCCAGCAAAAACCATGCTGAATCCGCCGACTGATTCAAAGACCTCGGCTCGAATGGCCATGCATGCAGCGGTCACTCCAGCAACTTCCCGATCAAGCGAGAGGGCCAAGCGATTTCGATCACTGTTTGGCATCTGACCAAACATCAGGTGCCCCGGATTTCCGCCAAGGTACACGTGTCCGGCGTGTTGAACTCGGCCGTCCTCGAAGAGCAAACGCAGGCTCGCTGCACCAACATCGGGCTCTCGCACGAAGCCAACCAGGACCTCTATAAAGTTGCCATCAATAACCTGCACATCGTCATTGAGGAACAACAGAATTTCACCCGCTGCGGCAAGAACCCCAAGATTGCACTTCTCTGAGAAGTTGAACGCCTTCTTGAAGGGCACAACCACAAGGCGGTCTCCAACAAGCTCAGCAATCTCTTCGAGCACTTTGTCATCTGCGGGTTCATCAACCACCAACACAATTTCGTAGTTGGGCCAGGTGGCCTTTTCTACGATGCTGCGAACAGCCTCGAGCACCATCGAGCGTTCCGCACCCCAGATCAACCCCGAGGAGCAGCGAGTCGGAATGATAATGCTCACGAGCGGCGTCTCGCTGTGTCGACGGACGAGGTGAAAGTAGCCCCGAGGGGTTTGCTCAACTACTTCGGCATCAATGCCTACGCGCTCGGCATGTGACTCCAGCGCACGGCGAGCCGACTCATAGGCATAGGGCTTCACGTCCTCGCCCGACAAGACCGAAGAGGGCACCACTCGCCAGTGGTACAACACCTCGGGGATATGAACAATACGACGTGCTTGTTCAGTCACCCGAAGCACTAGGTCCCAGTCCTGCGAACCTTCGTACCCTTCACGGAACCCACCAACCTGCTCGACTAGCGATGCGCGAAATGCAGAAATGTGGCAGGTGTACATCTGATTTCTGAATCTCTCCGGCGACCAGTCCGGCTTATAAAATGGGTCGGCTAGACGGCCAGACGGAATCATCACGTCTTCGTCGGTGTAGACGTAATCCACATCTTCAGCAGAAGCGAAAGCCGCTGCTATCTGCTCTAGGGCGTTCGGCTCTAACAAGTCATCATGGTCAAGCAAAACCAGGAACTGCCCGCGAGCCCGCGTGAGCGCATCGTTTGAGGCAGCAACGATGCCCCCGTTGGTCTGCCGGGGCGCCAGTACGAGCCGCTCATCTGCGCGAGCTGCGAGAAGTAGCCGGCGTGCAACGTGAGGAGACGGTGATGCGTCATCTACAAGTATGTGTTCCCAGTTTGTCCAGGTCTGCCGAGTGACCGAATCCAAACACTCTTGGAGTACGTCCTCAGATGGGTCATAGACAGGCGTGATAATCGAAATCAAAGGTTGGTCGGTCACTTCACCACAATCACTTCACCACGGTCATTTCACCACGATCATTTCACCACGATCATTTCACCAATACGTTCTGACAACCCAGCACAACATCGGCTCCTCCACCGGTGTTCATTGCCAAAAGGCAAGTCCGATGTTCGCCCTTACCCACCTTCGCACCGATACCGAAGCCGTGCGAATCTCCATAACCAGGATGATGGCTCCTCCAGTCGTTGCGATAACCGTTGGACCAAGAGTTGAACCATTTCCCATCGATGATCAATGCCACCACAATCGGGTCAAGCGACTCAGGGTCATAGGCCCATCCCGTTGCAGAGATCACCCCTCCGCTGCTACTGATGGCATCAACGCTGCCCACAGGGTTTGCTGCGCCAACTAGAAGCCACTCGCAGTCCATGCGCTGGTTGCCACCAACGCCGCCATTAATTCCAGTTACGCAAACCTGATGAATCCCCGCAGGAATCCCCAGCAGTCGGGCGCTGAACGAGTTCCCTGCACTAGACGCAACGATAGAGCGCCGCCACTTTCCATCAACGGTGATCTGGGCCTCAATCGGCCAAGCGTCGGGATCAGTTGCAGAGCCTGACACATCAATCACTCCCCCCTGAGGTGAGGAGGCAGCAAGGTCTCCATAGGGGCTTCGGCCGGACCGCTCAGGAACGACTGCGGAGCGGCATCCAAGGAAGGTGTCCACCCCATCACCACGGTTCACTGCGCTGATACAGACTTCCCACCAGCCAGGCTCATATCCGCTCAGTTGCAACCAGAAACCATGATTCGGGCCTTGTCCGGGATAGAGCGCCGCAACATCCTCGCGAGCGACGTTTGCAACCCCAGATGTGCTGCGACCCCGACTCGTTGCAATGATTGTGGTCGGTCCAGTCACATCAAGGTCGACTACCCACCCGATCGCAGTGAGCGTTCCGTTCACATTTGGAACTACTCCACCGTACGATCCGATTGGGCCCAATGTGGCAGCAACGTACGTCGCCCAATCCTGGGTTCGGTTCCTGATATTCGAAATAGCGTTTTGAATCGACCCAGGGCACCCGGTGAGACCTACCTCTTTGTGACCTACTACTCGAGCCAAGTTGACCACGACGCCCGCCTCGTACTTGGTTGATCCAAGCGAAGTGAAATCAACCCGACCGCTGGGGTCGACGCGATGCAACGCAAGCTTCCAGCCAATGACCTGACTCACCGATTCAAGCGCTGCTGCAGTGGGCTGCGCCTTGGTGTAGTCACCAATCACCATGACACCCACGGAGTTGGTATTAAACCCCATGGCATGAGCGCCAATGATCGGCCTGTCGATTCCGCCACCGCGGCCTTCCCAGATGCCACCGTACTTATCGACAACAAAGTTATAAGCCATGTCTGACCAGCCACGGCCGTCCATGTGATAGGCCTGAATCGAACGAAGCACGCCCGGCACTTCTGCAGGGGAGTAATCATTTGAGCTGGCCGAGTGGTGAACGACAGCAAGTTTGACTGTGGAACCTGCGCTGGTGGAAGTTGCGCGAGCACCCCACTCGGCTCGCATGCGAATACCAAAAGGCGTTGGCACTGCTGCCCCCGCTACTGGAATGGCTTCGGTTACGGTGCGTTGAGTCTGGTTTCGCACAAGCGCAATCTCGGCGCTCGGAGCATCGTCTCTACCGAGATTGAGTTCGTAGCCAATGGCGTCCTCAACCCAAAGCGGCTCGGTGCCATAGGCTGCGCCGCTTCTATCGGGTTGAACAACACCCGGATTGGCATCTGGGCCTTCATCAAGTTCCACAGCGAGTTCCCGCCAAGACCCCCAACTCCCGTCAGATGCCTGCACCCTCACCAGGATGGGTTCAGTAGGAGGCTCCTCAAGTAGGACTCCTATTGCGGCAAACTCTGGCACTTGGTCTGCCGCGCCTGTTACTCGATCTTGTGTGACCACTTCGCTTGGCAACTCGACTTGGGTAACTGCTGCTGTCGCTATTGGCAGCTCAGTGATTGTTGGCAGCGCAGTGGTTGTTGGCAGCTCAGTGGTTGCCGTTGGCTTATCAACCGCGGCTTGCAGTTGAGGCAGTTCAGAGGCACCAACATTTGACATCTCTGGCAGCGGCACTCTGTCTAGAACCGAAACTTGGTCAAATCCGAAGTTAGGAATGGGCAGGAAATTGAGCAAAAGCGCTAGCCCGAACAGTGCCGCCAACCGCCGAACAACACGCCCACTGGGGATGGGAGTCGTCATGGTTCCAGTCTAGGAGGAATCTTCCGCTCTGAAACAGCTTCCCCTCAGAACGAGAACGGATCTCTTTAGTTTTCAGCCAACGCACACGGCTCAAACCTCAGAAGGAACAACGCCCGTGCTACCTATGGCAGGCCAAATCTGTTGAGCAGACCCTGAGCAAAATTCTCAATGCGAGCCCTTTGAAGACTCTCAGTTTCTGTCAACTCAAGAGAGACATCATCGGCTGGTCCATCTTGAGGTTCCTGACTTTGCTGAACAAGCAATTCACTCGTAGTTGCAGCCCTAGCCGTGACTCCATCCTGCCCGCAGTTCAATATGGCTGACCCGATTGCAAACTCGCTCAGGGTGAGGAGTTCGGTCTCAGCAGAGATTGCCCGATCTGACAGTCCCAGAACCTGTTGCATCTCAACAGCCGAGGATCTCCGATAACCCACGGGCGAAGCAGAATCTCTTACCACTGCGACCAGATCAATCCGAGGCTCAATCACGGGGAGTTGGGCGAGGAGCACCGCTGCGGCTAAACGATTTTGATGAACGTCGAGATAAACAATCAAGGGACCGCCCGGCCTTGAAGAAGGTGCGCGCGCACCAGAAGAGGGCCGAAGCGGACTACGAATTGTACTTGCGCGCTCAGCCCCGATCCTTTGATGGCGAGTTGTTCGCAGATATGGCAGCTCGAGTAGGACTGCCCACACCACATGCTTCCAGGCCAGAACGAGCTTCGTTCTTGGCAAGTGACCGTGCTTGAGTCGGCTAAAAACATTTGCCCGAACAGCCCATTTGATTCGATCCCACAGTGAACGCAGCGCAAGCTTGCGGTCATCCGGCCCCGCGTTTCGTAGCACTGTCATCATCCAGTTGCGGTACACGTGCGCAAAGAACCCTGGAGAGGCCGAGGCGGCAGATGCACCAAATGAGTGACGAATGACTGATTCGGGGGCAGTCACGGTGTGCCAGCCCGCTCGCCGGGCACGCCAAGCCAAGTCAGTATCTTCGTAGTACGCAAAGAACCTTGGATCAAACAAACCCACCTGCTCAAGCATCGTTGTACGCAGGAGCACTCCCCCGCCACAAAAGCCGGGGACTGTCTCTGGATCAACAGCAGCGAGCAGTTGTGCTGGCTGACCAAAACATCGGTCATACCCTTCGGAATTCTCCATCAGATGAGTGCCCAGACCATTGAGCAACTCAGTGCGATCAGCTCCAGCCCGCAGCTTCACCTCAATTGGCACCGTTGTGAGATCAATCTGCGCCTGATCAAACGCTGTGCTCGCAGTCAGGCTGCCGCTTCCCTTCACCCGCAGCGATACAACTCGCTCCCCCGCACCAGCGGGCACAAGCAGTGTGGCGTTGCCATCGCCGCCGCTGCCATCAAGAAAGTAGTCAAGATCCATTGGCCAGTCCGGGTGGCCCACTGACCGGATGCCCTCGCTCTGAGTGCGACCAAGCACCTCGATCGGGCCGATGCGAAGAGATTCAATCTGCGCCTGTCCCCCCGATAAGTTGATCTCAACTCGCGTAAAGGCTGGTTCAAGTACAAGGCCTGCAGCGACTGCACCAACTGCGGGGTTCGACTCAAGACCTTTGACGAGCGGCCATAGCCAACCAGGCTCCGCAACAGCATCATTGTTGACTAGCGCTACAGCATCTACTTTCGATAGGTCGCGCATGGCGCGGTTGCACCCTTCCGCAAACCCTAGATTTTTTTCGTTTGCAATCACCCGAATGGCCGGAAAAGCTAGGCGGAGTTGCTCAAGCGACCCATCGATTGACGCATTGTCTACAAGGACAATTTCTAGGCAGTCCTGGGGGTAGTCGGTTGCCTCAAGCGCCAATAGGCAACGCCGAGTGAACCAAGCCGAGTTCCAGTTCAATACAACGACCCGAACCCGGGGCGGGTGTGATAGGCCCATTCGAATCACATTACTCGCAGCGCTCCGCTAGCTAACAGGAGTAGAAACATCTAGTGGGCCCTGAAAGCTACTTGACGATTCCGTTTGCTCTCTCCGGTGGCCACAGTGCGGCAGATGGGCCGTAGTCAATCGCACCAAAGGCATAGCTCGACGAACTCAGACCATTTCGACGCAGTATCACACGAGGGAAGTAGCTTCCGGGAGCCGCCGGCCAACCTGTCCAGCGGAAGGTATTGATTCCCGGTCCAACGGGAATGCCTGCAGCGATCACGACCTGAGCAGGATCATTCGGGTTTAGATTCGGGTCGGCAATGATATCGGCGGTGGTTCCCGGCGCCCATGAGTCATCCAAGAACTTGATGTCAGTTCCGCCAGTAGCGGGATTGACGTAGTCATTGCGGAGTAACTTCACATCCTCGAGTTGCCATGAGCGCGACCCTGGGTCCTCATGTGGGTGAAAGGCCAGATTGCTAATCCATGTGGAACGGCCAACCCCCCAACCAACGGGGTCAAGGTTGCCCGCAGGGTCAAGAATCCCCGTCGGCGGCCACGTGCGCATCTCAACGTAGTAAGTCGCTCTGCCCGTCTTCAGCACGATGTCATCCGAGACCTGCCGACTGTTCTCTGGCGCCCCGTAGGGTTGCCACTCAATCCTGCCGACCAGACCGCCACCGGGGGCATCCTCAAGGCCCCAAGGCCCGTCGTAGTTAATCGTTATCGCCATCTTGTGAAAGAGCTGCCCATCAATCAGCTTGTTGGTGTTCAGCACGGCCACGGGGTCATTCGCAGCTCTTTGACCCGTCCAGCCCAAGAGCGCACCCCAAGCAGTGGTATAGCCGGCGTTAATTGCGTAGCCGTCACTCGGCTGATCAAAGTCCCATGGGTCCCATCGGGCAACGGTTGCCCAGTCCTCTCCCGAACCTTCCCAAGGCGTAATCGTTCGAGCCGTCGGCCGAGACGTAGCTGCCATGCTGACCGGAGAGGAAACAGCTGATTTCACGCCATTTCTTGAGGTATAAAACTTTGCACTCTGGCCTCGCCGTAGAACCCCTGAGGGAAGGCCCACGAAGGCCGGGCCAGTCACCTGACCAAGGTATGAGGCAGTCGACCCAGCGTTGGTTGAGGTGCCATCGTTCGCCGGATTGCCGTCCAAGTCCATCCAGAGTTCTGAAGGACCGCCGGTGGCTGCAACGGTCAGGCCAAGATCAGGTGACGGATCAACAATCCCAAAGTCATCCATAGACAGACTCGGCAGGCTGAAGGGGTCGAAGCTAGTGATCATCCACATCATCTCAAC
>JBIKPA010000275.1:0-3215 GCA_044357715.1 Microthrixaceae bacterium
CGTAACGGGATCAAAGCGGAGTGGACTGAAGTGGCTGATGCTGTTGCCGTTGATCTTGGTTGTCGGAGTATTCGCATTGCTGTTCAAGGCCTACTCGACCTACAACGAGATTGAAAGAGTTGACCTAGCAGGGGTTCTCGATCCGGTCTCAGGAGACTCCACCAACTACTTGCTTGTCGGTTCCGACTCACGTGATGCCTTCGACCCCGAGGGGTCAAGTGGTGTTACTGGGCGCCGAAGCGACACCATCATCGTGCTCCGCACCACCCCGGCGGGTTCATCCATGATGTCAATTCCACGTGATTTGTGGGTCACGGTCGCAAGTACCGGAAAGCAGGGCAGAATCAACGGAGCGTATAACGAGGGCCCTGCGAATCTTGTCCGAACAGTGCAAGAAAACTTAGACATACCCATAAATCACTATATGGAAGTCGGCTTTGGTTCATTCTCGGGACTAGTGGATGCCATTGGCGGAGTCACTATTGATTTTCCCTACCCTGCCTATGACCAGGCATCGGGCCTTGTGGTAGATGTTGCTGGTCCGGTAACGCTCACTGGAACCCAAGCGCTGGCCTATGCACGATCGCGTAATTACACCGAAAGAGTGGATGGCAAAGAGGTAAAGGAGCCAACAGCCGATTTGGGTCGCCAGCAAAGACAGCAGCTTTTTCTTAGGACCGCACTCAAAGAGGTCGGAGCCACTCGCAATCCTCTCACCCTTCTTAGGGTCGCCGACTCCATGTCTTCGGAACTCATCATTGATTCGGGACTTGGCTTTGGTGAAGCTGTCTCGTTTGTACGCAAGCTCGGTTCATCAGACCCTGCAACAGTTATGTTGCCAACCGAGGGTGTGCGCAAGGGTAAGGCTGCAGTGCTTGTACTAGTGGAACCCGAGGCACAGGTAGTCCTTCAAGAGTTCCGGTAGTTCCGTAGGAAACGGCAACCTATGGGGCTCGCACGTGAGCCCAAATAGGCAGGGTGCTTCTTCTGACTAGACTCAGGAGATGCCTACAGAACAACCAGCAGTAGATGGATCCTCACCACGTCAGACCAAGTTCTCGGAACCATTTCCGATGTACATCGATCCATCGAAGAGCTATCAAGCAGAAATCGTTACCAACCACGGAACGATGACCGCGTTTCTCCATGCCAGCGACGCCCCAAACACCGTCAACAACTTCGTAAATCTGGCCCGCTATCACTACTACGACGGCGTGATCTTTCATCGTGTGATTCGCGAGTTCATGATCCAAGGTGGCGACCCAGAGGGAACGGGGCGCGGTGGCCCGGGTTACAAGTTTGCCGATGAGCTTCCGGCCGCAGGGAAGTACACAATCGGCTCGCTCGCAATGGCGAATGCCGGCCCTAACACCAACGGAAGTCAGTTCTTCATCATTTCTGGTGCGGCAGGTGTGCGCCTACCACCGCAGTACTCCCTCTTTGGCAAGTTGATCGCAGGCGAGGATGTGCTCAAGGCGATTGAGAACGTGCCAACCGGTGCACAGGATCGGCCCTCGAATGATGTGGTTATCGAGTCGATCACAATCACCGAGAGCTAAATTGCTCGACCGGGGCAAAGTCATCGCTTGGTCCTAGTGGCGTGGAATTGATGTTGTTACCATCGAGCACCAGATGAAGGGCAAGACTGCAGCGCTGTCTGGGGTCTTTGGCTTTGCCGTTGGCGGAGTGCTTCTGGCAGCAGTCATAGGGCTTCGATCTAGGGGTGCGGCCACTGCTAGCAGCCTTCCCACTCAACGAGTTCGTCGTACCGCGAAGCTTGTGCGAGTTGGCGCACGCACGGGTAGCAGCTTTGTAGCAATGAAGGCTCGAGGGACGCTTGCTAGCGAACAACGCAAGGAACAACTCCGAACAGATTTTGAGCTCCAAACCGCCGAGCAAGTCACCGAGCTTTTGGGCAACATGCGAGGCGCGATGATGAAACTCGGGCAGATGGCTAGTTATCTGGATCAAGGCCTACCGGAGGCAGTTCGGGAGTCGCTCGCTCAGCTACAGACCAACGCACCGCCGATGGCCTACTCCCTTGTTGAGCAGGTGATACTGCAGGAGCTTGGCGCCTACCCCGATCAGGTATTTGCAGAGTTTGAACGAACGCCGATTGCAGCGGCTTCTATTGGTCAGGTACACGTTGGTCGGACTCACAGCGGGAAGAGGGTTGCCGTCAAGGTGCAGTACCCGGGCGTTGATCAGGCAATCGCTGCGGACTTGGAGAACACAGATCTACTTTTCCAAATGATGAGCTTTCTGTTTCCGGGTATGGATCCGGGTCCTATCGTGGCCGAGCTCAGGGAACGTCTCGTTGAGGAACTCGACTATCACCTCGAGGCGGACCATCAACGGTTGTTCGCTTCTGCCTACTCAGAGCATCCGTATATACATGTTCCGCAAGTGGTTGATTCGCTGTCCACCCAACGAGTACTGACAACCGAGTTCGCTGATGGGGTCTCGTTCTCCGAAGCAATGACTTGGTCTGATGAAGAGCGCCAGCTCACGGCCGAATGCCTTTACCGCTTTGCTTTCGGCAGCATCTACCAACTTCATGCCTTCAACGGTGACCCACATCCCGGTAACTATCTCTTTCGGCCAGGAGGGCAGATCACTTTCTTAGACTTCGGCCTTTGCAAACGGTTCACTCCCGTTGAGGTTCAGGTCTTTGAAGAGATGATTCAAGCAATGGTTATAGACCGAGATATCAACAAGTTCCGATCGATTATTCAACAGATAGGCATTTTGCCGGCTGAGCTTGAGGTATCCGACATTGACCTGCAGGAGTATTTCGGGCACTTCTACGAGTTTGTTCTTGAAGACAAAGTCATGGAAATTACGCCCGAATACTCATCGCAGTCAGTACGGCAGTTCTTTGATCTTTCTGGACCCCATGCGGAGATCATGAAGGCCGCAAACCTGCCACCCTCAATGGTGATCATTCAGCGGATCAATCTTGGTTTGTTTGCCCTCTTCGGAGATCTTCAGGCTCGGGGGAACTGGCGGCAAATCGCTGCCGAACTCTGGCCATTCGTTGATGGCCCACCCTCAACCCCAATGGGGACAGAAATTGCCAAATGGCGGAACGCAGCAGTTACTCCACAAGCCTGATTGGGTTGCCAAGGATGGCTGCCGACCAAGTCGTGGTATCTGTGACCCCGCCCGGGAATGCTGCACGAACCTTGATCCAGCATTCAGAAGCCACAGCGCTG
>JBIKPA010000276.1:0-3199 GCA_044357715.1 Microthrixaceae bacterium
CGGCACGATTGACGTAGGCTCAACCACTATTCGCCTGACTGGCAAGCTCCGCTTTCCGGGCTTCGGTGGATTGTCTGTCAACATCCCCTCGGTCAATCTGACCGTCCCCGGTTTCTCTACTGCAATCCCCGCCGCATAGGCGAGTAGGCGGTCATGGCAGCAGCCGCAACCAGCACAGCAGCTGGGAGTAGAAGCAGAAGCGGAGACGCTCCAAGGGCAGCGGCAGTAGCCGCACCGCCGACATATCCCATCAGCACAATCAGCAGCACCCAGAGCGTCCGACGTTGATGATCAGTTGCACGAGATGCCCCCCTCAGTGCGAGCACGGACTTCTCTCCGATGCGAACAAGGCTGCCAGTGCCGTAGGTGGTTGCCACTGCTACTTGGCCAACACGACGAAGTGCAGCAGTCTGAAGGCCCATGGCAAACGAACCTATCGTCAGGACTAGGTAGGTAGCTGCGCTTGGCCTCAGGCTGAAGTCGACACCAAACCCAATCAGCACCGCAGGCAGCATCAGAACAAGGATTGCTTCGGCGGCGAGCAAGGCTTCCGGGCGAACGCGGCCATCAAGGCGAAGCTGCCGATCGTGGTAGACGGTTGCCACAATGATCCCGGCGACAAACGACAGCAAAGCCACCGCCGAGCCAGCAACTCCACCAGGCTGAACCAGACCGGCCGACATGCCCAGATGAACAAGATTTCCGCTCATATTGGCAACAAAGACATGTGTGACATGCAAGTAGACATGCGCATCAACGAACCCAGCAACTGCTGCAAGAGCCACCGCTAGGGCAAGGGGGCCGTTCGGGTGATGACGCTGCTCTTGGGTCACTGTGAGTCTGACGGCTTGGTAGTGATACAGATGATCCTAGACCTCGGGTAGTTCCACAATCCGTGGTGCAGCCTGAAGAGTAGATTCACTCAGATGCGCACACGTCTACTTCTACTCGCAACTGTCCTTGCCGCTTCTGCGGTGCTTGGAGCGAGCGGGTGCTCATCCTCGAAGGATTCAACTAGCACCCAGAGCAGTGCGGCTGCCTCCTCGACCACCTCTACAACCGTGGCCGACCGATCGGATTCTGAAGCAGTAACAACCACGGCGTTTACCGGCGGCGAAGGCGGCTATGCCACCTTTAGAATTCCTGCCGTGGTTGCCGCTCAAGACGGCGCGCTGCTGGCATTCGCCGAAGGCAGAAAAAGCTCAGCAGCAGATGACGGCGACGTGGACTTGGTACTCAAGAGGTCAAGCGACGGCGGAGTTACCTGGGGCGCGCTTCAGGTGGTCTCGGAGGACGGAGCAAACTTTGTGGGTAACCCCTCCCCCGTTGTTGACCAAGACACCGGCAGAGTGGTGGTGCTGGCCACCCACAAGAATGGCCAAGACAGCGAACTGGAAATTCTGACCGCTACCGGCCAAGACACCAGTCGCGTTTGGCTGCTCACAAGCGAAGACAACGGCACAAGCTGGGCCACCCCTGAAGAGATTACCGAGCAGGTCAAGCGCCCCGAGTGGCGCTGGTTCACCGTTGGACCCGGACATGCAATCCAACTCAGCGTTGGCAAGAATGCTGGACGGCTTGTAGCACCCGCGAACTACTCAGACCCGCAAACAGGCGCTGGCAACGTGGCACTGCTCAGTGACGATGGTGGCAGCACTTGGAGGATCGGCGCTGAGGGCAACCCCGATGACGCAAACAATCCTGACGAGTGCACCTCGGCCGAGATGCCCGATGGCAGCATCATCTTCTCTAGCCGCAACCAGAACCAAGCAGCCCCCTGGCACCGTCTGAGAACGAGTTCAAGTGACAGTGGGCAAAGCTTCGCTGCACCCTTCACAGAACAGGTCGGCCTTGTGGTCCCGGTAGTACAAGGGTCCCTCCTGTGGGATGGCGACCCCTCGGAGAGCAGCACAACATCTGCTGACGGACGGCTCTTGTTCTCCGCACCCTCAAACCAAAATGACCGGGTCGACCTGAGTATTCGCAGCTCCACTGATGCGGGCGTGACCTGGAGTGCTGGAACGCTCATTACTGCCGGCCCGGCGGGGTACTCCGACCTAATTGCGCTGCCGGGAGGACTCGTGGGTGTGCTCCACGAGGCAGGTGTGAGTAACTCCTTCGAGCGAATCGATATGACCGTCTTGGGCAGCCAGAAGGTACCTAGCTAACTATTTATTCTCTGAAGACAGCAGTTCCGGGCTACCGTTAGCTCTTGTTAGTTACAGACCTTCCCGTATCTATCGGGCAGTCGTCTGCGATCGTGCCCTCATGACTGCCGATGCTCGGCGACGCGAGTTAGCTGCTCAACTGCGCGATACGGAAGCCACTAGCCGTGATCAAGACGCTGGTGGCAGAGATTCGGCGGCTGAAGGCCGCGACCTCGTGGCAGAAGAACGTGACTTATTGGCAGACGAGCGCGACCGTGCAGCAGACGAGCGCGACCAAGCTGCAGAGTCTCGTGATCGGGCTGCAGAAGCACGCGAACGCTTATTAGAAGGCGCTACTGAGAGTCTTTCAGGAGTCGACGAGAAAGAACTATCGAATCCAACGCAGTCGCAGCAAGACCGGCAAGCAGCGGCTACTGATAGGCGACAAGCCCGCTCTGACCGGCGCTCAGGGCAGGGCGAGCGGCGCCAAGCCCAAGCTGACCGTGCACGATCCTCTACTCAACGAGACTCTGGGATCTGGGATCGTGCAGCCTCGCAGGCAGACCGAGATACTGCCTCAGCAGATCGTGGCAAATCATCCGCTGCTATGAACTCTGCCTCCTTCGATGCTCTGACCGGTGTCTACCTTCGAGGCCCAGGCCTCGTCCGACTGACGGCGTTAGTCCAAGCCGCCCGAGATAGCGAGGAGCCGCTTACCCTCGGCTTTGTTGATGTCGACCACCTGAAGACTGTGAATGATTCGCTTGGGCACAGCGCAGGAGATCGTCTACTCCGACAGGTCGCGGAAACGCTCTCGGCAACCCTCGGAACCAACTCCCTAGTCTTCCGTTATGGCGGAGATGAGTTTGTGTGCGCTGTTCCCCGTTCAAGCCTCAAAGGCCTCAGGGTGCTGCTCGAACAAGCAAGCGAGCAACTACGAATGGGCTCTGAACGCGGATCGATTAGCGTTGGGTTTGCCGAGTTTGCAGTGGCCGATACTGCCGAAACGCTGATGGATCGGGCTGACTCCGCGCTCTACGAACAACGTCGCT
>JBIKPA010000006.1:0-32910 GCA_044357715.1 Microthrixaceae bacterium
AAACTCACCCCCTACGCCACCGACGTCTACCTCGCCGGACTCCTCAACAACCTCGCCAACGCGTAGTAGCGCTTCTGGCCTCCGCATAACTATGTGCGTGACCATGTACACCGTCAGTTCGCTCGTTCAGTAGAGTTTCCTATTCTGTAGCGAGGTTCCTCTCCGGGAATCCTGCCGTTGCTGGTGAACGAGTCACCTTGTAGACCTGTGCCGAGGAGGCGCTCGAAGTGCTCTTTCCTACGATGACGTTCGCGTTGTTCTTCGTCATTGTTCTGGGAGTCAGTTGGAAGCTGAACGATCGCCCCACAGACTGGAAACTGTTTGTGCTGGCC
Source organism: Microthrixaceae bacterium (assembly GCA_044357715.1). Classification (GTDB taxonomy): domain Bacteria; phylum Actinomycetota; class Acidimicrobiia; order Acidimicrobiales; family Microtrichaceae; genus IMCC26207. The sequence continues at coordinate 333 of JBIKPA010000006.1, forward strand.
GCCAGCTACGTCTTTTATGGCTGGGCTGATTGGCGCTTCTGTTTTCTACTCGCAGGCTCAACTGTTGGTAACTGGGTCTTGGCCCAAGCACTGTTTCGAGCCGGAAGTGACGTGGCACGCAAGCGGTGGATGTGGTGTGCAGTTGGGCTGAACCTTGTCGTTTTGGGGTTCTTTAAGTACTACGGCTTCTTCGTGGAGTCAGCCCTGACTGTGCTTGAGCCCCTTGGCTTAGCCGCTACACCAATGCTCATCAAAGTTGCACTACCTGTTGGGGTTTCATTCTTTACTTTCTGTGCAATCAGCTATGTGGTCGACGTGTTCCGCCGCCAGCAAGACACCGTGGGGCTGCTGGATTTTGCGGTGTATCTCTCATTCTTTCCGCATCTGGTGGCGGGCCCGATTGTTCGCGTCTCTGAGTTTGTCCCGCAGATGAATCATCGCCCTAGCGGCCAGTCGGTAGACGTCACCCGCGCCGTGCGACTGATCTGCAGGGGCATGTTCAAGAAGGTGGTCATCGCCAACTTTTTGGCCACTGCCATTGTCGACCCGGTCTTTGTTGCGCCCGGGCAATACCGAAACTGGGAACTTTTAGTTGGGGCGTGGGCTTACGCAGTTCAGATCTACGCGGACTTCTCTGGGTATACAGACATTGCCATTGGTATTGCCCTACTCATGGGCGTGAAGTTCCCCGATAACTTCGATCAGCCCTATTCGGCTCGAAGCATTCAGGACTTCTGGCGTCGCTGGCATATGACCCTGTCTCGCTGGTTACGGGATTATTTGTACATTCCGCTCGGTGGAAACCGGGGAGGCCCCAATGCCGAATACCGAAATCTGTTTCTGACGATGCTCCTAGGCGGTCTATGGCACGGCGCTAGTTGGACTTTCATCATCTGGGGTGCCTACCACGGTCTCGGGCTCTTACTAGAACGGCGGCACGCGGTTCGCATAGAAGCGCTCGCAATGGTGCCCGAGGGTTCGGGCTTTCAGATAGGCGACAACCCCGACGAAACCCAGGTTATGCAACGAGCAACACCGAGCGTTGTATCCGTCGAAACCATGAACCCTTGGCTGGCAAGGCTTTTGGTATTTCACTTCGTCGTGGTGGGTTGGATCTTCTTTCGCTCCACCTCTGTCACGGGAGCTCTCGAGTATTTCTGGAGCCTGATGACGAATTGGGGAGTGGGCAGTTTGGTCACCCCGGTTGTTTTGCTGGCAATCTTTGTGGGCATGATCGGACAGTTTGTTCCTCGTCGAATCGGCGATGCTCTTGAATACCGTGTTTCCCAACTGCCTCCCATCGTGATGGCGCTAGGAGTTGGCGTATTCCTTCTGGCAATCAACCTGCTTGGCCCGCAGGGTGTTGCCCCGTTCATTTACTTCGATTTCTGATGAACCAGCCCAGACGCACGCGTCGCGTCCGACGCACTCAACCAGCCGAGACAGTCTGGAAGGGCCTGGTTGTCTCGTTGATTGTTTTTGTGGTTCTCGCTTCAGGCAACATGGTTGCTTCGGCAGAGGGAATGCCTCTCGGATGGCAGCGATCAGTGGCAGTTGCGACTACAGCTGTGATCGATCGCCTGACCAATCTGGTCTCACTGAATCGCCCCTATGACTGGGCTGCACAGAAGCTTGGTGTTGAGCAGAAGAACGCCGACTTTGAGTTCCCTGTTGTTGCCGACCCTGATCCCGAACCCTCGGTGACTACAACAACGATTCCACCAGTTCGGGTACCCACTGCTGAAGACCCGCTCAAGGTGGTTGTAGCGGGTGACTCAACTGCGAAAGCGCTCGGAGACATGTTGAAGTCCTCAGTGACCGATATTCCTGAACTCAATATCACAAACCACGGCAAGGTATCTACTGGTCTAGCTCGCTCCGACTACTTCAACTGGGGCGCTCGGATGCAAGAGATTGTTGCAACTGACGCTCCCGAAGTGACCCTGTTTATGGTGGGAGCTAACGATGGGCAGTCCATCCTCGAAGGCGATGGAACAGTGGTTGCCCAGTACGGATCTGCTGAATGGGAGACTCAGTATCGGGCTCGCATTGCAGGCATCATGGATCTCAACGAAGGCGACGGTCGAAGGCTGATCTGGGTCGGTGAACCAAATGTTGGAAACCCAGATATCCAAGAGGCCGTGCAGATCGGAAACCGAATCGCCGAGGAAGAGGCAAAGACTCGCCCATGGGTTTCATACTTTGATGTGGCCCAACTTGTTGCCGGTCCCGACGGCAACTTTGCCGACTACATCACGATGCCGGATGGGAGTACCGCTCGCTGCTACGCAGGCGACGGTGTGCACCTGAGCGTGAAGTGCATGAACCGAGTACTCGAGAACCTAGTTCCTGCTCTTACAGGTCTCTACGAATCTTCCGCTGAATCAACGAGCACTACCACTTCGCCGCCAGCGAAGCCCAAGAACTAGGGCTTCTAGAGCAAGCTCTGCAGTAACGCTTCGTGAAACCAAATCGCGCACATGGTGCCCAGTGCAAGCGCCGGCCCAAACGCAAACCGACTGTCTTTACGACTCAGTAGAGCAACTACACCCATCAGTAATCCGAACAGGCTTCCGAACAGCAGGCCGTAGATTGGCAACAGGGGATGCAGCCAGGCCAAGAACATGCCAAGAAGCAACGCCATGCGCACATCTCCGAATCCCAGCTTCCCTGGCGCAATCAGCCAGAGAACAAAAAATAACAAGAACGCGCCAACCGCTCCGCCAAGCGCAAATAAAATAGCAGCCGGTTCGCCAAGTCCGACCGAAACAATGCTGATCAGAACCAACCCCACCGAAGCCCCCAGCCAAGGCATCCAATACGGAATCAGCCAGATCCGCAGATCCACAACCGAGATTGCCGCCAAAATCAGAACCAACCACAGATAGGGCAGGATCACCCACCGATTGTCGACACTGCTACCGAGTAGAGCCAAGGTCAGGACAAGCGAAGCCGGCACCCCAATCTGAACCATCGGGACTGTCAACGGAAACTTTTTGCCGCAGTCAGTACAGCCCCGAAACCAACTGAGTATTGGAATCGTGTCTCTCGTTGTGCAGACATGATGACACTGAGGGCAAATCGCATGTCGGTACGCCGCACGAATCGATACTGGCGGCGTTGTAGCTGTTCCATCTTCGGAAGCAACATCGCGAGGAGTAAGCGGCCGCAGTTCCTTGAATCGGTGAAGCGGCAGCGTCATTACCCAAGCAACAAGTAGCCCAACTAGGCCCAGAAAAATCAGTTGCATCAGACCTCAAGCAATTTCTGAGCGATCAGCTTTGCGGTTGTGCGATCAAGTTTTTGTGACGATGTCAACGGCAAAGCCTTCGTGATGACAACGAGATCTGGAAGCTTGTACTTTGCAATGAGGGAACCGCAATGCTCCCGAAGTTCTTCTAAAGAGGGCGGATGCCGGGGATCTCGGACGCAGATCATTGCTAGTCCGAGTTCGCCGAGGATTTCATCTGGGTAGGGCACCACCACTGCCGCTTCAACAGACGGGTGTTCAAGAAGCGCTGCTTCAACCTCGGCCGGAAATACGTTGTAGCCACCGCGGATATACATCTCACTTTGTCGGCCCGCTAGGGTGACTCGGCCATTGCTGTCCATTTTGGCTAGGTCGCCCGTGCGCAACCAGCGATCCTGTGTGAGCGATCGTTCGGTAGCATCCTCGTTGTTCCAGTACCGCTGCATAACTGCAGCTGACCTCAACTGAAGTTCACCAACCTCGCCCGTTGCCAGGGCCTGATCGTCAGCATCAACAATCCGGACCTCAACCCCAGATCTGGCTAGTCCGACGGTTTGCAGATCATCTTGTTCCGGGGCGTCAAAGACAGTCGCTATTCCAACTCCACCTGATTCTGTAGAGGAGTAGCGGATCGAATACCCCGCGCCAAAGCGTTGCCTTGCCTCACGGACCAAAGCAGGTGGAGAGGCGGCACCCCCGGCAATGATTGCGGTAACGCAGCTCAGGTCTAGTGAATCCATCAGTGGCGATCGCAGCATGAGTGCAAGCTGAGGTGCGACCACGCCAAGAGTGGAAATGCGGTGTGTCGCTACAAGTCGCAGGGCATCATCCGCTCTCCAGCGCCCCATCACGTGCAAGGTGTTACCCAGGCGGAGATACCAAGGCAGCTTGGTAGACATCCCGACATGAGCAAACTGAGTCGAGGCCAACATGGGCGAACCGCCGCCCCAGATCTGTTCGGCCTCTGGTCCTAGATCGATGCTCTGGATTGCCCGCAGTTGCGAGATGCAAAAGACAGCAGCCTTGGGGTGACCGGTGGTGCCCGAGGTGAAGCAGATTGCGGCTTCTGACTCATCAGTCACCGCTGCTGGATTCTCTAGAAGAGCCACACTCGGCATCTCGATCCCCGGCGACTCGATAGACCGTGACCCTGCTTGAAGTATGGCTATTTCTGATCGAAGCGGTAAGCCGTCAATGAGTTCTGGGTCTGCCAGAGTGAGCCGAGGGCGCAGGAGTTTGATCAGAGTGGAGCGTTCCGGAGCCGACAATGCTGGACTGATACCCGCAAAAACTGCACCGAGTCGGGAAACGGCTACTGCTGCCACAACCCAGTCGCCCCCAGAGGGCAGCAGTAACGCCACGCGATCGCCGACGCTAACTCCACGCTGCGCAAGTGAGGCGGCAAGTAGATCAGCTGAATGATCAAGTTCTGCATAGGTCAAGACTCCGTCTGCAGCTACAACTACTGCTCGGTCGCCGAAGCGTTGGCCTGCCTCATGGGCTATCTCACTGAGCACGGCTCTGATGGTAGGTCAAAGGCTAGTTAGCAGAACGTCTCGCGCTAGTTAGCCCGCTAAGGTCCACTCATCATGGAGCCAAAGCCTGAGTCCATTTTGCTAACTGATCGCACTGCAATTGTGACTGGTGCTGCTCGCGGTATTGGCCGAGCGACTGCTCTGGCTCTTGCTCGCTTTGGAGCAGATGTTGCCGTATGTGACCGCTTGGGTGACGAACTCAATGAGACGGTTGCCGAGATCACCGCTCTTGGTCGCCTTGCTCCGAGCGCGGTGCTCGACGTGCGAGATTCCGAGGCGGTTCAGAATTGGATTACCAAACTGGCCGGCGATTGGGATCACCTTGAGATTCTGGTGAATAACGCTGGCGGCGGTTTCTTCTCGCCGGTGATGGACTTGAGCGCAAAAGGCCAAGCTGCCTTGATTGCAGAGAATTTTACTCAGGTGGTCGACGTAACTCGTTGTTGTCTTCCGCTTCTTGCAGCGGGTGCTTCGGGGGCACAGGGTTTTGGGGGTGCTTCCATTATCAACATCACTTCGGTCGAAGCCCATCGCGCAGGGCCCGGATTTGGCATTTATTCGGCGATGAAGGCCGCAGTTGCCAATATGACTCAAACCTTGGCGTTAGAACTTGCGTCGCAGCGGATCAGAGTAAATGCAATAGCTCCCGACATGATCCCGACCCCTGGAGACGAACAGTTGACCGAGGATTCAGAGGCGCTGAGCGGAACTACATGGGCCCGGACTCCGTGGCCTGATGAAGGCCACGCTGGTGATGTGGCCTCGGCTGCGGTTTGGCTTGCTGGGCCGATGAGCAAGTTTGTAACCGGTACCACGGTGCACGTCGATGGCGGCACTCTGGCCTCTTCTGGGTGGAAGCGGCCCACTGATGGCGGGCGCTGGGTTCTCTAGTTTGGCTGCAGCGCCTACTATCTGACGACCCGTCAGATTCTTGGCGGGGTAGAGAGAACTAGACAGGAGTACTCATGGATTCAGCAGCAACCGGAGCGCCACTAGCAGGCCTTCGAGTTATCGAGTTTTCCTTGCTCGGCCCGGGCGCCGTAGGACTTCACCTTGCTGATCTTGGTGCTGATGTCATCAAGGTGGAATCGCCTCAGGGCGACTACATCAGGCAGATGACTTGGCCAATTATTGAAGACTCCTCGCTCTTGCATTGGCATATCCACCGGGGGAAACGCTCTGTCACCTTGGACTTAAAAACAGAAGAGGCAAAAGAGGTCTTCCGGGACCTTGTTCGCGATGCTGACGTTGTGATCGAGGCCATGCGGCCCGGTGCTCTGGCAAAGCGTGGACTTGGCTTCGAAGACCTTCGAGAGATCAATCCGCGCATCGTGTTTTGCACGATCTCGGGTTACGGAATGACGGGCCCCTACGCCAACCTCCCTAGCCACGGGATTGCGTATGACACTTGGGCTGGATTGGTGAAGCCGGGCTACACCGAGGATGGCCTCCCGTTTATCCCTGAACACCCGTCGGTAGGGATTCATGCCGGCCCATTGTTCGCTGCTTTTGGCGTATTAGCCGGAGTTATTCGGGCGCGTGAAACAGGCCAAGGCTGCTTCTTAGAGGTTGCCCAGTCGGATGCTTCTGCTGCGATGGACTGGCTACGTAGCGAGACGTTCAAGGCATATGAGCGACCAGAGTCTGAAGTCACCGGAAACAAGGCAGACAACTACGAGCGTCGTGCACCGGGTACTGCGGGCATGACCACAGGGGTTCGCTATCAAATCTACGAGTCCTCCGACTCCCACATTTTGTTTATGGCCTCTGAGCAAGAGTTCTGGAAGAACTTCTGTGCTGGTGTTGATCGAATGGACCTGTTTGAAAAATGGCCGGGATCAAAGTTTGGGGATCACGCCCGAGACAATATGGAGTTGCGAAAGATTCTGGCCGAGATCTTCAAGACCAAAACCACTGCTGAGTGGGTGATCTGGTCTGGAGAGCACAACACCACTATTGCGCCAGTGAATACTCCAGAGACTCTGGCTCAGGACCCGCAGTTCCTAGACCGGATGGGGTTCATGTCGCATGAGACACACGGCGCAGACATGATTCCGTACCCTGTAAAGTTCATCGGCGAAGAACCAGTTGATCCCACGCCCGCACCAACTGCAGGCCAACACAATGACGAGGTCCTTGAACAGGTGCTCGGTTACACACCAGAGCAGGTGGCTTCGTTGCGTGAGGCCGGAGCCTTAGGAGAAGGTAGATGACTGAAGCACCGGGACTTGCAGAAGAAGGGTCCCGTGTTGATCTTCTCTACCGCACGATTCCTGACTTGCTCAGGGCAGTAGCCCAAGAGCGCGCAGCGGCAGAGGTCGTGGTTGATCACTCATGTGACCCAGCCATGAGGATGACCTATGAAGAGTTATTGCAACGGGTCAACCAATTAGCCGCAGCGCTCATCAGCGAGGGAGTGCAACCGGGGGATCGGGTTGCGATCTGGGCGCCGAATTGCTGGGAGTGGATTGTTGCGCTCTTAGGTCTGCAATCGGCGGGAGCAGTTTTGGTCCCGCTCAACACTCGTTACAAGGGGATGGAAGCAGCAGATATTTTGCGCCGCAGTCATTCCCGCATGCTCTTTACCGTAGAGGGCTTTCTTGGCAACGACTACGTCTCGATGTTGCGCGCTACTGCAGAAGATTTGCCGGACCTGCAGAGGATTGTCCTTCTGCGCGATGCAGGACAAAGCCCCGAGCAGACCTCGACGCTGGATTCGTTCATTGCCCACCATGCAGCTACTGCTGATCAAAACGCTGTGACAGAGCGGGTTGCTTCGCTTTCGGGCCAAGACCTGTCGGACTTGTTGTTTACCTCGGGGACCACTGGTCAACCCAAGGGAGTGATGCTGAGTCACGCTCAAACACTTCGTGCATTTGGTGACTGGGCAGACATTGTTGGACTGACAGATTCTGATCGCTACCTAGTCATTAACCCTTTCTTCCATGCGTTCGGTTACAAGGCGGGAATTATTGCTTCTCTCATTGCTGGCGCAACGCTTGTGCCAGTTGCGGTGTTTGACTTAGACGTTGTGCTCGACCTTATTGAGTCCGAGAGCATTTCTGTGTTGCCTGGCCCGCCAACGATTTATCAGGGCCTGCTCAATCACCCGGGATTGGACCCCAAGAGAACTACCTCGCTTCGCCTTGCAGTGACAGGGGCTGCGGTAGTCCCTGTAGAACTTGTCGAGGCCATGAGAGACACGCTTGGCTTTGGCACCGTGGTCACCGCCTATGGCATGACCGAGGCCTCTGGAATTGCTACGAGTTGTCGGCGAGAAGACCCCGCAGCGCTGATAGCAAGTACTTCGGGCCGTGCGTACCCTGGGGTAGAAGTACGGGTGGTTGACGACAGCGGTGCGGAGCTTCCTGCTGGTGCGCCTGGCGAGGTGATCGTTCGCGGGTACAACGTCATGAGCGGCTATTTCGAAGATCCTGAAAAGACCGCCGAGGTAATCGACTCTGAGGGTTGGTTCCACACGGGTGATGTTGGCGTCATGGATGATGATGGTTACCTGCGCATCACGGACCGAATCAAAGACATGTTTATTGTCGGTGGCTTCAATGCGTACCCCGCAGAGATCGAACGGCTTTTGTTGCTTCATCCCGATGTGGCACAGGTTGCCGTGATTGGTGTTCCCGACGATCGCTTAGGTGAGGTTGGCTTTGCCTATGTCTTGGCGACAAGTGGAACCACTGCCGACCCGAAGCAGATCATTGCCTGGGCTAAAGAGAACATGGCCAATTTTAAGGCGCCCAAATATGTCGAGGTAGTTGACGAGTTACCGCTCAATGCCAGTGGCAAGGTGTTGAAGTTTGAATTGCGCGACCGTGCGCTTCGCTCATTTGAGTCTTAGGAGCAGAGAAATGAAGTTTTGTCATGGTCTTATCGGCGCCCCTCCAAAGGATTGGAACCGCTTAGCACGCGCCTGTGAGGCAGCCGGATTTGATTCTGTTGCAGTGTCGGATCACGTGCTGTTTCCCGAGACACTCGAATCAAAATACCCCTATACGCCAGACGGCAAGCCGATGTTTAGTCCCGATGAGGACTGGCCGGATGCTTGGGTGGCGATTGCCTCTATGGCAGCAGTGACTACCACGCTGCGCTTCATCACTAACGTGTTTGTGCTGCCCTCTCGTAACCCGTTCCTTGCAGCGAAGTCGATTGGAACGGCTGCGTACCTGTCTGAAGGCCGCGTTGGGCTAGGTGTTGGTGCTGGATGGATGCGAGAGGAGTTCGACCTTCTTGAACAGCCCTTTGCCAAGCGAGGCAAGCGGATGGAAGAGATGATCCAGGTGATGAAGGCACTGTGGACGGGTGAGATGGTTGAACACCACGGCGAATTTTATGATTTTCCTCCCGTGCAGATGCGTCCCTGCCCACCGACGCAGGTGCCAATTTATGTTGGTGGTCACTCCGATATTGCGTTTCGCCGTGCTGCCACAATCGGCGATGGCTGGCTTGGTGTGCACTATTCGCCTGAGGAGTTACTGAACTACTGCACGGTGTTGCAACAGGCCCGCGAAGATGCGGGAACGGCTGATCGCCCCTTCGAAATCATTGCGTCACCCATGGCAGCGCCGAAGGCTGACTTGCTTGAGGAACTCGCGGCGGCTGGAGTGACCTCAATTCTGACCTCTTCTTGGATCTCTGGTGGGATGACTGCACCAGAGGTGAGTAGAGCCGAAGAGATGATCGCTGCGTATGGTGAGCGCTTTATTCACTGAGCGCTTTATTCACTGAGCGCTGTATTCACTGGCAAGATGTGTCTGTGACTTCTGAACCGCGTGATGTTGGCCCCATTGAGGGCCGAGAGGTTCCGCAGACTCAGGCCGAATTTTCCTTAGCCATGCAAGAGATCCGCTCGGGTGGGAGGAAGGGTCGCCCAAATTCCCGACCACTGCCAAGTTGGGTGGAACGACTCGCATGGGTCCTCGATAGCGCATTTCGAGTTCCAGGGACGAACGACCGTCGGGTAGGTATCGATGGATTGCTCACCCTTGTCCCCGTGGTGGGCGATGCCGCCGGAGTGGCGCTGTCAATGTCGGTGGTCCTTGCCGGAGTAGCCGCTGGAGTCAGCATCCCAACAGTGCTCCGAATGCTCATGAACGTGGGGATTGAGGCAGTGGTTGGGCTCATCCCTTTTGCAGGGGCACTATTCGACATGGTGTACAAAGCCAATATTCGCAATATCGAGTTGATCGAACGAGACCTAGCGGACCGCAGAGCAACGCGTCGGTCATCGTTAGCAGTGTTGGCACTGATGGTCGGGGTAGTGCTGATTGGCATGTTGATGATAGTTCTGGCTTGGGTTGCAGCAATAGCGGTTTTGGTTTGGTTTTTCGCTCGCTTCTTCTAGTTTGTGTTCGGTGAGCAGCGCTGCAGGGTCCTCAGAGAATCCAGATCTTCGGGCAGTTGATGGTCGAGTTCCTGGACGTCGCGGCATGGCGACTCGGCAACGACTCCTGCAGTGCACTAGCGACCTGCTAGAGACAACCTCATATCGAGATCTGAAAGTTGTTGATATTGCTCGGGAGGCAGGCACATCTCCGGCAACCTTCTATCAGTACTTCCCCGATGCAGAATCTGCGCTTTTGGCCCTCGCTGACCGCTTAGTAGGAGAAGGAGGGGAACGATTGATTCGGCCCCTTAAAGCTGCTGACTGGCAAGGCGAGAACGCCTATTCGGCCTGCGAGGCAGTGGCTGACGCTTTTTTGGATTTCTGGGCAGATCATTCTGCCTTGATGGCAGTTATTGACTTAGCTGCACTTGAGGGGGATCAACGCTTTCGGGATTGCAGAATTCAGCTCCTCAACACATTTACTGTGGCTGCCACCGAGGTGCTGACACGCCAACGCGAGGCTGGTTTTGCAGCAGCGGAGGTCGACCCAGAGGCAACTGCTGTGGTGTTGGTATCGATGCTGTCCCATGTTGCTGCGCATCAGTTGGGAATTACTCAGGCCGGCGTGCCGATGGGACACGTCCGAGATGCAATGGCTCGCATGATGTACAACAGCCCGCTAGGCAAAACCGAGACATTTGGGACTACAATCTGACGGGTCGTCAGATTTCAAGTTCGGAGACAAAAACCATGGATTTTGAGTTCTCAGAAGATCAGCAGGCTTTCAACAAAGAAGTCATTGCATTTTGCGATGATCACGACACCATCGACATCTTCGATGTGACTCGTGAGAACATGGCGCAAATTGTTGACACTCCAGAGCGTCGTGCCTTCATGAAAGAAGTAGGCCACAAAGGTTGGCTCGGCATTACTTGGCCAACGGAGTACGGCGGCCAAGAGGGTGAGGGTGTCTACGAGTACATCCTGAACGAAGAACTAGCCGGTCGTGGCGGCCCTCAGATTGGCAAAGGCGTTGGCATCATCGGTAAGACGCTGATCGCTCACGGCTCTGACTTCTTGAAGGACATGTTCCTTCCCATGATTTTGGAAAACGATGTGGAGTTTGCCGTTGGCTACTCCGAGCCAAACGCCGGGTCTGACGCTGCATCCATGCGGATGAAGGGCGTGCCACACACCAACTCCGAAGGCAAGACCGGTTGGTTGGTAAATGGGCAAAAGACTTGGACTACCTCGGCGCATTTTGCAGAGTGGTACTGGTGCGGGGTTCGCACCGACCAAGACAATAAGCACCTCGGTATTTCACTCATGCTCATCCCCATGGATGACCCAGGAATAACAATCAACGGCATCTGGACCATGGGTGACGAACGCACGAACGAGGTCTGGCTAGACAACGTTTTTGTGCCCGACGAGTTTGTGGTTGGCGAGGTCAATTACGGCTTCAAGTACATCTCGCAGGCGCTCGATCTTGAACGCTTTACGATGTTCACATACGCGCCTATCAAGCAGCGTCTTGACCTTTTGACCGAGTATGTGCGGACCACCATGCGTGATGGAGAGCCGCTCAAGAACGATCCAGTTATTCGCTCCCGCATGGCAGTGCTTCACACCGAAGCTGAAGTCGCCCGAGTGATGGGACTCAAGTTTGTTGCCGAGGCCGTCAAGGTTGAAGAACTCGTACGTGCCGGCAAGGAGTATCAGCCGCCAACCGTGATCGCCTCCGAATACAAGCTCTTCGCTACTGAGTTGTCGCGACGACTAGCTGATGCATCTATGGATATCGGCGGCCCGGGAACGCAGCTTCGGGTCAAGACCGAAGATGCTCCAATGGCTGGAAGGTCGGAGTCCACCTATCGGTACACCGTGATCGACACCATCGGTGGCGGCTCGTCAGAAATTCAGAAGAACATCATCGCCCGACGTGGTCTTGGCCTGCCCAAAAACTTCTGAGCAACGTGAGTCAACCAGCGCTGCAGAATATCCGCGTGCTTGACCTCGCCTCGGTGGGTCCAGGAGCGCGCGCCTCAAGGACTTTGGCCGATTACGGGGCCGAGGTCATCAAGGTCGGCGCAGTGCCCCGCGCTGGGGCAGTGCAAATCGTCCCGCCCTATTACGCGTACTCCGGTAATCGCAATATGAAGCGAGCACTGTTTGACCTCAAAGCTGATGCTGGGCGCGAAGCATTTCTGCAGCTTGCAGATACAGCCGACGTGATTATCGAATCCTTTAGACCGGGAGTAGTTGACCGCTTGGGAATCGGCTACGAGGCAATCTCGCAACGCAACCGCGGAATTGTGTTCTGCTCAACAAGTGGATTTGGCCAAACCGGACCTCGTTCGCAGTGGGCAGGTCATGACATCAACTACTTAGCCACAAGCGGTTTTCTAGACTGCACGGGCCGCCAAGCAGATGGCCGGCCAGCGTTGCCCGGTGCGACTATTGCCGATATTGCGGCAGGCGGAATGCAAGCGAGTATGGCAATCATGGCAGCGCTGTTAGGCAGAGCAAGCTCGGGTGCGGGTAGTTACCTTGATGTCTCAATAGCCGATGGTGCCTTTGCACTCATGTCGCTCTACGTAGATGAGTACCTAGCGACGGGAACGGAGCCAGGCCCTGGTCACTACATCTTGACGGGACGTTACGCGTGCTACGAGATCTACACCTGCGCCGATGGCAAACATATTTCGGTGGGTGCAATCGAGGGTCAGTTCTGGCGAAACTTGTGCGAGTTGTTAGAACTCTCGGAGTTTGCGGACGCCCAACTTGATGATTCTTTGCAGGAGCAGATTCGCGCTGCGCTTGCGCAGCGATTTGCTACTCGCAGTAGGGACGAGTGGGTGGACCTGCTCGGGGCGGCAAACACCTGCGTCGCACCTGTAAATACGGTGGCCGAGGCCGTAGCCGATGAGCAGTATGTCGCTCGAGGCCTGATCGCCGATGCCGTTTCAGACACTGCAGGAGCCTTTCGGCAAAGCGCCCCCACATGGGCGGGAACGGTTGCACCTGAAGGGCCGTATCAAATCCGAGACGGCGAAGTGAGCGACACCAAGGAGCTTTTAGAGCTTCTCGGAATGAGTGCAGCCGAGATGTCTCAACTTGCACAATCTGGAGCTATCGCATGACTGAAAGCAACCTGATCGATGTTCCCGAGGCAGTTACCTCTCTGATTGGCCATTCGCAGTATTTGCAGACTGCCAGCTTTGATGTTGAAAACAGCTATGCCTACAACACCCTTGCAGCCACTCAGAATGCAAACCCACTTTTTTGGGATGATGAGGTCGCCGAAGAGTTAACTGCCGGACGCATTCTTCCCCCGACCACGCTCTCGCTCTGGATGCGCCCGCATTATTGGGAGCCTGGTGCAGATGGCGAGCAGGTGGCTTTGCAGGTGCACTTTGACCTCAAGAAGGTCTTTGATCTGCCCGAGGCAGTCATGACCGATAATACGATCATCTTCTACGAGCCGGTTCGGGCCGGCGATCGCATTAGTAACTCACAGGTACTCAAGTCAGTCTCCGGGCCAAAGACCACCAAGTTGGGTTCGGGAAGATTCTGGGTGATTGATGTTGAGTTCAAAAACCAGCGTGATGAGTTGGTAGGAATCGAGTCCTATACGGGTTTTGGTTATCGGCGCAGTACCGAAGGAGCATCATCATGACTGCTGATGCTCGACTGCTTTTCACCCAGGTTTTCACTGGAGACTCATTGCCAGAGTTGGCTATCGACGTGACTCCGACCACCGTGGTTCTTGGCGCACTCGCTAGTCGTGACTGGCGACCAATGCATCATGATTACAAGTTCGCAACCGAGCGGAACGGTGTTGCAGACATCTTTTTGAATACGCCAAATCAGGCCGCTTGGTTTGAGCGGTACGTTACCGATTGGGCGGGCCCCAGAGCGCGCTTGGGCAGAATGAAGTTCCGGATGAAGACCTCAGTATTTCCTGGTCATCGCATGGTTTTTTCTGCAGCCGTCACCGATGTTTCTACCGACTCCGCGGGTTGCGGATGGGTTTCACTTGATGTGTCGCTCTGCGTTGGGAGCGCCGAGGAAGATCCTTCGGCTTACGTAGTTGCTTCAACTTGTGAGGTGCGCGTTGCCTTACCAGATTCACCAACCGATAACCCTTGGTCGCGTTCTGGCGAGCAGTGGGTTCCCTAATCATTCATTCAGAAGACAGAAAGCAGAATCACCATGTTGGACCTTGATTTCACAGAAGAACAAGACATGTTGCGCGAGATGGTCGCTGGCCTACTCGCTCAGTACGCATCCCTAGAAGAGGTACGAGCAGCCGAGGATGACCCCACTGGTTACTCAGTTGAACTCTGGGCGCAGCTTGCAGAACTTGATCTCTTGGGGCTGTTGTTGCCCGAGCAGTACGGCGGCTCGGAGATGACGATGATCGAAGGAGTCATTCTGTATGAAGAGATCGGTCGCGCGTTGGCTCCCACACCGCACCTTGTGAGTTGCGTGCTGTCCGCTGGAGCGATTGTGCGAGCAGGCTCTGAAGAGCAAAAGGCCGGTTGGTTGCCTCGGATTGCCAAAGGCGAGGTGATTCTCAGTCCAGCTTGGCTCGAACCCGAAAACAGCTTTAGTCCCAAGGGTGTTCAGATGCGGGCCGTGAATGATGGAGAAGGGTTCACCTTGACCGGGACCAAATTGCACGTGCAATTTGCATCCTCGGCGGATCGACTTCTTGTGCTAGCTCGCACCGGCGATGCTGCTAGCGATGTTGACCTTTTTCTGGTTGACCCAACAGCCGATGGGGTAACACTGTCGCAGAGAATGTCGATCAGTTCAGATACTCAGTACCGAGTCGACTTTGATGGGGTTCAGGTTTCTTCCCAAGATCGCATCGGCGCAGCCGGAACAGGCTGGGCAACTTGGGAGAAGGTGATGGAAGAGGGGATGGTCTTGGTCGCCGCTATGGCAACTGGTGGAGCCGAGCATGCGCTCGAGATCACGGTGCAGTACTCAAAGGATCGCGAGCAGTTCGATAAGCCCCTTGGAGCATTCCAAGCTTTGGCTCACTATATGGCCGACTCAAAGACCTCAATAGATGGTGGCAAGGTACTTGTTCACGAGGCCGCTTGGGCTCATTCTGTTGGTCGCCCGATTTCGAGTCTGGCACCGATGGCAAAGTCCTTCACCTGCAGGAGCTATCGAGACACAACCGCCATGGCACAACAGATCTTTGGCGGCGTCGGTTTCACCGTTGAGTATGAGATTCAGTTGTACTTCCGCAGGGCAAAGCAGCTTCAGATCTCATTCAATGATGCTGCTCGCTGCGAAGAACTTATTGCAGCGGCATTGCTCGACTCAGGTGATCACTCCCTGGTTTCGTAAGGCCTCAATTTGCTCTTGGGACAGGTCAAGTTCTGCTTGCAGAACTTGTTCGGTGTGTTCACCGACCCATGGCACGCGTGTCTCTGGGCCCTCTGACACTGCCGACATTTTTACCGGGTTGCCCGGTATCAGCACAGGCTCCTCGACCCCGTCTACACGCGGCATTTTTACCAACATGTTGCGCCTTGCGACATGATCATCCTCGATGATTTCGGCCGGGGTGAAACACGGGCCAGCGGGGATGCCCGCAGTTCCCAGAATCTGACAAACCTCTAGTCGCGTGTATGCCGCTGACCACCGTTCCACCGCAGGTCGAACCACTGTCTCTAGCTCGTTCGCCCACCCGCGTCGTGTCGCAAATGCCGGATCTTCGGGCCATTCAGGGTGGCCAACAAGTTCTGCAAGTTTTACGAACTGATGCTCTCGTGCCACCTGCACGGCAAACCAGCCATCGCTGGCTTGAAACCCCGTCATGATCGAGTGCGGGGTGTTGTCAGTTACTCCTAGCGAGTAGAAGTTGGTGATCACATCGGTCATCGCGATCATGGAATCCAACATGGCAACGTCAATGTATTGACCAATTCCAGCGGAGTCTCGATGCCGAATTGCCGCAAGGATGCCAATCACGGCAAACAGGGCTGAGCTGATATCGCCTAGGGCGCCTGCGGGAATTACCCGTGGTGGCTCGCCGTCCTTTCGGGCATATTCGTACAGGCCAGACATTGCTTCTGGCACCATTGCATACGCGGGCCAAGACCGGTACGGGGAGTCCCCGAGGTTGCCGAATCCAGAGACCGAGACATAGATCAGCTTGGGGTATCGCTCAGCTAGTACCTCGTAACCCAAGCCCAAGCGATCCATGGTTCCGGCCTTAAAATTTTCGGCCACCACGTCAAACTCGCCAGCGAGATCCAAGAACAACTCTCGTCCTTGTTCAGTCTTTAGATCTATCCCAACCGAGCGCTTATTGAGATTATTTCGCAGAAAGGTTGCACCAACGAGGCGACCCTGTGGGTCATTCATCGCAGGTAATGCCCCTCGGCCGGATTCTCCGTCGATGGGGTGTTCGACTTTGACTACATCTGCACCAAGGCGAGCCAACAATTGTGTGGCATAGGGAAGGGCCTGCATTTGTTCGGCAGCCAAAATTCGGATTCCGTCAAGCGGCTTTCCGTTGATGAACGCCTCTGGGTTGGCAATATCTCCGAGATGCATACGAGACATCGTGACAGATTCAACAGCCATCACTCAATCAGGGCTGTTACTCAATCAGGGCTGTTACTCAATCGGTGAGGTAGTCACTCAGAATAATCGAGCCCGGGAGTGACACTGTTGTTTCAGTAAGGTCAATGACACGCTCGTCAGGTAGAGCAATGAGTTGGTCAGTTTCGATGAGGTAGTCCACAAACCTGTGTGCGGCTTCAAGATGAGTGTGCGAAGCACCCCAGCCAAGAAGAAGGTCATCGGCCAAGCGCAACGCCAGTGCTTGGCCATCAAAGAGAGCCGAGATTTTCCGTTGCTCATCGATTCCTACGTTTGAAACGAGCAAGGCTCCGTTGATTCCACCTGCCCAACGCACAGCCCGGTTTACAGCTGAGTCCGAACTCGGAAGCGTAAGCGCCCCAACGAGGACTGCCTCGTCTATCAGAACTCGAACCGTGTCAAGCAGGCCAAGTGCCAGAGGAATGACTGATTCTCGGTCCTGTTCGGTAGTCAGGTCTGCCGGGGTAGAGATCAGCATCTGCAGCAGGTCAAACTCGCGCTCGTGGACGTCACCCGCAGCAACGAAGATGTGTCCCACTGCAACGAGGCGAACGAGTGCGGCGGCATCAGGTTCAAGATCGAGTTGGGTAATTGCTGCGTCCCAAGATTCAGATGAGGAAACAAAGGTTGCAATCAGGGTCTGAAGGGCGGCTACTTGCAGAGCAGACAGCAGCGCCGACTTGGAATCGAAATATGTGTAGATCGTACCAACGGCACAGCCAACGCGATCTGCAACTGCTTGCATCGTTAGGCCCTCGACACCTTCAGTTGCAATTATTTCGGTTGCAGCAAAGAGTAGGTCGTTGTTTCTCGTCACTCGGTTTTGGGCCCTGCGGCCAGAAGCAACTGCAGTCATTTCCATCTCCCTAATGATTGTGTTGCTGCCTCAACACGCCCAGGATGCTCAGCAACTCGATGGTATTCAACAACTCGTTGCCCCAATTCCTTGTTGTTCAGCAGAGATTGTAGGGTGAGAGAGGTACTAACGCTAATAATTTTTTAGGAGATAGTAAATGCGAGGCATTATCAGCGCAGCCGGATACTTGCCTCACTGGCGGCTGCAGCGAGACGCAATAGCGCAGGTTCTTGGAAGCCCAGCGGGCAAAGGGCAGCGTTGCGTTGCCTCTTACGATGAAGACTCGCTCACCATGGCAGTAGAGGCTGGTCGCAAAGCGCTGGCTTACGCGCCCTTGGTAACTCCTTCAGCCCTGTGGTTTTGTACGACCTCGCCTACCTATGCAGAGAAAACAAATGCCACGGTTGCTCATGCAGCGCTGCGTCTAGGAAGCGATGTCATCGCAGCCGATGCAGGGTCCGGCTTGCGTGGTCCCGCTGCTGCATTGCGCGGCGCGCTCCGCTCTACAGACCCTGCAGTCTTGGTGCTTGCCGGCGATGTTCGAACTGGCCCTGCTGGCTCAGTAGACGAAAAGGACGGCGGCGATGCTGGCGCTGCAGTACTTGTTGGAGAAGGAGTTCCCGGGTCAGAGGGTGCGGTCATTGCAGAGTACCTAGGCGGAGCATCTGCAACTCGGGAGTTTCTTGATCGCTGGCGTTCACCCGGAGAGGTACGCACACGATCCTGGGAAGATCGTTTTGGCGAGCAGCGTTACGGTGATCTGGCGGCTCAGGCTTGGGAAGCCGGCCTCAAAGAAGCTGGCCTTGAGCTGGCTCAGCTCGACAAGGTGGCACTAGTCGGCCCCCGCCCGCGTGCTAGCACTGCCCTTGCAAAAAAGCTGGTTGCCGCCGGTGTCGAAGTGATTGATTCCCTAGCTGCCTCTGTCGGGTTTACCGGGGCTGCGCACCCGCTGCTCATGCTGACCGCTCTGATTGAGCAGTCTGAGCCGGGGCAGGTCATTGCACTGTTGGCCATGGCGGACGGCGCAGACGTGTTTTTCTTTCGGGTCACGGACGCAGCAGCCACTGCAGCGACGGCTACAACGGCCGTGACAGTGGCTGAGCAGCTTGAAGACGGTGACAACACACTGTTGTATTCCAAGTATTTGGCCTGGCGCAATGTGCTGCCAATCCAACCGCCGAATCGTCCTGAACCCGCTCGGATGTCTGCTGCTGCTGCCGAACGCCGTCTGGATTGGAAGTATGGCTTTGTTGGCTCGAAGGATCGCGAGTCTTCTGCACTGCACCTGCCGCCAGCGCGTGTGTCCTTTGTTGGTGGCAACATCGACGATATGGACCCTGCTCCAATGGCCGATGTGCCAGCAACCGTTGCCACCTTTACCGTGGACTCGCTTGCCTACTCGCCATCACCACCAGTGGTGTTTGCCGTTTGTGACTTTGCAGGAGGGGGCCGTCTTCCGGTCGAACTTACCGACGTGCGCCCAGATGATGTCAGTATTGGTATGACGGTAGAAATGTCCTTCAGGAGGCTCAATACTGCTGATGAGATTGCAAACTACTTCTGGAAGGCCCGGCCCGTTAGAGGCCAGCAGACAGCTAGCCGCCAGAGCGAGACAACGGAGCAGAACTAACCATGGCTAGCCACGGAATCAAAGACCAGGTCGCCATTATTGGAATGGGCTGCACGCAGTTCAAAGAGCAGTGGGACCGCAGCACCGACGATTTGTTAATTGATGCAGTTACCGACACCTTGGCCTCGGCTGGTATCGAGAAAGACCAGGTAGATGCTTGGTGGCTAGGAACTGCACAGTCAGGAATGTCTGGAGTTACTTTGGCCGCTCCGCTAAAGCTGCAGAACAAGCCAGTGACCCGAGTTGAGAACTACTGCGCAACCGGATCCGAGGCGCTTCGTCAAGCTTGTTACGCAGTGGCCTCTGGCGCCTATGACATTGCCGCTGCCGTGGGGGTAGAGAAGGTCAAGGACTCTGGCTATCAGGGGCTTAACGCATTCCCCATTCCCACCGATGGCACGCAGCGAACCCTTACAGCCGCCGGAATGTTTTCTCTTGTGGCCCCGGCCTACGCAGACAAGTACGGCATCGATCCGAACGAACTAAGGCGCACCCTCGCAAGGATTGCATCAAAGAATCACTCCAACGGTGCAAAAAATGAGCGTGCGCAGTTCCGCCGAGAGATGTCAGTCGACTCCATCTGCGCTATGCCTGCTGTAGCTGGAATGTTGTCGGTCTTTGACTGTGCCGGGGTCGCTGATGGTGCTGCTGCAGCAATCGTGGTGCGCGCCGCTGATGCGTACAAGTACACCGATAAGCCCATCTTTGTGAAGGCCCTTGCCATGGTTGCGGGGAATGGTTCTGGACTAGCAGATCCGGATTTTGATTACACCCACTTCGATGAATGCGAAGCTGCCGCTAAGGATGCCTATGCACAGGCCGGGATTACCAACCCCCGCACCGAGTTGGCAATGGCCGAGGTGCATGACTGCTTCACTCCCACCGAGTTAGTGCTCATGGAAGACCTCGGTTTCTCGGCACGCGGCGAAGCTTGGAAAGATGTTGAGGCGGGAGCGTTCGATTTGCATGGGGATTTGCCGATCAACACCGATGGTGGATTGAAGTCATTTGGCCACCCTGTGGGCGCATCTGGGCTTCGGATGCTTTTTGAGTGTTGGCTGCAACTTCGGCACGAAGCCCCAGCGGATCGGCAGATCGAGACTGCTGATCGTGGCCTTGCGCTGACCCACAATTTGGGCGGCTACCCGGGCGATATGGTGAGCTTTGTTGGTATTTGGGGAAACCGGGTCGGATGACGTTACTGCTGCCAGAAAGATCAGTGGTGCTAGCGAGACTTGAGGAGATGATCGCGAGTCACGACTCAAATAGTTCTGCGAATCCCGCGATTTACCTTGTAGGAATAGATGACTATGAGGCGCTAAGCGGCACCGACCAATTGGGCACCGACGCCGCGATGGAAGAGATTGCAGTTCGATTAGACCGACTCGTGCGAACTGCTGACGTTCTGGGATTGATTGAGCCCGGACTCTTTGTTCTTGCCGCTGCATCAGTTGCACCTTCATCGGCCGGGGCCGTTATGGAACGAATCCGGGGCGCTATTGCTTTGCCGATGGAGATTGCTGGCCAGCCACTTTCTGTGCTGGTTCATGTGACGGTTTCCTTTTTTGTTGTTGGAGCCACGGCCGTATCTATGTTGAGTGAGGCAGAAGCCGAACTTACGCAGCTTCGAAACTCCTCCAAGAAGGAGTAACGATGAGCCCAATTGTTTCCGCTGGCCAAGTGACTTGGGGGCTGCAATTGCCAGTGCAGTCACAAAGCCCATCGTTTGTGCAGCCTTGGGAGCTCTTCGCTGGGACCGCCGAGTTAGTCTCGATTGCGCAAGCAGCAGACCGTGCAGGTGCTTTCTACATTGGCGTATGCGACCACGTCGGGGTGCCTCGACCTGCCGATGAGCGCATGTCCGCCGTGTGGTACGACACGATCGCAACCTTGGGGTGGCTTGGTGCGCTCACCGAGCAGGTTCGCCTTTTGAGCCACGTCTATGTGCTGCCATATCGGCACCCGCTCACTGCCGCCAAGGCCTTCATGACCCTTGATCACTTGTCGGGTGGACGGGCAATTCTTGGCGCTGGAGCAGGCCACCTGCAGTCTGAGTTTGATTTCCTCGGGGTGGATTTCGAGTCTCGTGGCAAGCAACTCGAGGAGTCGGTGGCAGTAATCCGGGCAGCTTTCGCTGAAGAGTACCCAACCGTTGGCGGCCCGGGTTCCGAGGTTGGAATCGGCATGAGTCCCCGTCCCGCTGATCAGTCGCCCTCTCGAGAATCGCTACCCATCTGGATCGGCGGGTCATCAAAGGTTGCCATTCGCCGGGCTGCTCTGCTCGGAGACGGATGGTTACCTCAAGGACCTCCAAAAATGGGTCTGAGTAACGCGATTGCATTCATTCGCTCAGAGCGAGAGGGGGCGGGCCTTCCCGCTGCATTTGATCTGGGAATGAACTTTGGATCGGTGTTCTTAGGGCAGGCAGATTTTGATCTTGAGCAATATGCGCGTGGCCCGGCCGTGAGCGGCACCGCCGAACAGGTAGCCGAGGTAATCAACAAATTTGCTGCAAAGGGAATGAATCAGATTCAACTTCGTTTCCTAGGAAAAGATGCGCAGCAAGTGTGTGATCAGATCGAACAATTTGGGGCTGACGTCAGCCCGCTCTTGAGATGGAAACAGCGACGCGGCCAGTGCTGGCAAACCCCACCGACAGCGTGGTTCTGTTTCGCCGAGAAATTGCCCTAGACACGGTTCCCGATCAAGTGCCGGCTCGTATCTGGATTGATGGTCGTTATGTTCTGGTGGTCAATGGCACAGAGGTGGCTCGCGGCCCCGTTCGTGCCGAGCCAAGAACAGCGCACTACGACGTTGTTGATCTAGCTCCGCACCTGCATAGCGGTACAAACGTGATCGCAATCACTGCGCGGCATTTCGGGCAGTCCACGTCATGGTGGATCCCTGTGCCGCCCACCTATTCACTCGGTGCTGGGTCCCTTGTTTTTGAGGCTCACTTTGGTACGGAATGGCTAGTCAGCGATCGCAGCTGGATGTGCACCCCTGGTGCTGCGTGGACTGCAGTACCGGTGCCCGGAGACGTGGCCTGCTTACCGCTGGAGTCTTTCGATGCGCAGGCACACCCTTGGGGTTGGCAAGGGGCAGATTTTGACGACTCCACTTGGAACAAGAGTTTCGAGATCACCCCAATGCACACGGGTGCAGATGGCAGGGGGTCGCCGCCGAGTTCGCCCTTTGGCATGCTTCGTCCTCCGGTTCGTATTGAGTTTCAAGGCGGTGCGCGCCATCTGGCAGCCCAGCAGTCCACGATCTGGGTTGAAGGTGCAACCCTTGGCGCCGATCCTGTTCGACAGGTGCTTGAAGACCAAGAGACCCCGCAAGTTGAGGGTGTCTCTGAAGTTGAGGGAGTCTCTGGAGTTGAGCTGAGACAGTTTGATTTGGGCTTCATCGCTGCAGGGCTGGTCACCTTGCGAGTTGCGAATGCTCTGCCGGGAACCATCATTGATATTGCTGCCGCCGAGCACCGCGACGCTGCGGGCAAGCTTGTAACGCTTGGGCAGCATGCCGGGCTGCGGTACGTGTGTCGTGGGCAAGGTGAGGGCCACGAAGATGCCGAGTTCTTTGAGTCGCTCGAGATTATTGGAGCAAGATTCTTAGTTGCCGCTATCAGATCTCCGCAGGCGGCTGAAACTGGCGATCTTGACGGTGCTAGTGATCTTGACGTGGAGATCTGGATTACTGATCAGCATCGGCCGCGGCCTGCTGGGGCATCATTTGAATGTTCGGACCCACTGCTGAATCAGATACATGAGATTGGCCTTCGGACAGTCGACTTGTGCGCCCTTGACGCTTATGTGGATTGCCCAACCCGTGAGCAGCGTGCTTGGACGGGGGATTCGGTTGTGCATCAGATGGTTGATCTGGTATCGAATCCAGACTGGTCGATGCCGATCTGGCATCCGCAACTCGCAACACATTCCCGCCCTGATGGCATGTTGGCAATGGCTGCAGCTTCAGACTTTTCTGCAGATGATCGCATGTATATCCCGGACTGGTCGTTGCACTGGATCCATTCACTGTTCAACCTGTACTGCTACACCGGGGACAGCGAACTGATCGCCGAGTACCTGCCGGTTGCCGAAAGAGTGTTGCGCTGGTTCGAGTCATTCTTGGGCACAGACAACCTGCTGCACGATGTCACCGGATGGCCGCTCACTGACTGGGCAAGTGTCTATATGAACGGCTGCTCTTCAACCACCAACGCACTCTGGGCGCGTGGCCTTGATGAGTTTGCTCAGATGAGTGACTGGATTGGCAATGCTGGTAACGCAACTTGGGCCCGCAGCCGACACGGCGAAGTCAAGGACGCATTTGAGGTGTTTTTCGATGACAGTCGAGGGGTGTACATCGACCACATTGTTGATGGCGAGCGCCGGCCAGAGGCCGCTCAACACCCAGGTGCGGCGGCAATCGTTGCTGGCCTAGTCCCAGCTGATCGTTTGGACCGAGTTGTTGCAGGAATTACTGATCGCTCAAGACTGATTCGTCACTCATTCGTGATGGACCGACTCACGGTAGATGGTGACGGTCAAGGGTTTGTGTTCCTCATGAATGGCTACCCCGCCGATCCCCCTTGGGATGCAGTCAATGAGATGGTCGAGGCCGAGCCTTTTTATCAGTATGTGGTGCATGACGCTCTAGCTAAGGCCGGTCGTGCTGACCTGATTGCGGACCTGTGTCGGAACTGGAAAGTGTTCATCGATGCTGGTGAAACCACCTGGCCAGAGTGTTGGGTGGGTGGCACGAGATGTCACGGGTGGTCCTCAACTCCTACCCGGGACTTAGTTGTGCATGTGCTCGGAATCTCGCCTGCCGAGCCGGGGTACGCGGCAGTTCGCGTTGCCCCAGCGCTAGGAGACTTGCAGTGGGCGCGGGCCACGGTGCCAACCCCGCACGGATTTATCACCGTAGAGGCCCACGCCGATGGCACCGTCAGTATCGATAGCCCAGTTCCCGTAGTTCGGGGCTAACCCCATAGGATGAGTCCCATGACTCAACCCGAGCCGCATGTTATTTCTGATGAGCAGGGCAATGCTGTCCGCGACCGACCGTGGATCATTCGCACCTACTCTGGTCACTCCAGCCCCAAAGCCTCAAATGAGCTCTACCGCTCAAATCTGGCCAAAGGCCAGACCGGGCTGTCGATTGCGTTCGACCTTCCGACCCAGTGTGGGTACGACTCGGATGACCCCATAGCCCGGCCCGAAATCGGCAAGGTGGGAGTTCCGATCAACTCCCTAGACGATATGCACATTCTGTTCGATCAGATCCCGATCGAACAGATGAATACCTCAATGACCATCAATGGCACGGCCATGTGGTTACTGGCTTTGTATGTGGGTCTTGCTCGTGAGCGTGGGGTAGAGATCTCAGAGCTCAATGGCACCACGCAGAATGATCTCATCAAGGAATACCTCGCTCGTGGAACCTACATTTTTCCTCCCGAGCAGAGCCTGCGGATCATCGCAGAGATGTACGAGTTTTGCTTAGAGCAGATCCCCGCTTGGAATGCATCCAATATTTGCTCGTATCACCTTCAAGAGGCTGCAGCTACCCCTGCTCAGGAGTTGGCTTTTGCCCTAGCGAATGCCATCAGCTTGCTCGACCTGCTCAAGGAGCGTGGGCAGTTCGATGACGAACAGTTTGAGCGTTCGGTTGGAAGAATCAGTTTTTTTGTAAACGCAGGTATCCGCTTTGTTGAAGAGATGTGCAAGATGCGCGCGTTCGGCGAGCTGTGGGATGAGTACACCAAAGATCGATTTGGGGTGAAGAACGAGAAGTACCGACGCTTTCGCTATGGAGTGCAGGTGAACTCGCTTGGTCTTACCGAAAGCCAGCCCGAGAACAACGCCTGGCGCATCCTGATCGAGACCCTTGGGGTGACGCTGAGCCGGGATGCCCGAGCGCGTGCTGTGCAATTACCGGCTTGGAATGAGGCGTTGTCATTGCCCCGGCCCTGGGATCAGCAGTGGTCGCTGCGCCTTCAGCAGATTCTGGCCTATGAGACTGACCTGTTGGAATACCCCGACCTGTTTGAAGGTTCAGTCGTGGTTCGCTCAAAGGTCGATGACCTCAAGGCGCAAGCCAAAGAAGAGATCGAGCGAATTCTTGACATGGGTGGGGTCATCCCAGCTATCGAATCGGGATACATGAAATCAGCACTCGTGCGCTCGATGTCTGAGCGCATGAGTGCCATTAACACGGGTGAGCAGATCGTGGTGGGGCTCAACAAGTGGACAGACGGAATCCCGTCGCCGTTGCTAGGCGGCGAGGATGGCGGCATCTTCAAAGTTGATGAGTCCTCGGCGCGAGACACTATTGCGAGTTTGGAAAAAACTCGTGCTTCACGAGACTCAGAGCGCGCCGCCGCAGCGATTGCTGTTCTGCAAGAGGCGGCCCGCAGCGGCTCGTCGATGATGGAGCCATCAATTGAATGTGCTCTGGCGAGAGTCACCACAGGGGAGTGGGCCGGTGCACTTCGGGAAGTGTTTGGCGAGTACCGTCCCGCCACTGGTGTGGACGGGCAGAAGCTGTCGTTAGATGGCGAGCGAGTCGATCAGCTTCGGTCGCGCATTGACCTGCTGGCTCAACAACTCGGGCATCGACCGCGCATCGTGGTAGGTAAACCTGGCCTAGATGGGCACTCAAATGGGGCAGAGGTCATTGCTGTTTCTGCTCGCCATGTTGGCTTTGACGTTATCTATTCGGGCATTCGACTGAGTCCTGATGAGATTGTGCAGTCAGCGGTAGAAGAAGACGCCGATGTCATTGGGGCCTCAGTGCTGAGCGGTTCGCACGTTGAATTGGCCCAGCAGATTATGGACAAGCTTGATGAGTACGGCGCAGCGAACTCCGTAGCGGTTGTCTTTGGTGGCATCATCCCACCAGATGACTTTGAAACCCTGTTCGGCCTTGGCGTGAAACGAGTCTTTACTCCCTCCGACTACGAACTCATCGACATTATGGAATCGATTACCGAGGTGATCGAAGCCAACCAAGAAGCCTTGTAGAACGGCTGAGCACGTTGACATCCTTGGCCTCGCTTGAGCTCGACCTTCCTAGGCTGGTGCGCGAGGCCCAACAGCTCAACAAGATGGCTGTTGGTCGGCTGATTAGCTTGTTCGAGGACGACCGTGAGGGCACAGCAGAGCTGCGTTCTCAGGCCTTGCGGCTCCTCGATACCAATACCGATGCCGGAGTAAGGCGGGGCAGGATTCTTGGTCTTACAGGTACTCCTGGGTCAGGTAAGTCATCGTTGCTGTCACGCATCACTGTTGATCTGCTTGAGCGAAACGCAGAGATCTCTATTGCAGTATTAGCTATTGATCCCTCGAGCCAGGTTTCGGGCGGTGCTCTGCTTGGTGATCGAACCAGAATGCGATTTCTGCCGGCAGAGAATCGACTGTTCTTTAGAAGCCAAGCCTCACAAACCGATCTAGGTGGACTGGGTCCATCGAGCTTTCAAGTCTGCCGACTCCTGAGCAGACTATTTGACTGTGTGATGATTGAGACCGTTGGGATCGGCCAAAGCGAAGCCGATATTCGTCATCTTGCCGATCGGGTGTACTTGGTACTGCAACCGCTCGGCGGCGATGAGGTGCAGTTCCTGAAGGCTGGAATTATTGAGATCCCACACGCGTTCATTCTGAATAAATCTGATGAACCGACTGCGCTCACGAGCTATCACCACCTGCGCTCAAGTATGTGGCTGGCACGACCATT
The DNA here is from genome assembly GCA_044357715.1 of Microthrixaceae bacterium. GTDB lineage: Bacteria > Actinomycetota > Acidimicrobiia > Acidimicrobiales > Microtrichaceae > IMCC26207. The sequence continues at coordinate 27,318 of JBIKPA010000006.1, forward strand.
CGAATCAGAGGACCTTCCGATCTTTCAGACCAGCGCTCTGACGGGGGCAGGCCTTGAAGAACTTGAGTCCGAGATGCTGCAGCGTATTCAATCTGGCGGAACTGCTGGGCTTGAGAAGCGAGAGCCGTACTTTTTTGATCGCTGGGTGCAACAACAGTGGGGCAGAGTCGGTAGCCGCTTCTTGGTCGAACAACTCGGCGGGGCTGCGACATATATTGCCCAAACGGGCGGGTACGAAGCAGCGCAGGCCGGCTTCGCTTCCGTTTATCGATAGGTGGCGGGACTGCTAGGGTCTGCTTTGTTCCTGAGTGGGGGAAGCCGGTCCGAATCCGGCGCTGTCCCGCAACCGTGGGTTGTAAATCTTTTCGAAGATTCACAACAAGTCGGAATGCCTATTCAGGGGCTACAGCTTTAATCATCCGTCGAGGATTGCGGAACGAAAGCTCGAATCAAAATTGGCTCTTTGCTTTGCAAAGAAGCATGTCGGTTTTGTCCTCGGGGGAAGTCCGTGTCCTCGCCAACGAAAGGCGATGCAATGTCCCCTCAAATGAGGCTGTTACAAAAGGGAAAGCTCCGGACGAGAGTTCTTCTTCCTGTCATGATCGGTTGTGTTGCGCTTGCATCAGCATGCGTGGCGCCCCCAACTCCGCCCTCGGGCCCAACCATTACTGGACAAGCCTGCCCGGCTGACTCGGGCGTGACCGTAGTGGTCGACTACACGGCTCTGAACAACTCAATTGTTATTGCTTGCGCGGCTGGCCCGCAGGCAAGTGGATTCGCAGCACTCGCTGCGGCTGGATTCACTTATACAGAAGTCCCGACTTACCCAGGTGCGGTCTGCACCCTCAATGCACTGCCAGCGCAAGGTTTCCCGTTTTGCTGGGAGACTGGCGGCTACTGGGGTTACTACCGCTCCGCTGACCGTGCAACGACTTGGGACTATTCGCCAGTCGGTGCAGCAGAAGGTCCGCTTGTTGAGGGTTCTGTCGAGGGGTGGGCCTGGCAGCCAGACTTCTCTGACAACGTGCCGCGTCTCTCTGTTCTCTCCTTGGTGAACTACACCCCATAGCGCTCAGCGCTGATGTGTGAGTTCGTGGAACTCAACCGGGGCATCAAAGGCCGCTCGGCGCGTTGAGCGTCGCAGCACTGCAAGCACGGTCGGTCCGAGAAGAACAATGGCCAATGTATTGGTAATTGCTCGGCCTGTATCCCAACCAAATGTTGAGGTTGCAATCGTGTAGACAAAAAATCTGTGAAGATTTTCGGCCACTGATGCCCCGGCCACGAACGACAACTGCCCATCGTCTCCGGTTGCGAACGGCCAGAACCACATATTGAGCAAGAAGCCAAACACGTAGGCCGCTAAGACCCCGTAGAGGGCGAGTAGTGCAATCTCGGCTCGACCCTTTGCTTTGGGTAAGAGTCCTGCGCCAAGTCCGATCCAAGAGGCGGCCAGCATTTGGAAGGGAAGCCACGGTCCGATCCCACCGGTGAGCAGAGCCGAAGCAAACATGGTGGTGGACCCGAGTACAAAGCCAAAGCCTGGCCCGTACACGCGCCCCGAAAGAATCAGTAAGAAGAACACGGTCTCTATTCCCGCCACTCCTGCGCCGAGTGGCCGAAGCACCGCACCGAATGCAGTCAAAACCCCGAGCATGGCAAGAGCTTTTGTATCGATTCGAGTTCCGCCGTGTAGCTCTGCGAGCAGCACGGCAATGAGGGCCGGAAGAATCAGGGCGAAGATAAACGGCGCATCGCGATTATGAGAAATGCCGGCTGCTGGACTGAGAATAAGTGGCCACAAAAACATGGCAAGTCCAGCAACTGAGACCAAAGTAAGTACCAAGCCGGAGCGACTGCTGATGCGAACGGCACGGGGTTTTTGGCTGGCGGATCTCACAACTTGCCTCTCAGCGCATCAGCTACTGCCTCGACGGTGAGCCAAGGTTGTGGATTCAGAATCTTTGCAACCTGCGGGGCGAAGGCCGGCGAGGCAACCACTACATCTGCTGTTGGCCCATCAGCCACAATCTCGCCTGCTGCCATTACCAGCACGCGGTCTGCAGTCGAGGCAACAAACTCAACGTCATGAGTGCAAACCAAAATGGCGTGGCCTTGAGCGGCGAGTTCTTGGAGGAGCTTCGTAAGGTGCTCCTTTGCCCTGTAGTCCAATCCGCGTGTTGGCTCATCTAGAAGTAGCACTCGGGGCTTTGCGCAGAGTTGTATGGCAAGTACCAAAGCCAACTTTTGTCCCTCGGACAAGTCCCGTGGGTGGGCCTGAGGGTCAATGCCCTCCACAATCCGGTGCAGAAGCTGCTCACAGGTGCCGTCGGTCTGTTGGGCGTCTTGGTCTGCTTGTGAGCATTCGGCCTTCACAGTGGCTAGGTACAACAAGTCTGTGGGGGTCTGCGGCACAAGGCCGACTAGTGCTCGGGCTTGGCCCGGACTCAAAGAGCCTGGGTCGTTGGATTGCACTGTGACTGAACCGCTCTCGCGACGCCCCGATCCTTGAAGCGCCCATAACAGCGAGGATTTTCCTGATCCATTTCGTCCCATCAGCGCAACGATCTGCCCTGGCGAGAGTTCGGTATTTACCTTGGCTACAGCAACAAGATCGTCATAGCGAACCGTTATGTTCTTGGCCGTTAGTTCGGGCTTGGAGCCCGCATCGAGGGGGGAGTTCACTGCCAGGAGACTTGGTGAAATCTGCTCGAGCTCTGCTCGAAGCTCAGCCGCCACCCGGCGTGCATCGCGCACAGAAAGTGGCAGGGGGGACCACCCCGCAAGACGTCCAAGTCTCACTACGGGAGGAGCCACGGAACTGCTAGCAAGTACCTCGGCCGGTGCGCCTGATGCGACTGTGCCATCACCATGCAGGTAGATCACTCTGTCGGCATATTGCACAACTCGCTCTAAGCGATGTTCTGCAATCACTACTGTCACCCCGAGGTCATGTACGAGTCTGGTGATGGCTGCGAGTACCTCTTCGCTAGCCGTTGGGTCGAGCGCTGACGTGGGTTCATCAAGTACCAACACACGCGGATGCGCGGTGAGGACCGAACCAATAGCAACGCGCTGCTGTTGGCCGCCTGAGAGGGTGCGGATCGGCCTGTTGCGTAACTCTGCGATACCCAAAAGATCAAGGGTCTCTTCAACTCGCTTGCGCATGACTTCTGGCTTTATTGCTAGTTGCTCCATGGCATATGCAAGTTCTTCTTCCACGGTGTCGGTCACAAAACCGGCAAGTGGGTCTTGGCCCACAACGCCGATCAGGTCTGCAAGCTCGCGTGGCGGATGGGTAGAGGTATCGCGACCATCCACGGTGACTCGCCCCGAGAGGGTTCCGCCAGTGAAGTGCGGTACGAGTCCGTTGATTGCTCCAAGCAGAGTGGACTTTCCCACTCCGGTTTGCCCTACCACTAGGCAAAGTTCGCCTTCGTCGATACTCAAGTCAACATCGCGCAAAGTGGGTGCGATGGCATTGGGATACGTGATGCTGACCTGATCGAAACGAATCATGATCGCACCGGTGGGGGGGCTATCCATGCGGGCAAAGATGCAAGCAAGATGGCAACGGTTGGCCCTAGTGGCAGTGTTGGCCAACTTGGCGGTTGTAGCGAGGGGTTGAGGCTGCTGGGGTTGCGAACGGCCGCTACGAAGAGTGCTGCTGCAAGAAGTATGCCAATGGAGGCCACGCCCCATTCAGCGAGCAGCCATGGGTCTGGTCGGTAGCGGCTGCGTTGAACCCGTTGCCCGCCGACCACAAACCCAATGCCCGCAGCGCAGAGGCCCACTGCCAGCATCGGAACGCCGAGCGTCCATGGGCTGCTGCTGTCAAGAAGGCCGTAAATTCCAATACAGACGCCAACGAGTCCCGTTAGGACGAGGGCGCCGGTTAGACGTCGAGTTCTCACCGGCACATGCGCAGTGCGGCCATAGCCCCGCGAATCCATCCCCGCTGCCAACAAAAGGGAACGATCAAGTGCATCAGTCATCACGGGTACGAGGATTTCTGCAAAGAAATGGGTGCGTCGGCCAACTTCGCCACGCAGCCTGCGCGCTTTGCGGATTCGCTGGGCACTTTCGACTAACTGCGGTGCCATCGTCAAGGCAACGGTGAGTGCTACGCCAACTTCATGGAGGGCCCCGGGAACTGACTTCAGTAGCCGCTTCGGATTTGCCAGCACATTGGCCGCACCTAGGCAGATCAGCAGGGTGGCTAACCGAAGGCCGTCGTAGAAGGCCGCTAGGACTCCTTCGAGCGACACGGGGCCGCCGATGCGAACTCCAGCAGCAACTGATGGCAAGGTCAGTTCGGGTAGTCGAAACAGAACGTGCTCTCCGTATTGACCATCGAGGAGTAGGCGAAACGCTAAGCGAGTGCCAATGATGAACAGGCCAAACCAAAGGTAGGCTTTAAAGCCCCTTGCCCAAGGTGCGTCAGTGCGACGAGCAGAGACCACAAAGGCAACCACAGCCAAAATAAGGCAAAGCAAAAGTGGGTTGGTAGTTCGACTTGCAGCAGTTGCCATCCCGAGCGCCCAAATCCACCATGCTCCGGGGTGCAGGTTTCGCGGGAGCCTACGGGGGCGAGTTGCTTCTTGAGTTGCCAACCCTGAACGCTCAGGAGCGAGTTGCACGTTTCCTCAACAAGATAGCCCCAGCACCTAGGCCTGCTATGAGTAGCACTGCGATCATCACTCCTATCGGAGATGATCCCGAGGTTGACCCTGCGTTGGTGTTGAGTGATGCAGCTGCAGATTGCTGTCTGGCTGTAGTGGCCCCATTCCGTGGGTCTGGAGTTCTTGGGTCTGGAGTTCTTGGGTCTGGAGTTCTTGGGTCTGGAGTTCTTGGGTCTGACAGCGGTTGCGAAGTGACTGTTGAAACCGGCGCAGGATCTGAACTCGGATTGGGTGCTGCTGGGTTTGTCGCTGAGGGGTTGGGTATTGCTGAGGGGTTGGGTGTTGCTTGGCCTGCCACTGCTGGGTTGGGTACTGCTGGGTCTGCCGCTGCTGGGTTTGGTGCTGGGTTTGGTGCTCCTGCTTGGCTTGGGCTGGCTGCAGCAACTGATGGTGCTGAATCGCAGCCTCCCGCAACAGAGACCGATGCAGTCATGCCCGGAAGTGCAGCTGGCGGTGATACGCGTGGAGCGGGAGCATCCGAGTCAGTTCGATTCAGCGAGAATGACCATCCCTGCACCGTGCCCGGCAGAGGAGAAATGTTTCCGGCACCCAAAGTGCTGTAGCACCACTCGCCGCCTCGATTCGCTAGCCAATATGACCAATAGGCAGTTGTTGGCGAAGGCTGAATGCATTGTTCTGTAGCTGGAAGTCCGGCAATTTTGCAGAGAAACCCGGGGGAACGGAGAGCTGTTTGGTAGCTAAGACCGGCTGCTGCGAGGGCCTCAAACCCGTTTGCAACCTGACCTGTAACGCAGCGAGTACTGACTCCACCGCCAAGTTCTTGAAAGTCAATCACTACCGTTACGCCGTTTGCAGTGCTGCACGCTCCCTCGGCTGCGCCCGCCGGTGCAGCAGTTACGAGTCCAGCTGTCACCATGCCAGCAGCCAAGATTCCAAGAGAAAACAACTCA
>JBIKPA010000277.1:0-3182 GCA_044357715.1 Microthrixaceae bacterium
GTTGAATCAGGATTTCACTAGGCGCTTGATTGCCTCTGTAGCCTCTTGCAGTTTCTCTTCTGCATCGGCTCCGCGATTGCTAATCGCGTCAGCAACACAATGGTGAAGGTGGTCCTCAAGCAGGGCCAAAGCCACCCCCTGCAACGCTCGTGTAGCTGCCGAAATCTGTGTCAGCACATCAATGCAGTAGGTGTCCTCCTCCACCATCCGCTCGATTCCTCGAACTTGGCCCTCAACTCTACGCAGGCGTTTCAGATAAGCGTCTTTGTTCTCGTCGTATCCGTGCATCGCAGAAGCGTAGCAACTGAATCGCTATACCCGCATGGGGTATCTACCTCCTAAACAAATCAGATCTCGGGAAGTTCCTCTAACGGAAGCCCATCAGCGGCTAGCGCGTGGGTGCGAACCCACGTATGCAGCGCGATTCCCGAGGCAACCCCAGCGTTGATCGAGCGGGTAGAACCGAACATTCGGATTGAACAAACCTGCGCACATGCGTCCCTAGCTGCAGCAGAGAGCCCCGGGCCCTCTTGACCAAAGATCAATACGCAGGCCCGTGGCAACTGAACAGTCTCGAGCGGAACGGAGCCATCGAGATTATCGATGCCGATCACTTCAAGTTGCTCCCCTTCAGCCCACTGCAGCAGGTCTTCAATGCTTGGGTGGTAGTAGACGTGCTGGTAGCGATCAGTCATCATCGCCCCACGCCGGTTCCATCTGCGCCGACCAACGATGTGCACTGCAGCTGCACCGAATGCGTTGGCATTGCGAACCACGGTGCCAATATTGAAATCGTGTTCCCAGTTCTCAACCGCTAAATGGACGCTAAAGCGACGACCGTCAAGGTCATCTCGAATGGCTTGCATCTTCCAGTATCGATAACGGTCGATGACGTTTCGGCGATCTCCCTGAGCAAGCAGTTCGGGGTCAAGGTGCTCGCCAATTGGCCAAGGCAAGTCGTGCGGGCCGACCCCCACTTCGTTAGCCTCTGCGGCACCTTCGGCCGGCTTGTTTTGTTGCTGTTGGCCGGACTCACCCGGGCCTGCGTTGTCTGTCACTTCCCGGCACCGTACCGTCATGGGATGACTAGTGCTGATTCCAACCCGCCACTCCCCACTCAGGTAGCCCCAAAAATGGTGCTTCTGGTTGCTCACGGCAGCCGAAACCCGCTCGCTGCGGTAGAACACGCACAGCTCTGCGAAAAGGTCCAAGCCCAATCAAACGAAGCCCAATCAGCGCCACAAGCCGGGCTTGAACCACAGCCGATCCAGGTGCGCCCCGCATACCTAGAACTTGCAGAGCCATCCATCGCGGATGCAATCGATACAGCCGTAGCGCAGGGCGCGTTGCAGATCAGGCTGCTGCCGCACTTTTTAAACTCAGGCAATCACGTCATGCGAGACCTGCCCGAGGCCGTAGCTGAGGCAGAAAAAAAACACCCGGGGGTAAGCATTGAACTCGCCGAGCATCTTGGTGCAGATGCGGGACTCGTATCGTTGCTCACCACCCGGGTGCTAGCTGACTAGCGCCTAGCTACTTCTGCGCTTGAATCAAAGCGCTTGAGATGCCAGTTCGTTAGATGCCAATGCGCTGCGCAAGCAGTTCGCGATGGTAGGTCGGGTCACCAAAGAGCAATTCTGAGCTCTTGGCACGCTTGAAGTACAGGTGGGCCGGGTGTTCCCAAGTAAAGCCAATACCACCATGAATCTGGATGTTCTCTGCAGCTGCGTGGAAATACGCCTCCGAGCAATAGGCCTTTGCCAATGAGGCCACCGAAGGCAGTTCCTCATTGAGCTCTGCGGCGCACCAGCCGGCGTAGTACGCAGCAGACTTCGCCGATTCAACCTCGAGCAGCATGTCCGCACACTTGTGCTTGATTGCTTGGAAGGAGCCAATCGGACGCCCAAACTGCACACGATCTTTGGCGTACTGCACGGCCATTTCGAGCACTTCTTGGCCGCCGCCAACCTGCTCGGCTGCAAGAGCTACTACGGCTAGGTCCAACACCGTCGAGAGGGTGTCCCAACCGGCGCCATCAGTTCCGATCAAGGTTGCTGACACTCCTGCATACTCCAAACGAGCCTGCTTGCGTGTCTGGTCCATGGTGGAAAGCGCGGTGCGAGTCAGTCCCGCTGCATCGCCGTCGACTGCAAACAAGCTGACGCCGGCATCAGTTCGAGCGGCAGTAATGATGAGGTTGGCGATATGGCCATCAAGGACGTACAACTTGGTTCCGTCAATGGTCCAAGAATCACCCGACTTGGTAGCTGTTGCGGTAATTGCAGCCTCATCCCAGCGGCCGTTGGGCTCGGTGTAGGCAAGGGTTGCGATGGTTTCTCCAGAGGCAATGCCCGGAAGGTAGGCGGCCTTGGCGGCTTCGTCTCCCGAGTGCAAGAGCGTCTGCCCGCCAAGCACCACGGTAGAGAAATACGGCGCACAGATCAGGCGACGGCCCATCTCTTCGAGCACAACGATGAGTTCAACGAAGCTGTAACCGGACCCGCCGAACTCTTCAGGAATAACAAGACCCTGCAGGCCCATTTGCTCTGCCATCTGAGTCCATACTGCGGTGTCGTAACCCGCCTCGGTATCCATCAGTTCACGCACAGCAGACTCGTCTGATTTGGCATTGAGGAAGTCTTTAACAACCTTACGAAGTGCTTCTTGGTCTTCACTGAAGGCGAAATTCACGTTGATCTCCTAGCTAGTCAGTTTCTACTTCTGAGTGTTTACACCCAGCACCCTGCGAAGACACATCACATGATGTACACGCGTGTACACATTTGCCCCCTATGATGAAGAGATGGAACACCTTGGGGTACGAGAACTTCGACGAGAGGTCTCAGCGGCAATTCGCCGTGCTGGTGCAGGTGAGCGAATCGTGATCACCGTCGATGGCAGCCCCGTTGCACAACTTGGCCCCCTAGAGCCCACTGATGCACAGCTCACCGTCGAGGACCTAGCGGCTCGCGGCCAGGTGATACTTGCTCGACGAACTGATCGGCCCGAACCAGAATTTTCCATGCCACTCTGGGCTGGAACACGCATCGACCAACTCGTGCGAGAGGTCCGGGGCAGGTGACACTTTTTTTAGATACCACTGCAGTCCTTGCTCGCTATCTTGAAGGCCCCGCACGGGAGTCGGCACTTGAGGCTATGAGCGTTGACGAGGACTGGTGCGC
>JBIKPA010000081.1:0-11216 GCA_044357715.1 Microthrixaceae bacterium
CGGGTTCGCGCCGCCGGCGCATGTGATTGTTCATGACCCGTCTGGGGACTCTGCGGTGATCGAGTGGAGAGAGGGTCAGATGGTTATTTTCGACAACCCGATCGGCGTGGCCTGCAACTGGCCACATCTGGACTGGCACCTGACGAATTTGCGCAACTACGTGAACCTGTCGGTGCAGAACCCTTCGCCAATCACAATCGAGGGTGTCGAACTCTCCAAGATGGGCCAAGGGCCTGGAATGCTCGGCCTGCCAGGTGACTCCAGTTCGCCGGCCCGTTTCATTCGAGCAGCTGCATATACCGCAGCGCTCCGGCCGGTAGGCACCGGCGAAGAACTCGAGAAGACCGCGTTGCATCTTCTCAATAACTTCGACATCCCCTTGGGCTTGATTCGTGAGGACGAGGATCCAAAAAATGATGACCACACTCTCTGGTCGACCATCTCGAACCTAACCGATCGCCGCTACGTACTGCGGACCTACGATAACCCCGTACCTCAGGCCATCGACCTCAAGAGGGTGGACTTTTCTTTAGCAGAGCCGCAACAGATTGAAACTCCTACTGGTGGCTTTGCTGAGCTTGTGCTGCCAACGAAGTGACAGCAAAAGACCGCGCTGCAGAACTCTCTCAACCCGACTCGACCTCTGAGGATGACGGTGTTGCTGCGGCACCGCGAGCGGCAATTTTCTTCCTCGGAGCACTCGGTGGAGTACAGGCAGTAGATCCGATTATTGCGAGCACTGCACTCGTAAAGGCCTCACGCGGCCTCGGTATGGAAGGCGGCATGATTGCGCTCGCAGCGACTATTTCAACGTTAGTGCTCGCCGCCACAGTCATCTCAATGGGCCTGCTTGGCGATCGTGTGGGCTGGAGACGCCTGCTGGTTGCTTCACTGAGCCTTTCTGTCGTCGGTGATGTGATGGCAGCTACGGCGCCGATTCCAGCGCTCTATCTTGGTGGTCGGGCACTCGCAGGCCTTGGCCTCGGTGGCGTATTTGCCGCGTCCTTCGCCTATGTGCGGATTATTACTCCGAAGGAGAAGGTCCCTGCTGCGCTCGGAATCTACTCAGCGAGTGGTTCGCTCGTGTTGGTTTCACTCAGTTTGCTCGGCGGCATGCTCGCTTCAATCGAATGGCGCGCCGCGTTCTTGGTTGTACCCCTGATGTGCGCAGTTTCGGTTGTGCTTGCCAAGGCTCTGCTGCCTGTGACTTCGAAGCGCTCAAGTGGACCCATGGACTTGCCGGGTCAGGCCTTGCTGGCTTTCGGTATCGTCGGGGTGCTGCTGGGGATCAGCCACATGTCCCGAGGTGTAGCTGCGCCGATTTTTTGGGTGCCAACGCTGGTTGGCTTGCTATTACTTGCTGCTTTCGTGCGTCTTGAGCAACGAATCGACAACCCGTTCTTTCCCGTTGCGGTGCTGCGCAACCCGTTGTTTCTTGGTGCTATTTGCGCAGGCTTCCTTTACAATTTCACGCAGAGTTCGACCATCTTGCAATTCTCTAACTTGTGGCAATACGTCAGCGGGCTGTCACCGGTGAAGGTGTCCGCAGGAACTCTTCCCTTTTTGCTAGTGGGAATTGTTGCCGCACTCATCACAGGTCGACTCATCACGAATGGGCTCCGCAACAGCACCGTGATTTTGGTTGGTGGAGCGTTATCAGCACTCGGCGGCTTTGCCACGCTGTTACACGGTTCTGGTTCGGGCTACCTGAGCCTCTTGCCGGCGCTACTTCTGCTTGGGTTCGGTGCCACGATGGCGTCAATCCCATACGGCGGCCTGATCGTGAGTGCGGCGTCGGGCAAATTTGCTTCCTTCTATGGTGCAGTTACTTCATCACGGGCAACGATTGGCCAAGTGGCATACGCAATGGGTCTTGCCTTGTCCACAGTCATGGTGGACAAACTCACTGCTGGCGGTGTGGTGAAGCGACTCACCGAGGCCGGTGTTCCGCCTGCTCGGACTGCAAGCTCGCTTGATTCTCTGGGGGTGTATGTCCGAACGGGCAAGGACCCATCTACCTTCTCGGCGCGGCAGGCGCTCTCGGTAGCAAAAGAGTCGTATCTGAACTCATTTAAGATCACCATGGTGGTGGTCGGACTGCTCGCCCTAGTGGCCGGGCTAGTCGGTTGCGCAGTGCTTCGTCGGGCCACGGCTCATGAGGGTGAGAGCCCAGCGGTAATCGGGAAAGCTCTCAACTAATCGCTAGCTAACTCAATTTGGTCTAGCTAAACGCTGGAATCCCAGTGATGGCGTTGCCCAAGATGAGCGTGTGGATCTCGTTTGTACCTTCGTAGGTATAGACCGATTCCAGATTGTTCATATGGCGAATCACTGGATACTCCGTGGTGATGCCGTTCGCCCCAAGAATGCTTCTTGCTTCTCGGGCAACTTCTAACGCAGTGCGCACGTTGTCCATCTTGCCAAAGCTGATCTGAGGCGTGGCAAGGGTGCCAGCATCTTTCAAACGGCCAAGATGAATTGCCAACAACATGGCGTGTTGCACCTTGACCATCATCTCGACAAGCTTTTTTTGAGTGAGTTGAAACCCGGCGATGGGCTGATTGAACTGCACCCGGTTCAGCGAGTACTCCAGAGCGGCCTCGTAACAAGCCCGAGCAGCACCAACTGAGCCGAAAGAGATTCCGAATCGAGCCTCGTTTAGGCAAGAGAACGGGCCGCGCATACCCGACACGCCCGGCAGCACCGCTTGAGCCGGCAGGCGTACGTCTTGCAGGATCAACTCCGAGGTCACCGAGGCCCGTAGCGAAACCTTGCGGTGAATCTCTGGCGCAGAGAAACCTGGAGTGTTGGTCGGAACTAAAAAGCCTCGCACTGCACCCTTATCGGGCCCCTCGGGGTCGGTAATGGCCCACACGACTGCCACATCGGCAATCGAACCGTTCGTGATCCACATCTTTGCCCCGTTCAGAATCCAATCTCCCGAGGTATCTGTTCGTGCATGAGTGCGCATTGAGGAGGGGTCAGAGCCAGAGTCGGGCTCGGTCAATCCGAAACATCCGATCAGGTCGCCAGCGGCCATTCCCGGCAGCCATTGCTGCTTTTGTTCCTCGGAGCCAAACGCATGGATGGGAAACATGGCAAGTGAGCCTTGAACAGAGACAAAGCTTCTGGCGCCAGAGTCTCCCGCCTCAAGTTCGGTGCAAGCTAGGCCATAGGCAGTAGCCGAAGTACCCGCGCAGCCGTAGCCTTCGAGGTGCATTCCGAGAAGTCCGAGCGAGCCGAACTCTTTGGCCATTTCCTTTGGGAAGATGCCCTGATCAAACCAATTACCAACTTCGGGGAGAATCTGTTTGCGCACAAACTGCCGGACCGTGTCTCGAAGCATGACCTCGGTCTGCGACAAGAGTGAGTCGGTTGCCAAGAAATCCAACGGATCAATCGCCTGAGGTAACACTTCGTGATTACTCATGTTGTAAATGCTAGGCCCCGTTCGGGCAATTGTGTAAGCGCAAGATACGCAGAACTTGCGCATTACCTATTCGGGCAGTCATCGAAAATCAAGATCCTCGGGTAATCTCAATCGATGACGACGCAAGGGGCAGCGCCATCGGGGTTTGTATCTCGGGCACCGAGACTGGGCTTCGTCGGCGGATTTGATGGTGTACGAGGCATCGGAATCCTGATGGTTCTGTTGAATCACGCCTACTCAGACCTCTCTCCCTCTTTCGCGGGAATCATCGATGTGTTCTTCGTGATGAGCGCGTTCTTAATCGTGACCTTGCTCATGCAGGAATACCGCGATCACGAGGGCATTGACATGCGTAAGTTTTATGCGCGTCGTGCGGTGCGCCTTTTGCCCTCGGCCTATCTCTGCATCTTGGCTTGGATTGCATTCTGTCTGCTCTTTGACCGGGAGAGGCTGATCTTTGTTCTTCAAGATGCTGCTGCAGCAGTGACCTATATCTACAACCTGGTGTTTCCAGTTGGTTTGGCCTATGTAGATCCGGTCGCAGCATCGCATCGTTCAATTGATCAATTCTGGTCTCTCGCAGTAGAGGAGCAGTTCTACTTAGCGATCGCAATCACCGTGCTGGTGTGTCTGAGGCGCCGCTGGATGACCCAGCTTGCAGTGGGCCTGTGCATTCTGGCTGCGTGGATTGGGTGGCAACGCTGGACGGGCCTCACGGGGCCGTGGAATGGGGGAGTGCCAACAAACTCGAGCATCCCCGCTCGTGGCCTCAGCTTGTTGTGGCTCTCTCGTTATGACTCTTTGATGTGGGGAGTCGGTCTAGCAGTGTTCAACGCGAAGCTGCCCAACCCACTCCCTGCGGCTTGGCATAGGTGGCTACCTCGGGTGGGAGCTATTGGACTCCTCGTTGGCTCCGTCAGCATGCTGATGTCATCCAAGTTCCTCTTCGACCTCACAGGCAAGTTTGGACTGCCGTACCCCTATGTGCCGATGGCGGTTCCTAGGGGCGTTCTCTACAACGGCCAAGTGTGGGTGCAGTACGGCCACACACTGACAGCAGTTGCGTTTATGCCTGCGTTGTTGGCTATGGCTCGCTGCGGCGAGTGGTGGGCGAATCGGGCGCTCTCGTGGAAGCCACTGAGATTTCTGGGTCGGATGTCGTACACCGTTTACGTATGGCACACGTTCTTTTACTTTGTGATCCTTGAGGCACTTGGTGCAGATGCATTTTTGGGCCAAAAATGGCGTGCGCCGGTACTTGCGGTTATTGCGATTGTGGCTTCCCTTCCGATTTATTACGGAGTTGAACAGCGGCTATTGCGCGTGAAACTGCGATTTGCCTCTGAAAAAGAAGTACTCGATCTGAACACCGGCAAAATGATGTCGGTTGAAGCAGCGAGAGCAGTTGGGAAGGGGACCTTCAGCGCAGAAGCAGTTGAGGGCCCTGAGGAATACAGTTCTGAACAGTATGGCCCGGGGGGAAACAGCCCTGACGTAGATGGGCAGTCCTGAAGTGAGCAGTCCTGAAGTGAGCAGTCCTGAAGTAGCGAGCGCAGCCAAGTCGGCAGCCTTTGTGACCAAAGCTCCCAAACTTGGTTTGGTGGGCGGATTTGATGGCGTCCGGGGTATTGGCGTCTGCATGGTGCTAGTTGGTCACGCCCTTTTTGAGTACGTCGAATCTTGGGTGACCATTGTGGACACCTTCTTTGTGCTGAGCGGGTTTTTGATTACCACGCTGTTGCTGCAAGAAACCCGCACCACTGGCACCATCAGCTTAAAAAAGTTCTATTACCGGCGTGGCATCCGACTGCTGCCTTCGCTGTGGCTTTTCGTCGGTGTTTGGCTCGTTATCTCAACAGTCTGCACACTTATTGGATTCAAGCCGCTCAGTCTCCGTTATGTCGGCCAAGACGCCGCCGCCGCCGTTCTGTACGTCTATCACCTCTTCTTCCCGAATGGTCTGGCGGTGATTCGGCCAGATATTCAAGGCAACCGAGTTATGTGGCATCTCTGGACGCTCTCGGTTGAAGAGTGGTTCTACGCCGTGATCGCGGGCACGGTTCTGATTTGCGTGAAGAAGCATTGGGTCAAGCAACTTGGTGTGCTGATGGGGGTGTTCTTCGTAGTTATTGGCATTGCCCGCTGGTATGCCTACACGGGGTTCTACCAAGACGATGAGACCATGATCTCGGGCGTGCGTATGGCTCTGCTGCAGCGGCCAGACGCACTCATGTTGGGGGTCGGTATGGCTACCTTCAACGCTTACCTCACCGAAGAGCGGTTGTTGCGGTGGCGTAAGGCGTTGTTGTTTTTAGGCACCGTTGGTCTAGCTGTCTGGTTCGTGATGCTCAACTTGTCTAGCGGGCTCGTTCGCAAACTTGGCGGACCCTATGTTGATTACCTGCCTGCTGGGCCCGAAGAGTTCACTCGGCCTCAGATGCTCGAGACTATGTACTGGTTCCGCTTTGGTCACACGCTGGGAGCGTTGGCCTTTGCAACGATCTTGATTTGCTTGGTCCGGTTGAGCGACTGGTGGCTCAGCCGCTTCTGGTCGTTGCCGCAATTTCGTTGGCTTGGCAGACTCAGCTACACGCTCTATATCTGGCACGCCCTGCCTTACATCTTTATCTTTGCGCTCATGGGCGGAACAGATGCTTCACTCAAGGTGCAGCTCATCCGCACACCCATCCTCATCGCCTCAGCTTTTGTTGTATCGCTTCCGGTGTATTACCTAGTCGAGCTTCGAGTGCTGCGCATGAAGCTGAAGTACTCATCCGAAAAGGAAGTACTCGATCTGCGCACTGGCAAGCTGGTGAACGTTGATGTTGCCGGTGGTGTTGATCAGATCAAGTCACCCGACAGAACATTGGCCGCAGAGGAAACTGGAGATCTCCCCTCAGATTCTCGAGAGACTTAGCCGATTCACCGCTGCCGATTCACCGCTGCAGTCCGGATGCTGCCGTCAAGCGGTTTAGCTGCTGAGTGTCTTGAGCAGCTTCTGAAGCTCGCCTGAGGGATCCTCGGGCACGATGTAGCCGGTCTCGTCGCGGATCTCGTCAAAGTGATCTCGAACGTCTTCAACGCTGTGGCCTTCTCCGTACCAGCCTGGAGTCAGGCCGATGAAGTAGCGAGCTACCACACCGCCAGCTACCGAGTACACCTCGCCAGAGACGGGGCATTCTTCGTGAGCCAAGTACACAACCGTAGGAGTCACCTCTGCTGGTTCGAGCTTGTCTCCGAGTGGGCCAAGCAGGTCTTCGGTCATGCGGGTCTTTGCAACTGGCGCAATGGCGTTGACCTTGATTCCCTTTGACTTGCCTTCATTGGCAAGCACACGGGTGAATCCAACGATTCCAAGCTTTGCGGCACCGTAATTGGACTGACCAAAGTTGCCCAGCAGACCCGAGTTGGAACTGGTGTTCACCACACGGCCGTAGCCCTTCTCTCGCATGATCAGCCAAGCAGGCTGCGTTACATAAAAAGCGCCGAGCAGGTGAACTGCAATCACAGGTTCAAGCAAGTCTGGGGTGAGGTTATGGAAGGTCTTGTCTTTCAAGATGCCCGCGTTGTTAATGACAATGTCGACGGTGCCGAATGCATCCACGGCTGTTTGTACGATTGCCTGGCCACCTTCTGGGGTTGCAACTGAGTCGTGGTTTGCTACCGCTTCGCCACCGGCGGCAATGATCTCATCCACCACGAGCTGTGCTGCTGAGGCATTGTCTCCAACCCCGTTCACTGAACCACCAAGATCGTTCACCACGATGCGTGCACCGCGACGGGCCAATTCCAAAGCATGTGACTTCCCGAGTCCACCACCGGCTCCGGTGATGATTGCCACTTGTCCGTCGAATCCGAGATCAGTCATCTGTTGCCTTCATTTCGTATTAGTAGTGATTCCAGCTTTTGCTACTGCCGCAGCGCAGTAAAAACTGCGGTGAACCGAGCAGCGTCAATGCCGAAGAGTGTCAATAAGGTACCGATAGCGCTGCGTTGGGAGAAATCCGAATCCGGCAACTGAACGCCTTCACTGCTGCTGCTGTGGTTATGGCTCAATTCCGAGCTCATCAAGTGCATGTTGTTTCATGCGCTTGTAATCCACCTTGCCGTTTGGTGCGCGTCCGATGCTGCTCACAAACAGCACCGTCTTGGGTGCCTTGTAGGCAGCGAGATGGCCCTTGACATGTTGAATGAGTATCGCGGGGTCAACCGTTGCCCCGGGAGCTAGCTCAACCACTGCAGTAATGGCTTCTCCAAACTTTTCATCGGGCACTCCAACAACGACAGCATCATGCACTTGACCCTGAGTTTTGAGTGCTTCTTCTACTTCCTCGGGAAAGACTTTCTCCCCGCCCGTATTGATGCAGACAGACCCGCGGCCCAGCAAGGTGATTGTGCCATCGGCCTCGATCGTTGCGTAGTCACCTGGCATTGAGTAGCGGACCCCTTCAAACTCAATGAAGGTGGCTGCCGATTTCTCGGGATCTTTGTAATACCCCAGAGGTTGATGGCCCGGAACGGCAACTCGGCCGCGTTCTCCAGAACCTGGCTGCACGGCATGGCCCTCGTCGCTGATGACCTGCGCTCCATTGCCAAGAGAAAAGTGAGCAGTCTTCTCTTCAGCCCCAGAAGAAGAGACCGATTGCCCAAGGCCGATTGCCTCTGAACTTGAAAAGGAGTCGATCAAGAACATCGTTGGATTGTGCTTGAGCAGGCCCTGTTTGGACCCCTCTGACCACATCACCCCAGATGAGGTAATCAGGAACAGGCTGGAGAGGTCCCAGCGGTCTGGCTGAGCATCGAGTACTCGAAGAATCGGCTTGGCGAAGGCATCCCCCACGATCGTGAGTGCACCCACCTTCTCTCGCTCGATGGTATCGAGCATTTCTTCAACATCTAGGTGCCGATCCTCGAGTAGTACCAATGACCCGGCAGCAGTGAGGTACAGGTTGGCAGTGAACCAACCGGTGCCATGCATTAGCGGGCAGGCGGGCATGCCGGGCATGCCAGGAGCCTCGAGTGAATCAATTGCCGCAGAAAAACCGATTGTCTCTGGGTCCTCGTTAAAAAGTGGGTTACTTACAGAAATGACGGCTCGGATGAGATCGTCTTGTCGCCACATCACGCCCTTCGGCATGCCCGTGGTACCACCGGTGTAGATCATCAAAATGTCATCACCGGATCTACCCCAAGGAGCCACCACGCGCTCCGTTGCAGGAGCAACTACTGACTCATAGTCGATTGCCCATTCGGGGATTTCGCCACTGCCATCATCTACCCAGAGCCAATCGCGCACCTGTGGTACCCGCTCGCGCACTGCTGCAACGCGTTCAGAAAAGCACCCGTGGAAGATAACTGCCACAGCGTCTGCGTTCTCCCACAGGTAGGCAAGTTCTTCGTCTAGGTAGCGATAGTTGGTATTGACAGGAACGAGTCCAGCCTTGAAAGCGCCGAATGCGCCCTCCATGTACTCGGGTGCGTTGTACAAGCACCGCGATCAAGCAAATAGCGCGCCAAGCCGTCGGCGCGTGCGTCGAACTCCTTCCAGGATGTTCTGCGCTCGCCTTGAACTTGAGCGTCAGCGTCAGGGAACCGATCAGCGATCTGTTCCCAGAGTTCAGCAAAATTCCATCCGGGCATGATGCCCCCTTCTACCTAGTGGGTTGCTCCTGTGCGGCAGCCAACGAGTTCGGTAGCTGCAAACTAGGCAGCTAGTAACCCCCTAACACGGGGAGTGTAGAGCAGCCACATGCCTTGAGTCGCCTAGCCATCTACTCTGATGTTGTGGATTTCGAACTACCTCCAGAAAGTGACCCTCGCAGAGTGGAAATTCGCGAGTGGTTGAAAAACAATCCAAGCCCAACTGGCAGACAGCTTGCAGATGCGGGCTATGTGGCACCTCACTGGCCAAAGCCATTTGGTCTGGCTGCAAACCCGATACATCAGTTGATTATTGACGATGAACTCCGTGCCGCTGGCGTGCGCAGACCGAATAACCCAATCGGAATTGGCTGGGCGGGACCAACCCTTCTTGCCGCTGGAACTGAGGCGCAGCAGCACAAGCATTTGCTTGGCCTGCTGAGCGGCGAAGAGATCTGGTGTCAGCTGTTCTCTGAGCCGGGCGCAGGATCTGATCTTGCCTCATTGTCTACGCGGGCGGTCAAAGATGGTGACGAGTGGGTGGTCAATGGTCAAAAGATTTGGACCTCGCTTGGCCACCAAGCCACGTACGGAATCCTGATTGCACGAACTGACCCAGAGGAGTCAAAGCAGCGTGGTATCTCGTACTTCATCTGCAAGATGGATTCACCCGGAATTGAGATTCGGCCGATCCTCGAGATGACTGGCGGCCATACCTTTAACGAAGTCTTTATGACAGACCTTCGGATCCCGGCAGAGAATCTGGTGGGTAAAGTAAATGACGGTTGGCGACTGGCCAAAGTGACGCTGTCGAACGAGCGGGTCTCGTTGTCTGCGGCGGGTGCGCTCTGGGGTATGGGTCCAGATGCAGGAGACCTGTTGGATCTTGTTCGAACTGCAGGGGGAGTCACTGACCCCATCATGAGGCAGCGCCTTGTAGAGATGTACATGCGCTCAGAGATTCTTCGGTTGATTCGTCTGCGCACAGTGACTGCAGCAATTGCAGGCCGAGAGCCGGGGCCCGAGGCATCTGTTCGAAAGGTGCTAGCCGACGAACACGGTCAAGAGATCATGAGTCTTGCCAAAGACTTGGCTGGGGCCGGGGGAATGCTGAGCGATGCGGGTCCGCTCGGCACTGAGGTTGGTATCTGGAACTACGGGTACCTATTTGCTCCAGCACTGACCATCGGGGGCGGTACGGGTGACGTTCAGCGAAACATCATTTCTGAGCGCGTGCTGGGCCTTCCCCACGATGTTGATGTTGAGGAAGGAAAATCCTTCTCAGCAAGTCAGCCCTCAGCGAGAAAAGCTGCGGGCTGAGCCGCAGCGACGCTCTACTGCGAGTACCGGCACCATCTAGATTCAGTCTCGCTCACAGCTACAGAATGCTGCGGGCTGTCCTGAGGATTGGTACGGTTACGCCCAATGGCAAAAAAACGCGTTGGTGACGAGTTGCAGGTGAAAGACAAGGTCGTTGCTGCAGTGGATCTTCTTGGAGTTCCTGCAGGAACCCGCGGCAAAGTTTCGCTAGTGAACGGGTTTCGCTGGGTTCGCTATCGGGTCTACTTCGATAACGGTGCAGACCTTGGATCCATCAATCGTTCCGACCTGGTGCTAGCTAAGGACTGGACTGCTCAGAGCGAACAGACCGAAATCGAGCAAGGGGAGAACTCATGAAGCTCAGTATGCAGATCGGCTACGCCGGGGGGTTTGCCGAGTCAGTAGCTCAGGTGCAGGCGCTTGAGTCGGTGGGCATGGATATTGCCTATGTGGCAGAGGCTTATGGCTACGACGCTGTCAGTCTGATGGGCTACTTGGCGGCAAAGACCTCGACTATCCAGATCGCGTCTGGCATCTTGCCGATTTACACACGCACCCCCACATTGTTGGCCATGACTGCAGCGGGGATTGATGACCTTTCCGAGGGTCGAGCAATCCTCGGCCTTGGCGCATCTGGGCCTCAGGTAATCGAGGGCTTTCACGGAGTGCCATACGACGCTCCCATTGGTCGAACCAGAGAGATCATTCAGATCTGTAGAGATGTCTGGAAGCGAGAAGCGCCCGTTGAACACGACGGCAAGTACTACCAACTGCCGCTCCCTGCAGAAAAGGGTACTGGTCTCGGTAAACCGCTCAAGATCATCAC
>JBIKPA010000278.1:0-3172 GCA_044357715.1 Microthrixaceae bacterium
CCGCGTAGTTGAGGCAGCCGTGAGTGATTCAGCCGTAACAGATTCAGCCGAGTACGAGATCATTATTGTTGGGGCAGGTTCGGCTGGCTCGGTGCTTGCGAGTCGCTTGACGGAACAGACAGACCGCAGCGTGTTACTGCTAGAAGCCGGCCGCGAGCGAGCATCGTCCTCGGAGGCTGCTGATCGGGTGGCTGATGGGTTTTCACTGAGAGCATCAGTTGACTCTGAAACTGCCGACACGAGCACCGTCGAACTGATGGCAGGAAGGCAAGCAGAGGTGTTCTCTGGTCGCGGGTTAGGCGGCTCGAGTGCAGTGAATGGCGGCTACTTCATTCGCGGCAGTCTCCAAGATGCCGAGCGCCTCGCTGCTGTTTCCGAAGGATTGTGGTCACCCCAAGAAGTGCTCGAAGCGTACTGTCGCTCTGAACAGGACCTTGATTTTGGAAGCCAACCCAGCCACGGGCAAAGCGGCCCAATTCCCGTTCAGCGCGATGTTCAGCCTCTGCATCCAGTGAGTGTCGCATTCACCCAAGCCTGTTTGGCAAACGGGTACCAAGAAGAAGCAGATAAGAACAACTCCAGCCAGCTCGGTATCGGCCCGGTGCCCTGCAACATTGTTGACGGTCTGCGGGTCAACGCTGCTGCTGCGTATTTGCAGCCAAACCGGGACCGAAACAACCTGAGCATTCGGACGAACAGCACGGTGCAGCGAGTCGTGATCGAACGGGGCCGCGCCGTTGGAGTGCAGGTACTCCACGAAGGCCAGAGCCGAGTTATTCGATCGGAGCAGGTGGTGCTCTGCGCCGGTGCTCAGGGCTCGGCCAAACTCCTGCTGCTATCGGGAGTTGGGGCAGCGGAGGCGTCGCGTCGCATGGGCATCCCGGTTCACGCAGACCTTCCCGGGGTAGGCAACCGCATATCGAATCACCCCACCATCGATCTGATGTACCGCCCAGTGCCGTCTATTGGGTTCCCTGCTTCTTCAAGCTTTATGCAGATGGCCCTTCACCTTGGACCTGCCGGGGGTGATCTGGAGTTCATGCCGACGCGACGGCCCTACGGCCAGATAACCGGATTAGATCCGATGGATGACCTGTTGAGTATTCGGATCTCGCTGACGCTGCCGCAGAGTTGTGGCAGTCTGCAACTGCGGTCGGCTGATCCGCAGGATCAGCCGGTGAGTAGCTACCACTACTTACAAGAGGACTCTGACCGGGAGCGGCTTCGCGAAGCAATCAGAATCGCCGTTGAACTTGCTGAATCACCTGGGTTCAGCCCACTCGTTGATCAACTCTTTGGCCCTGACCCAACTGAGCTTGCCTCGAATACGCAACTCGATTTGTGGGTTGCAGAACGACTAGGGACAGCATTTCATTTGATGGGAAGTTGCCCGATGGGCCCAGCGAGTGACCCAAATGCTGTCGTTGACGCTCGTTGTCGTGTGCACGGGGTAGAGGGTTTGAGCGTGGTCGACACATCAATCCTGCCGGCGCCGCTTTCTCGCGGCCCTGCGGCCACGGCAATTATGATTGGTGAACGGGCTGCGAAGTTCTATGGCTGAGCACGGCTACGCTCACCCCTTATGTCTCGAACCACCACCGTTATTGTTATTGCCTGTCTAGCTGCTGCATGTCTTATCGGTGGTTGCACAGACTCCAGCAGTGACACCGCTGCTCAGGATTCTGCAGGTAGCTCGACCACCGAGAAAGCAGTAGCTGTGTCGTCACCAAGTCAGCCGGGCCCGTACCAGGTTGGACGCCGAGTTGTAGAAATTAACGATGCTGCTAGGGGTCGGGCACTCACAGCAGATGTCTGGTATCCCGTTGAGCAAGGAGTGACGGCACCCCTGTCGATCTATCAGTTCATTCCAGGTATTGAGTTGGCTTCCTTGACGGCTCTTGCCGATGCGCCGGCTAGTGCAGCGGGGCCGTTCCCGCTCGTGGTGTATTCACACGGTAGTGGCGGTCTGCGCTACATCGCCTCCTGGTTCACTGAGGTGCTCGCAAGCCACGGGTTTGTTGTGGTGGCAGTCGATCACACAGGTAATACCGCACTTGATTCGGTAACAGGAGCGAGCACACCCCGGCCCGTCAATGCGCTCAACCGCGTGCAAGACGTGCAGTACTTGATTACGGCCATGCTCGGAATCTCTGCCACTCCGGGTGACCCGCTTTCCGGGACGATGGACCCGGAGCGCATCGGGGTAACCGGGCACTCCTTTGGAGGATTCACCACACTCGGAACGGCCGGCGGGTATAGCAACGAGTTAGGAAGCGTTCCGGCTGATGAGCGTGTCAAGGCAATTGCTGTAATGGCCCCGTACTCCGAACTGAACTCCGATGAGGCTCTCGCTGCAATCAAGATTCCCAGCCTGCTCGTCTCTGGTGTGTTAGATATCACCACTCCCATCGTGAATGACACCACTCGCCCATGGGATCTCATCTCGGGACGGCCATTGCTGCGGATGGATATTGAACAAGCGGGGCATCAGTCGTTCACGGATGTCTGCCGCTACCAAGATTCGTTGGCTACCCTGCCGAATTTGCCGCAAGTGTTTATTGATGTGGTCAACGAGATGGCCCTAGAGGGCTGCACGAAAGACCTGATTGCGATTGACGAGGCTCACGCGATTACTAATGGCGTCACCATTGCGTTCTTGCAGACCTACGTGGCAGGGGTAGATGGCTACGAAACCTACCTATCGCCGAAGAACGCACCTGTTGGAACCGAGCTTCAAGTCAAGGACTGAGCAGTGCTCGAACGGTGAGGACCGGGTCTAAGGGTGAGGACTGGGTCTAAATGTCTTCGTCGCCAAACTCAATGCGCCGAAAGTCAGCATCGCTGAGTTTGTCTGCCTCAGTCTCGTTTGCGTCGTAGTCCCGGCGCTTAGCGAGGAGCATAAAAAAGGCTCCTACGAGCACCACACCAAATACGGCGAAAATCAAAAGTCCCTGCATCCCCCTAGTGGATCACATTCTGAGGATCAATGACAGCGCATTAGTACAGAGATTGTTTCCGAGTCAGGTCAGCTTCCTTGGGCTTGGTGAACTCCGGCAGGCCGAACGCCGCTCTGGAAAAAGCCTGAAGGGCAGACCCACCGTGCGGTGAGCCTGCCCTTCATCTGTACTGCTAGTTCAGTGGAAGGAATTAGTTGGTGATGGTTCCGTTGTTC
>JBIKPA010000279.1:0-3171 GCA_044357715.1 Microthrixaceae bacterium
CAGCAGCGAGGCGCGCAGGCCAACGAGGAGATGGATTCCAACCGCTTGGCTTACGCGGCGAAGAACTTAGCTTCATGCTGAACGTGATGAACGAGGCGGCGGAGCGTGCTGGGCGTGACCCTGCCGCGCTTGAGCTCAGTCTTGGTGGAGCCCTTTCAACTACAACATCAGAGTCCGTAAAAGAGGCCGCTCACTATGGTGCTGACCGTCTCGTGGTGTCGCCTTCTCAGAACACTGAGCTAAGCGCTGTCTGTGATGAGATGTCGGAATTCGCCGAGCGTGTCAAGATGCGTCCACTCTGGTAGGCGGGTCCCAAGGTTCACCAGCTAAAAACTTTTTTAGCATGCTCAGATGTTTTGATGGGTCAATCCCGGCCTCTTTGAGCCCGTCTGCGCTGTTGAGTTCTCCGTAGCGTTCCCCTCCGTCGCAGATAAGGGTCACTACCGACCCTGACTGCCCGGCCGATCTCATGCCAGCAATGATTTGGAGCGAACCCCACAGGTTGGTGCCCGTGGATGGACCAACACTGCGCCCAATAGACGAGTGCAAGTAAAGCATCGCAGCAACGGAACCTGCATCTGGCACTTGAATCATTCGATCAATGACCGCCGGCAAAAAAGACGGTTCCACCCTAGGTCGACCAATACCTTCAATCCTCGAGGCAGCCGGTGAGGTGACAGTTGCATCGTGATTCTTCCAGCCATCAAAGAATGCCGAACCCTCAGGGTCGACTACAGCGAGCGACGTGTTGTGGCACCTGTAGCGAACATAGCGGCCAATAGTTGCCGATGTGCCACCGGTGCCTGCACCAACGACAATCCAACTAGGGGTTGGATTGGGCTCTCGAGAGAGTTGCTCAAAGATCGATTCAGCAATGTTGTTATTACCCCGCCAGTCAGTTGCTCGCTCCGAAAAGGTGAACTGATCCATGTAGTGGCCACCTGCTTCTCGAGCGATTCTCTTGGCCTCTGCGTACATCTCGCTTGGTTTGTCGACGAAGTGGCATTCCCCGCCGAACTGTTCGATGAGCAGGCACTTCTCTTTGCTCGTAGCGCGAGGCATCACAGCGATGAACGAAAGGCCTAGGAGTCGAGCAAAGTAGGCCTCGGAGACTGCGGTTGAACCAGACGACGCTTCGACGACGGTGGTGTCTTTGTTCAACCAACCATTTGACAGAGCGTAGAGAAACAAAGAGCGCGCCAAGCGGTGCTTCAAGGAACCTGTTGGGTGAGTCGACTCGTCTTTTAGATAGAGCTGTATGCCCCAGCTTTCGGGAAGGGGGAGTATCAAAAGGTGAGTATCAGCCGATCGATTCGCGTCAGCTTCAACAAGAGAGATCGCATGATTGCACCAGTTGCGGTCAGAACTACTACTTCGGTCAACGTCTTCGTACCCCATACAAACAGGTTAGGCGCACGAGCGAACTCCGCTTCCCTGCAGCACCACGGGGCCCTAGCTATCTAGACCTAGGCTGGGAAGTGTGAACACGATTAACTCCACAACTGCTGCGAGTCGATCTGGATCAGAACGGCCCTCGGCTGCTGTGATCGGCGGTGGCCCAGGGGGCCTGATGGCGGCCGAAGAGCTTGCTCGAGCGGGTGCGTCGGTAGCGGTCTATGAACACATGCCAAGCATGGGAAGAAAGTTTCTTATTGCCGGCCGTGGCGGACTGAACATCACTCATTCGGAGCCGTTAGAGAGTCTGCTGGACCGCTATGGCAATGAGCGAGCGGAACTGAGCGCTGCTGTGAATGCGTTCCCTCCTGGAGAGGTTCAAGCTTGGTGCAAGGGGTTAGGCCAAGATTGCTTCGTTGGCTCGAGCGGCAGGGTGTTTCCCTCTGGCTTTCGAGCGACCGAATTGCTTCGGTCTTGGCTGTCTTCTCTTGAGGGCATGGGGGTAGACCTGATGTGCTCTCACCGTTGGCTGGGCTGGAATGAGGCCACCGGAGGGTTGCTCATGAGCGTGACAGAAGGGGGCTCGCAGCAGGAGCGACACATGGAATTACTCCCCGATGTGACTCTGATGAGTCTTGGGGGTGGTAGCTGGGCACGAACTGGGTCAGATGGACAGTGGGTCGAGAAGTTCCAAGCGACGGGAATCAGCGTCAGCGAGCTACGAGCTGCAAATTGTGGTTTCTACGTGAACTGGACGCAGCAGTTCATCAGCAAATTTGAAGGCATCCCTGTGAAGAACATTGCAGTCACTGCTGGCGGAAACACGGTGCGAGGCGAGCTGATGATCTCTGCTGACGGAATCGAAGGCGGTTGTGTCTACGCAGTAGGTAGAGAGATTCGATCACTCTGGGACCTCAACGGAGCGCCCACCCTACTGATAGATCTTCGGCCCGACCTGAGTAGTGCGCAGCTTGAGCAGAGGCTGCTTCAAGCACGACCCAAAGACTCCACCGCAACACTGCTGCAGCGCGCCCTTGGACTTCCACCGGTATCTATTGGCCTCATGCGAGAGGCAACAAACAACATGCTTCCGCGCTCAGGCCATGACTTGGTTCAACTAGTGAAGGCACTCCCGTTGCAGCTACTCGCTCCGCAGGGTATCGACCGTGCCATCTCGACTGCAGGCGGCGTGCCCTTTGTTGAACTGGACGATCGTTACATGCTTCGAAAGCGGCCCGGTGTATTCCTAGCTGGCGAGATGATTGATTGGGATGCGCCTACGGGCGGCTATTTGCTGCAAGCAACGCTCAGCACAGCTGTAGCTGCAGCTCGCGGCGCTCTCAGTTGGTGGGAAGAGCAAGTGAAAACGGGGCTCTGATCTACTCAGACTGCTTTCGCAGTCTGATCAAGAGAAATCTGCGGCCTTGTGTTGGATAGCAGCGGGCTTTCGAGTTGCTCGAAAGACCACAAATTTGGAATTACTTCCCACGACATCGCAGTTCCCAAAGATTCGTTTGAGTTTGGCGTGATACGCAAGATGCCTATTGCCAATCACCCATAACTGCCCATTGCTGCGAAGCACTCGATGCGCATCCTGAAACATTTGCCAAGCAGTTGCGTCGCTGAGTGCATGATCATCATGAAAGGGCGGGTTAGTAAAAACTAGGTCGATGCTGCTGTCCGCTATTGCCGGGTGGTCATGCAGAGTTCCTAGGCTGTCACCAATCACAAACTCACATTGACCGTGTAGGTCAAGATTGCTTCGAACAGTCAGTT
>JBIKPA010000280.1:0-3154 GCA_044357715.1 Microthrixaceae bacterium
AGCTTGGCTGCCCACACGCCGAGTCGAACGCCGTTAAAGCCGTCTGCTTGGAACTCTGCAAAGTCTTGTGGCCCAAGCCATCCGTTCTCGAGCGGCGCAAGGAAGGGCTCGGACTTGTTCACCACGTTGGTTCCGTGGATAAGAACCACGCGCCCGGTTGCATCCACTAGCTCGCGTCCGCGCATGGTGAGCGGGCCGATCACATCTGCCGGCTCTGAGGTCACTGCATCGGCAGGACCCTCTGGGAAGGTAACGAGCGGCGCAGAGGTACACGCAACCGCGCTAATAAGACAGAAAACGCCAATGACCGCTATCCAGATTCCCCGCATGCCGAAACGTTAGCAATATTCGACTTCGGGATGCTTCGCGAACTGACCGACGGCCGTCGTGATGTCGCGTGCCAGCAATAGAGTGGTCGCGCTGGCGTGCACGGGGGTACGTAACCACTGCGCTGATGTGAACGGACTCCGCTTTCCTTCAGTACTGCCCCAGTAGATGTTTCGCAGCACCCGTTTAAGGAATTTGACGACACCGTAGAAGGGCGGTCTCCATCGGAGTCGGCGGAGAGTCAGCCTTCGACGGTGAGTTCCTCGTCAGGGTTGAACACCATCACCAGGTCGCTGTCGGGCCCCTCGCTGGCGAAGCACTCGTTCTTGATGTCGACCCCGACACGCTCGGAGCTCGCAGGATGGGTACCGCCGCCGCCGCTGACCCGCTGACCCACTTCCAGACGACCCCCGGAGGCGAGCTCCAACGTCAACGAGTCCTCATCGCCGACCGACGTGCCCGACGGCCACACCACTGGGAAGAGCTCTCCTGAGTCCCGTGCGAGCAGGGCACACCCGTCACGAACCACCAACTCCCCCTCTAACAGCGAGTCCTCGCCACCACGCGGGAGGATCGAAGTGTCGTGAACGTAGATGGTGAAATCGCCGACCGACTCCTGTGACTGCCCGCCACCGCAGCTGGCGAGAGCCAACACCGACACTGCCGCTACCCACCGAACCGGACCAAACCATTGTCGAATGCTGCGCTTTCCCATCAGGGAGCGCTGTCCGGTGGCGAACAGGTTGGCGAATCAGTCCCCCCCAGCCGGGTCATGGAATGGGTGTCCTCGACGCTGCGGCTCATTTGGCGATGTGAACGCCGAGAGCATTCGGCAGACGGTCGGCACGGGAGAAGTAATCGCGGTTAAATGGGAACGGGTCATACTGCCACCCCGAGTGAAGCCCGTAGGCCGTGGTGTTCCAGTAAATCGGCCCGCCGCTGTCACCGGGCGCTGCCAACCTGGCGCCCATCTGGACCATGTTGCAGGCGGTCTCTCTGCACACGTGGAGTCGCCGCACCTCTTGGCACTGCCGGTGGTTCGTCCTGCCGTTCTTACATAACGACTGCCCGACGACCGGAGCACCGAGCTCGGTGACCGTCCGCCGGTTCACCTCGGTGTTGTTGGCGTCTCCTGCGTAGAAGTCTGACGGACGAGCCTGCGGCCCTGTGTGCCACTGAACGTCGCCGTTGTTGCCGAAGTGCTCGCCCCGGAACGTCAGCGCGACGCCGTCGTCGGTTGCTCCGCTATCGTCGCAGTGCCCGGCGGTCGACACTCCAAGTGTGCCGGTGCCGTCTTGGATGACGACGAACCCGGACGTGCAACCGATCCCGTTCAGCAGTTCGCCACCGAGGTGCTGGTTGCCTGCGTCCACGCCTCCAAACTCTCCCGCCTTGGAGACCAACACGACTACATCAACCGCCTTGAGTGCGTGGCGTAGACCAGCCTCACTGATCGCTGAGGTCGCCACGTCGACGAGTTCGTCAACTTCTCGATCGCCGGCATCCCGATTCAACACCACCGTCGTAGTCAGCCCCTGCGTGTAGGTGTCGAACACCGTGGAGGCGTCAGCGACGGCGTCGTGCCCGAGCACTGCGAAGTGGGCTGCCTCAATCATTGCCTCGAGGTCGCGCTCGTTCACAGCTGCGTCTACGCTCACCTTGACGGCGACGTTCGGATGCTCCGCGACGAACGCGTCGATGGCTCCGAGAGCGAGCTCGGGTGCGTCACTGGTGAACAACACCCACGCATTCGACGCGTCGACAATCTCCGCTGAAGCGAAGGACCCTTCGGCTGTGGCACGAACCATGCCTACCGTCTCGGCGAACAACTGGTTCCACGAGTAGCGGGCAACAGCCTGCTCAAGTGAGATACCCATGTCGTCGGCGGTCGCCGACAGGTCCTCGAGTTCGATGTCGCTGAGCCCTAGCTTCGCGATGTCAATCGACTGGTCCGTGCCTCTTTCGGGCTGAGCCGACGAACTCATCAAACCAAGCGACTGCCACGCGCCTGCAGCAACGGCCACGAACACCACGATCCCGGTCCGCTTCATTTGACGCCCCCTCCACTGTGTAGCAGGCCGATGACATCTGCCGGCTCTGAGGTGACTGGATCGGCGGGACCCTCTGGGAAGGTGACGAGAGGCGCAGAGGTACACGCAATCGCGCTAATGAGACAGAAAACGCCAATGACCGCTATCCAGATTCCCCGCATGTCGAAACGCTAGCAAGGAGCGGCTCGCATGTGCCCGTGAACTGCGATATCGGGAGAACTTTGGCTGTGCTGCTGCTTCTGTTCTGCTGCCTTTGGCTTCTTCTGCTGTTGGTGTTAGGGGCTGGGTTTGCCGTTGTGTTGGGTGTTGAGTTGGGTGCCGGTTGGTGTGGTGATGATGTATCTGCCGGGTTTGTTGGGGTTTTCGGTGATGGTCCAGCGGTTTGTGTGGAGGAGGGCGTGGTGTGGTTTGCAAAGTGAGACCAGGTTGTTGAGATCTGTTGGTCCGCCGTCTTGGGCTTCTTGTACGTGGTGGAGGTCTACCCAGTTGTGTGGTGCGTCGCATCCGGGGACTACGCATCCTTGGTCTCTGATTGCTATGGCTTTGCGTTGGCTGGGTGTTGCGTAACGAACAGCGGTTCCAAGATCGAGTGGGATGCCAAGGCTGTTGATGATGAGTGCTTGGATTTTGGGGTCGCAGTTGAGGAGTCGGGTGGTGCCGTCTTGGATGCGGACACCGTCTGGTGTGCTGGCGTGGACGGGGTCTGAGGCTTGAATGACAAGGGTGATGTCAGTGGCTGGGTTGTTCATAGTTCCTGGTTGGGTGCTGATAGCGCG
>JBIKPA010000281.1:0-3152 GCA_044357715.1 Microthrixaceae bacterium
CGACCTTGGCCCCGTCACACTCAACGTGATGGCACCCACTGGGTCGGCAAGCGCCGAGGTTCGATTCGTAGGAGTCACCTCTTCAGTCCTACTTGACCTTGTGCACTTCGGCACCGCCTAACTCCCCGCTCCAGCTTCACCTAGCTATGCCCTCGCTTGGCGCGCTAGTAGCCACATAGCTGACCATACGCGTCGCTTCACTGGTTCCACTCGGTCTGAAGACCAGAGCGCCGGGGGTGGCTCAGTGAGCGCACAGAGCCCGAGCAGCGCATCCTCATAATTGACTCGCCAGCCCGACCAATCGCGCCATGCTTGGTCTTGGTCCTCTACGAGCGGTACACCAGCCCCTGCCAGAGCATCCCAGCATTCATTGAACTCCTCACGGGTCACCTGAATCGGATCACTTGGCTGCGGAAGGGGATTGAACGGGATCAAAAACTGAGCGGCTACCTCTTGTAGGCACAAGAAGCCCGAGCGCAGACACAACGCAGCCGACGGCTCGTGAGGGAGGTCAACTGCCGCATCGATCAGTGCCGCCGAGTCAAGCAACGCTCCAGCGGCCGTTACCCAAGACCGCCCTTCGCCCGAGCGAAAGTAGACCAGCGATGGGTATGAGGAATGCGACTCCTCTACAAACGAAAACCAGTCTTCCCATTCGGCCCATGTCTCTTCAAGGTTCTCGAGGCCACGAATGGACTGCTGGCGAATAACAAAATTGGCGGCAGAGGGTGGCTGACCAGCGCGACTTGAGAGCTGAGCTACCAGAATCTCACGTTGGGAATATGCGCTGTAAATGGTGGGCAGAAATGAGATGAGCAACCCCACTAACCCGAGTCCAATGAGCGCTTCAAGTATTTCGACCAATCGGGCCGGGGAGGGACCTGCGTTAGCAAATCCCAGCGTGGTGAGCGAAGAACCCGAGACTTGTAAAGCCTCGAGCCAACCCATATCGCCAAGCACCCAGTGCAACGGAGTGAACCCGATAATGACTAGCACCGCCCATGTCGCGGCAAGCAGCACCAAAGCAACTGGGGCATAACGTTGCAGGAGTTGCTCGCGACGATGGGGAGTCGCCCGGCGCAGCGGAAGGTCAAGTGACCGGCGGATGGAGAGAAACACCAATGCGGTCAGCTTGGGCCGTTCGCCTCGAGGTACCACCACCGTGCGCAACGCGCTCAAAAGAACCGAGCCAACCAACCACAGCCCAGCCGCCACCACAAGGGCTGCTCCTACTGCCCGGGCAAAATCGCTCGGCGTCATGGCTGCACGGGTTCAAGGCTCATACGTGAACTTCGATGCTACTGCTGCTCCCAGCACCCCGGTCCGCTTCACACAAGCCCTCGTCACACAAGCCCTCGTCACACAAGCAGAGCCGGCAGGTCAACTCCCGAGAGCAACTTGACCAAATCAAGTTCGTCGAGCTTGGCACCTGATGGCAGGTTGCCTCCGGGAGTGAGTGCATCCACCGCAGTCGGAATGATGCGGGCCAGCCCTTCGGCCACCTGATCAGGTGTTGCACCTAGGTGTTCGGCCATTGCTGCGATTCGACCACGGCCAATCGCTCGTTTGACTGAGCCCTCATCGGTGCGCTCGTTCGGGATCGAACCCACCCAACTCTCTACTTTGGCCTCGTCGCCGGCATCATTAAATCCTGCAAGCAAGTCAGACAGCCCATCAGTTCGAATCATGTCACCGAGCTGCGCCACGAGCGACTGACCATCACCAAATTGTTCGCTCAACGACTGTGCTCCAGACCCTTGGGATTGTGGGGTTTGCGATTCCGACATGACTGCCTCAGTTCTTCCGTTCTTTCGCGCTCGCCCGTATGGCTCGGTGCGGAACCGCAGGTTAGTAGGCACTCCTTGGCTATTGGGTTGCAGGGAGGTCGACATACAACCCGTCTGCAACCCAATAGCCGGGGCCGGAACACCTAGACCAGCCTTGCCAACTAGGGCTAGCCAGCAGCCGCTGCGCTCGACGAATCTCGGTCCGAATCAAGCTGGTCCTCGGACTTGGCCTCATGCGGCAACTCCCTAGTGAAGGCAAGCGAGATCAGCGCTAAGAGCGCAGCAGCAAGCAGGCCAGTCTTGAGGGCCTGCAACTGAGCAGACTCGTAGTCGTCAACAATCGCCGTACTTGTTGCCTCATCGAGTCCAGCTTCTTGCACCGCCTGCTCAATCTGCGCGGAATCCACAAAATCCACTCCAGACTCAACGGCCACACTGACCTGAGCCGAGACCTCGGTGCTGATCCGGTCGTCCTGTTCAATCTTGGTCACGAACACTCCGGTCAACCCCGCCAGCACAATCGCTCCGATGAGAGCCACACCGAGTGACGACCCAAGCTGTTGGCCGGTGTACTGCAAACCGCCAGCTTCACCCCGACCAGATACATCAACGGAAGACTGCACCACATTGCCCAACTGCGAGACCATCAGGCCCATCCCAATTCCAAGAATTGCCATCGACCCTGCAAACCCGAGATTGGCAAGATCTGGCTTGATGCTCAGGAGCAACAAGAGAGAGGCGAGCATTGTCACCGCCAATCCGGACCGCACAATCCCCCGCACCGAGAACCTGCTCGAGAGTCGAGAACCTGCCGCAGAGGCAACGAGCATGGTGACCGATACGGGCAGCATTTTGATTCCCGTCTCAAGCGCGTTGAGGCCGATCACCAACTGTAAGTACAACGGAATCACAAAGAACACACCCATCAGAATCAGGTTCTGGCTGAACAGGCCAATCAACCCGGAGCGCAACGGCGGGATCTTCAACAGGTCAAGGTGTACCAGCGGGTCTGTGCCGATGGCCTCACGATGGTGTTGCCAGCGCAAAAAGCCCCACAACGCCACACCCCCCGCAGTGATCACAAAAATGGTGAGTGAGAACCCAAAGATCTCGACGGGCGAATCTTTCGGTCGCAGCCACCCCCAAGTGCTGGATTGCAGAACTCCAAGAACGACCAAGCCAAGCCCGCTCGCAGCCAACAGGCTCCCCAAAAAATCGAGCCGGGGAGCAGTGCCCGTGCGGGGGGTGTCGACGATCAGGCGCCTCATCGCCAAAATGACAAGCACAAGAATAACTTCACCGACAAAGATCACCCGCCAAGAAAGCTCGGTTGTGGCCCAGCCCCCCAAGATGGGGCCCACGGCA
>JBIKPA010000082.1:0-11096 GCA_044357715.1 Microthrixaceae bacterium
AGCCAAATTTTCTGATCTGTTTAAACTGAGTTACTCAGGGTTTCGCGGTACCTCGATATTCATCTGGGTACCGCGAACCCTTACCTCTCTATGAGAGAGCGCCTCAAAGGCAGCCTGATCCTGGTCGGTGAGGTCTCTACCCGACAGGCTTCGCGGCCATCGCTTGTCATACAGCACTGCTGCAAGTTCCACGCTGTACAAGTACAGCGTGCCCAGCAGATAGCTCCAAGACAGCAGCCCAAGCACTAGAACAAACACCCCATAAGTGTCGCTTGATTGCGTCACGATTCGGGTCACGTAGAACCCGCCGAGCGACTGCAATCCCCACCAACCAAGACCGGCCGCTGCAGCACCAGGCAGTTGGTTCAACAAAGGGATCCGGCGGGCGCAAAGCACGTAATGAAGGCCAAGGTAGCCAACGGCACCTGCCAAGATTGCCAAGGCTGCAGACAGCATCCATCGCAACGCCTGAGAGGCATCGCCAGCGAGCAGCCAGCGTCCAGCCCCAGACAGCACGGCACACCCAGCAATAAGCATCGCGCCTGGAAGGTCTCGCAGTCTGCGCAGCACCCAAGGCGGCCGATCAAACTGCGGAACCTCCCACATGGTGTTGAGCGACTCCTGCAACATGTCGAGCAGTCCAAGTCCAGCCCAGATTGAGACCAAAATTGAAGCACCGAGAACAAACACGCTGCCACCAAGGGCGCCGGTCTCTTTTGCAATCTCGCTTCCGATTACTGGCACGTTTCCTAGAATCGAATCAATCAGTTGGTTCTGAAGGTCCTTGTTGTTTCGCAGCAGCAAGCCGAGAGCATTGACGAATGCCAACATGAGCGGGAACAGCGAGAAAAAGCCCTTATAGGCCAGAAGCATCGCCAACTGACCACCTTTATCGTCACCAAACTTTTTTAGGACCGCAAAGATTACTGCGAGTGGGGTAACACTTCGGTGCCAAGCATCCACGCGGTCAATTGTTCGATCAAGCAGGTTCGGCTGAGACTCCTCTTGAGCTTCCTCACCGGACTGTTCTTGCAGAATCACGTGTTCAGGGTACGCAACAAGCGCGTGGTTGCGCACAAGTCTGAGGTTGAGCAAAGCAAACGCGCAGCAAAGCGCGGGACTCGATTGGCCGAGCAGTAGCTTGTCGGTGTGGGAACTCTGCAAAAGCAACGTGTAAAGATCGGGGCTACTTCGACCCTGTTGCTCGGAGCGATAGCAATATGCCTTCTTGGCCTACTCGTGGTGGCGATCTTTGCGCTCCTTGACCCATTCGGCCAAGAGACCGTTGACCGTTCGGGCCCGACGGTGCTGCAACAGATCCAAAAGCTCGAAGAGTTCACAGCTGCAGAGGGCACCTTCACTCAAGACATCGACCTAGAGACTGATGCGAAGTACTTGCCGGACTTCTTAAAGGGAGAGCGGGTAACTGCACTTGTTACAGGCACGGTGCGAGCCACGGTCAACTTTGCCGAACTTGACGAGGGCGCCATCCAAGTCGATGAATCCACCAACACCATCCGGCTGACGTTGCCCGAACCCGTCTTGACCGATGCAGAAATCGATGAATCCTCGGCTCGGATTGTGTCTCGCGATCGTGGGCTCGTTGACCGTGTGGGTGACTTCTTTTCAGCCAACCCCACCGATGATGCTCCGCTCTATCAGGCCGCCGAAGACAAAGTGAGCGCAGCGGCGGCTCAATCAGATCTTGTGGAGCAGGGACGAGAAAATACAGAGGACTGGCTCAGAACATTTCTGGGAGCAGCGGGTTTTAAAAATGTCGAAATCACTTGGACAGATTCACCCGCCTAGCCTGACGAAGCCGAGCATCAATAATGGAGGGTTAGTGAGCAACGGAGTGCAAACAAACTGGGCCGCGCAGGTTCATGGAGCAGCCAAGATTTATGGCGCCGGCGAGAACGAGGTTCGAGCCCTAGATCATGTCACCGTTGGCTTTGAAAAAGGAGCTTTCACTGCCATCATGGGCCCGTCAGGGTCGGGGAAGTCAACCCTCATGCAGTGCGCTGCAGGCCTAGACCGCCTAACAAGTGGAACCGCGTTTATTGGCGATGTTGACATCACGAAGTTGGGAGAAAAGGCGCTTACGCTGCTTCGTAGAGACAAGGTGGGGTTCATCTTTCAGCAGTTCAATCTGTTACCCACTCTGACGGCTCAAGAGAACATCACCTTCCCCCTCGACCTAGCGGGCCGCAAGCCTGATGCCGACTGGATGGCTCATGTCGTTGCAACCGTTGGGCTTGCTGACCGATTGCATCACAAGCCCTCAGAGCTTTCTGGAGGTCAACAACAACGCGTTGCAGTAGCGCGAGCGCTCGTGGAACGCCCAGAGATCATCTTTGCGGATGAGCCAACAGGCAATCTTGACTCCACGTCTTCTAGTGAGATTCTTTCCTTCATGGGGAGCGCAGTTCAGGAGTTCGGCCAGACCGTGGTGATGGTGACCCACGACCCCGTCGCTGCTTCTCATTCGAGTCGCGTTCTCTTCCTAGCTGATGGCCGCATTGTGGACGAATTGCTAGCACCTACTAGAGATTCGGTGCTTGACCGCATGCGCAATCTGGGCGACTGAGCGGGCTGAGACATGTTTAGCTACGCACTCAAGAGCATCCGAGCAAATCTGACCCGTCTTATAGCCACTGCCCTTGCAGTAATTCTTGGCATTGGCTTCTTGGCATCGGGGCTGATGCTGACCGACGCAATGCGCTCAGGCCTGACAGGCGATGTCGAGGAGCAATACCAAAACGTCGACTTCGCCATACTTGCAACTGCGAGCAGTGAGCAGAGCAGCGGGTTGGACTTTCAACTCACCGTTCCCGAGACAGTGCTCGCCACAGCTCGAGAGACTGCAGGGGTAGAGGCCGCAGCAGGAGAGATTACGGCTGACGCTCGGGTATTGCGCTCCGATGGAACAACCGCCAACCTGCGTTCACAAGGCAGGTCATGGATTGCCGACCCAGAGCTCAACCCCCTGAGTTTGGACGAGGGCTCTGCGCCAGAGGGCGACCAGCAGGTAGTACTTGACCGCAAACTTGCCAGTGAAGCCAACGCCTCGGTGGGCGATACCGTCTCTGTCGAGACCCCCGCCGGCACCAAGCAGTTCACCGTCTCGGGAATCTCTTCCTTTGGCCGCCAAGATGCCCTTGATGACGGTGGAACCATCTCGTTTTCTGAAGACACCGCTGTTGCGGTGCTCAACGCTGGCACTCCTGGCTACTCCGACATCATTCTGCGAACCTCGGGCGATGCAGCAACTGTTCAGGCTGCTTTACAGGACGCTCTCCCTACCTCGGTAGAAGTCATCACTGGCGAGCAATTCGTTTCTGACGCAGCCGAATCTGCGTCTGCGTTCATTAGCCTTCTACGGCCCGTACTTCAAGGGTTTGCCTACCTCTCGATGTTCGTTGCCGCCTTCGTGATCTTTAACACATTCTCTGTAGTGGTCACCCAGCGGTTCCGCGAGCTCGCACTGATTCGTGCAGTGGGTGGAACACCCGCTCAAGTGCGCCGCTCGCTTGTCTTTGAGGGTATGGCAATCGGTGTGGTTGCGAGCGCTCTCGGCATTGTGGTCGGTGCCGGCTTGGCGATTGGCCTACAGGCCTTGCTTCGACAGTTTGACCTAGAGATCCCAGGAGCGGGAGTCAAAGTATCCACCTATACCGTTGTGCTCTGCATGCTCATCGGCATCACCGTTACGACTCTGTCAGTCATCGTCCCGGCCTTCCGAGCAGGGCGCACCAAGCCGGTCGAGGCCATGCGGTCCTCAGCAGTGGACACCTCTGGTTCATCAGCAGTTCGGGCCGTGTTCGGCGCAGTCTTTCTGCTCGGATCTATCGCTCTTTTGCTTGCAAACCGCTTCATCGGGGTGCAGTGGTACTACCTGACGTTTGGAGCACTGTTCTTGTTCATTGGGCTCTTCATCGGCGGGCCGCTCTTGGCCCGTTTGTTTGCAATCCTTGTGAGGCCAGTAATGAGCATGTTTGGCATGACTGGTCGGTTGGCTGCCGATAATGCGGTGCGAAACCCAAAGCGCACAGCAACCACAGCAAACGCACTAGTGATCGGGCTCTTTTTGGTCACACTAGTGACCGTTTCCGGAGAGGCCATGAAGACCTCTCTTGTCGATCAACTCAGCAGTGCATCCTCTCCTGACTTTATCGTTAGTTCGCAAGGAGCAATCGACCCGAAGCTAGTCGCGAGTATCGATAACACTGAAGGTGTCACGAACACAGCCGCAGTAAAAAGCTCAGTTGCTGTTGAGTCAAGCGGGCAAGTTACCTTCGTCTCTGCTGCAAGTCTTGAGCAGCTCACAAAATCTGCCGGATTGAAAGTAACTGCAGGCTCGCAAGATGCCGTTGCGAGTGGTGCCGGTATTGCTATCCCGGACTTCTCAAGCGTTGGTGGCGGAATCCTCTCTAGCCCCGGGGCTACTGCAGCGGCAGGCCTCGGAGACTCAGTCTCACTTCGCACCGTAGATGGCCAAGACTTAACTCTTCCCATAGTTGCTGTCTACGAGGGCAGCTTGGAATCCTTCGTTGGCAACATCATGAACCCGCAAGTTTTTGCCACGGTGGTTGGCGATAAGCCGGTGAGTCAGGTCTTTGTTCGAGTTGAGCCAGGCCAAGCAGACAACGTTGGCCAAGACCTCGAAAAGGTGCTGCAGGGCTATACCGGAGTTGAGGTGCAACCAGGAAACTTTGTTGGTCAAATCGTGGGAACCATCTTTGACTTTCTGATTGCGGCAGTAAATGCGCTGCTCGCGATGAGCGTGATCGTTGCACTCGTCGGCATTGTCAATACGATGACGCTGTCGATTTTTGAGCGACGTCGTGAACTTGGAATGGTCCGTGCGCTCGGGATGACGCGCCAACAAGTTGGCCGAATGGTTCGTTTCGAGGCCGTGCTAATCGGCTTGCTTGGCACGTTGGTCGGGATGGGTGCTGGAATTCTGCTCAGCTGGATCATTATTTCGAGTATTGCTGATGGAGCAATTGGCCTCTCCTTCAACTGGACGAGGGTTGGACTGATCTTCTTAGTGGGCATTTTGGTAGGTGTGATTGCGTCGATCTTGCCCGCCCGCAGAGCCACCAAACTCAACATGCTTGATGCTATGAGCGAAGCCTGATTCGGGGTATCTACTCACTCGTAGCCTTTGCAAATCAGTTACCTAGGGCTAGCTCCCGCTATGACATACCGACCATCGACATCACGCTCTAGGAGGCCATCGCTCACTAGCGAGTCTGCAACCGCTCGGGCTTTTACCTCTGCGTCTACTTGACCTACCCAGCCGACTGCAACGCAGAGCGCTTGCGGTGAAACTGCCGCTTGCTGCGCTGCCCGCAAGAGGCGACCTCGCGCTTGTCGAGCGGACCCTTCAAATTTTGATTGACGACTAGAGACTGCAGCAGAGCCACGGGCTGGGTCGGGTGCAGTGCAGCCTGCTTGCGCCCAACTGCAAGTGCGCCGGACGGGGCAGCCTTTGCATTCCGGGGCCTTTGGCCGACAGCGCAGCGCGCCAAGGTCTAACAGGCCCTGGTTCCAGGCCCAACTCTGCCCGGAAGGCAACCAGTCGTCGGCTGCTGCCTGAGCCTCGGCACTGCTCAGAGTTCGCCCTGCCCGCCGCGCCAAAATCCGACCGAGGTTGGTGTCAACAATCGCGGCATCATGTTCAAAGGCGAAAGCTAAAACGGCTCGCGCTGTGTACGGTCCAACTCCGGGGAAAGCGAGTAAATCCTCGAGGCGATCGGGAATCCTTCCGCCGCTTTGCTCCACGGCAATTGCAGTCAGATGCAGATTTCGCGCGCGGCGCGGGTAACCCAGACCGGACCATTCGTCGAGCAACTCAGAGAGCGGAGCATCTGCACACGCAGCGGTGGTGGGGAATCGCTTCAGAAACGCCGACCACCGCGACTTGGCACGTTCAACTTGAGTTTGTTGCAACATAACCTCGGCCACGAGCACTGCCCATGGGTCCCGAGTGCGCCGCCATGGTAGGTCACGCCGCTCTGAGGCGGCCCAGTTCAATACCCTTCGTTGTTCGCTAGTCAGGTTCAGACTCACTCCTCAGACTGCCCGCCAATAGCGCAGCACAGTCTGCTGAGACCGCTCCACTGCTCCCGCTGAATCAGCTTGAGCAAAGAGCAGTTCTTTGGCGGCAGACAACAGCGCAGCTTCTTGCGCCTCATCTATGGCCAAAAGCTGTGCCGTGTCTCTCAGTCGCTCAAACTCGAGGTCAACCGAGGTTCGCAGCGGGTTCGCAAAAAGTTCCATATTGGATTCAGAAAAGCCCGCCCCGCTCAGAGATACCTGTAACTCACTCAAGCGAAGGTTGCGATCAAGTTCGATCAGCTCTGCAAGATCTTGCATCCAAATAAGACTGAGATCTACCAGGTTGAACACCTGAGCAAACACCGCACCGGGGTGAAGCACCCGACGGGTCTCCGCGAAGTCAGGCTGGGTCTCGGGCTGCTCGCCTAGTCCACCGACACACACAAGGTCGAAGCTTGCTGTCTGCACAGCTAGCGCGCTCATTTCGGTGCAGCTAACAGCCACCTGTGGCAGAGACCGATGAAGGCGAAGCGCCAAAGTCGGCTCCGGGTCTACTGCCCAACAACTCGTGCCAGCCCTAGCTAGTTGCCCCACAAGAATTCCCGTTCGCGCATCTAGGCTGAGCACTCGGGCATCCCTCTTGTCCCCGCATGAACGCGCTAATTCTACGAGTCGCCCAACAGCGGCTCGAGCAAAGACCGGCCGGAGGCGCGCCGAGGTTCCTGCTGCGGTTGAGAACCCCCCTGCAGCCGACAGCGCGCCCATTGGGTTCAGTCCTCCCAGATTCCTTCACCGTAGGGACGCTTGCGAACCGGCGCAGCCTCGGCCTTCCAGACCATGACCTTTCGACGGAAGTAGCACACCTCGACGCCGTGCTGATTGAAGCCCTTCGTCTCTACGGTGACGATGCCCCGATCTCCCTTCGAAGATTCGCGAGTCTCAAGCACATGGGTTTCTGCGTAGATGGTGTCGCCGTGGAAGGTGGGGTTCTTGTGCATCAGGGTCTCAACTTCGAGATTTGCAATTGCTGCACCCGACACAT
Organism: Microthrixaceae bacterium; assembly: GCA_044357715.1. Lineage (GTDB taxonomy): Bacteria > Actinomycetota > Acidimicrobiia > Acidimicrobiales > Microtrichaceae > IMCC26207. The sequence goes on from JBIKPA010000082.1 coordinate 7,106, forward strand.
CTGGCACGCTCATACCCAAAATGAGCGAATACACCAAGTTTCCAACCACCACGTTCTTCCCGTGCACAGTCTCGTTCTCTGCAAACCAAGCATTGGTATGTAGCGGGTGATGATTCATAGTGATCATACAAAACAGGTGATCGTCAGCTTCGGTGATGGTCTTTCCAGGCCAATGCCGATAAATGTCACCGGGCACAAAATCCTCTAGGTACCTTCCGAAGGGGCGGTCGTAGATGGTCATCTGATCCTCCATGTGATCTTGTCTGCACGCGTTTCCTGCATCGCTGAAAGGTACTTCGAAGCAGTAGGGCCTGCCGAATCAGCATGAATGACTACCTGCTTGGTTGAATTCATAACTGCTCGGTAACATGAACGGATGGACGAGACTATTGACCTGACTTCTGCCTCCGCGGTTCTAGATATTGCACAGAAGGTGCTTGATGCTGGCATCGGAAGGCTTGCCGCAGATGGCATTGATGAGAACCAAGTTCTTGCTTATGACATCGCACATGCTGCAGCGGCTGTGATGTCTGCTCGCGGATTGCTGTCTTATGGTGCGCTCGGTCAGACCGAGGCACGTGTCTGCTGTGCATTCGCAGCCGACGTACTCGCTGATCTTGCGGGGAAGGTCTTTGGCAGAGAGTCAGAGTGGAACGTTTCCGATGATGCCTTAGACGGAGTTCGGCATTTCGTCTCCGAGTACCGCTCACCCGAGTTTTTAGCTTCCCTCGCCGATACCGATGGCCCCCGGCATTTGTCCGGCGACTTCGAGATGGTCCAAGACACCTTCCGCCGCTTCGCCGAAGAGAAGCTGACACCAATTGCCGAGCACATCCACCGAGATAACTCCGACATCCCAGAAGACATCATCAGCAGCTTGGCCGAGATGGGGGCCTTCGGACTCTCGATCGGCGAGGAGTACGGGGGGTTCGCATCCGGTGATGAGTCCGACTACATCGGCATGGTGGTCTCTACCGAGGAACTCTCTCGTGGGTCACTCGGTGCAGGAGGATCGCTAGTAACGCGTCCAGAAATTTTGGCTCGAGCGCTAGAGGCCGGTGGCACCGAAGCTCAAAAGCTCCACTGGCTGCCGCTGTTGGCTAACGCCGAAGTCATGAATGCAGTAGCCGTTACCGAGCCCGACTACGGCTCCGACGTCGCAGGGGTAAAAACAACAGCAACCAAAGTTGAAGGTGGCTACCTCATCAACGGAGTCAAGACTTGGTGCACCTTTGGCGCCCGCGCCGATGTGTTAATGGTGCTCGCTCGGACCAATCCCGACCGCTCAATCGGCCACCGTGGCCTGTCGATGTTCATCGTTCCCAAAGAGCGCGGCGATGCTCACGGGTTTGAGCTCACCTCTGAAAGCGCTCATGGCCCTGCCAAAATGGAGGGTCGTCCAATCGACACCATCGGCTACCGCGGCATGCACTCCTATGAGATTGCTCTAGAGAATTGGTTTGTGCCTGATGAGAACCTGATTGGCGAGGAAGGCGGCATTGGCAAGGGTTTCTATTATCAGATGGCCGGATTTGAAAACGGTCGTCTACAGACTGCGGCGCGTGCACTTGGCGTAATGCAATCGGCGCTTGAAGAAGCCCGCCAATACTCCCTTGATCGGTCAGTCTTCGGCGAGCCAATCCATAACTACCAACTCATCCAAGCCAAGCTCGGCCGCATTGCCATCACGATTCAAGGTGCCCGGCAGTTTGCGTATGAGGTGGCCCGCATGATGGCAAAGGGAGAGGGCACCCTCGAGGCCTCGATGATCAAGGCCTACGTTTGTAAGGCAGCCGAGTGGGTGACCCGAGAGGCAATGCAGATTCATGGCGGCATGGGTTACGCCGAGGAGTACACCGTCAGCCGACTCTTTGTTGATGCTCGGGTGCTGTCGATCTTTGAAGGCGCAGACGAAACCCTGTGCCTCAAGGTCATTGCTAAGCAACTCGTGGCCCGTCACGCTGAGACTCACGCCAACTAAGCCGGCCTTTGAGGGCGTCGCCCTAGACCGCTCGCAAAAACTGCGAACGTTGGGTCTAAAACTTGATCATCACGTGTTTGAGTTCGGTGTAATGCTCTAGTGCATATACCGACATGTCTTTTCCGTAGCCTGACTGCTTAAAGCCTCCATGAGGCATTTCAGACACGATTGGGATGTGATCGTTTACCCAGACAGTGCCGAACTGAAGCCGCTTGGACATCCGCATGGCCCGGCCAACATCACTAGTCCAAACTGATGCCGCCAAACCAAAGTCAACATCGTTCGCCCACTCGAGCGCCTGAGCTTCGTCACTGAAACGCTGCAGGCTCACCACAGGGCCAAAGACTTCACGCTGCACAATCTCTGCATCTTGTGCTGGGTTCACGAGTACCGTTGGCTCATAGAAGAACCCCGACCCCGCTCGCACCGTGCCTCCGGTGGTCAGTTCCGCTCCGGCGGCAATTGCTCGCTCAACCATTCCCGATACTCGTGACTGCTGATCTGCAGAGATGACAGGCCCCACAGCAACCTCGGGGTCGAATGGGTCGCCAACTTTCAGCGCAGCAACTGCTGTAGTTAACCGAGCCGCTAGTTCTTCAAACACCCCCGGGCCTGCAATCACCCTGCACGGTGCCGTGCAATCTTGGCCCGAGTTGTAATAGCTGGCCTCTGCAAGCGTTGCTACGACAGAGTCAATATCGGCATCGTCAAACACAATCACCGGAGCTTTACCCCCAAGTTCAAGATGCACTCGCTTGAGGTTGTCTGAGGCCGACTTAGCGATGAGCTTTCCAGTCCCCACATCGCCTGTTACCGAGACCATCGCAACACCAGGATGTGCAACGAGTGCGGCTCCCGTGGTTTCGCCTTGGCCAAGTACCAAATTAAACACGCCAGGAGGAAAAATCTCGGCGGCGAGTTCGGCCAGACGAATAGCACTCAGTGGAGTGAGTTCCGAAGGCTTCAGCACCACGGTGTTGCCAGTAGCAAGTGCAGGACCGATCTTCCACGTTGCCATGTTGAGCGGATAGTTCCACGGCGCGATTGATGCAATGACTCCGAGCGGATCGCGGCGCAAAAATGAGGTGTGGTCCGCCATGTACTCCCCTGCTGCACGGCCATCAAGGAACCGTGCCGCAGCGGCAAAGAAGCGGAAGTTGTCGACCGTTAGATCAAACTCAAAATCAATGATCGACACTGGCTTGCCAACGTTGAGCGACTCGAGCTGCTTGAGCCTGTCGAGGTCGCCTTCAATCGCGTCGGCAAGTGCTGAGAGCATCTCGAAACGCTCACGTGGCGTGGTCTCGGACCAGGTAGTGAACGCTTCACTAGCTGCCATCACCGCAGCGTCAACATCTGCCGCGTCAGAACTTGCTACCTGTGCAATAACAGCACCGGTTGCCGGGGCGACGACTTCATCAGTCAGACCAGAAAGTGCCGGTCTGAACTGGCCATTGATGAAGTTCATTCCATCTCTTGGGTCTAGACCTATGAGGTCAAGGTCTTTGCGGTCGATCATTTGGGGCTCCCTACACTCATTGGTTCTTCTCTCGCTTCACGCATGTCACCACCAACCGCGACGCTTCATTACCGTGAGCGACACGACCATGGTGATCAGGTTGAGACCAATTCCAAATGCAAGAAACGCTGCTGAGGAATTGACCGACCGCACCATAAAACCAAAGTTCATGCCAAAGAACCCGGTAATGAACATCAAGGGCAAGAAGACAGTAGACACAGTGGCCAACTTTTTCATGATGTCGTTCTGGCGATAATTCACTTGGTTCATATAGATATCCATCACGGCCGCTAGACGATCTCGTTCGCTCTCGACCTGATCACCCACATGAGCAAGGTCTACAGCTAGATCCCTGAGATGACGCCGCGCATCTTCAGAGACATCATCGAGTGCGTCGATAATCACAAAGCGTCCGGCGCCCACCAGATCGCGAGCAGGATCAACCGCTCTACGAAACGTGTTTACCCGCTTGCGAAGATCGAGCAGTCTCT
>JBIKPA010000083.1:0-10991 GCA_044357715.1 Microthrixaceae bacterium
ACGAATCATCACGACGTTGTAGGCCTCGTTCAGAACAACCTCTGCGCCACTAAAAAGCTCTGCAGCGGAAATCGCAGGTGAGACTTCAACGCGCATTTTTCGCCCTGCAGCCTGCACATCAACAGTCCCATCCTCGTTTACCCCAAGCAGAGTCGCATAGGCGGCAGGAGGTTGAGTGAGTTTGTCGACCTCGTCACGCAACGAGGAGATGTGATCTCTAGCTTCGCGAAGCGTGTACGAGAGCTTTTCGTTTTGGCTCACAGCCTGTGCGAGTTGCCCCTTTGTCTCTAGCAGTCGTTCTTCAAGAGTTCGAACTCGCTTCGGCGCATCCTGAAGTCGCCGCAATAGCACCGCCACTTCCTCTGACAACTCAGCTACTTGTTCGCGAAGCAGGTCATTCTCGCTCTCGCCGAACTCGGAATTGTTGGTGGTTTCCTGATCACCCATGGAACCCTCTCATCCTCAAATTGGTGGAACCGTAAACGCCCTTCCTTTGTATACCTCGCTTCGGCATGGTTGCGTGGACACAAAGCTGAGAAGGCTCTGGATTGTGACGGATTTCTACCGAGATTACCGTGCTAATTCACCAATGCGGCTAGGATGAGCAAGTCCAAGTTCGTCAATCCGGTTCCCCCGAGAACCGAAACTAAGGCAGGTAATTCAAATGGGTTTGAAGGTCTGGATCGATCAAGATCTCTGCACAGGAGATGGACTATGCGAAGAGATCTCTCCAGCGGTGTTCGCACTGCTTGATGATGGCTTGGCATACGTCAAACAGGGCAGCGACATCTTGAGCGACCCCGGTGGCGCTGCAGCGCTCGCAGACATTCCTGACAAAGAAATTGAAGGCGTTGTTGAGTCCGCTGAGGAATGCCCCGGCGAATGCATCTTTATTGAAGCCGGCTGACCGTAGCAACAGAAGCTGACTAACTGACCACCCTTTAACCTCGGCTCCGCTTAGGGGGCCGAGGTGGAAGTGGTGGAAGGCGCTTCAGTTGTAGTGGTCGCTTGAGTTGTTGTGGTCGCTTGAGTTGTTGTGGTCGCTGGCCGCTGCGTGGTAGTCGGGCGTTGGCTCGTGGTCGGAGACGAGGTAGTCACCGTGGTGCTCACGCTGCTACTTGTTGTGCTCGTAGTTGAATCTGCTGGTGACGTCGAGTTGTTTTGAAGAACCAAGAACAACACCAACATCACCACAACAACAAGAAGCACTATTACGCCCACAGCCCATCCGGGAACGCCGCCACCAGCCGGAGACGAGGCAGAAGTCTCTTCCCTCGCAAGTTCTGGATTCCCTTGCGGTGATCCGCCCTGTGCTGCAGCGGCTGTTGCTGGCACTGCACTTGTGGTCGGCAACACCTGCGTGGCATCTGCAGTGGCATCAGATAGATCTTCAGGTGTTCCTTGCGCGAACCCGTCTTGTGGTGCGTTCTCATCAGACATAACGACAGCCCTTCATTGATTGCGATCCGCACAAACATGCGTGAGCTAAAAGATAGCGACTCAATCAGCGTTTTTCGGTGACTGCTCTTTGACTTCATTACCAACAGGCGTTGCTCATCAGACACAACTACCCGTACTCACTGCACCGTTAGTCCCCTGTTCGAGAAACTGTTGTAGAGCAGCAGATGACAGTGCGTAAGCAACTCCTGGCTTATCGGGCGCAATTGCAACCGCAACGCCGATAGCAGAACCATCTGAACGAAGCACCGCGCTGCCCGAGTCACCGGGGGCAAGGTTGCTACCCAGCACTAAAATATCTCTCGTTACCTTGCTACGGTCGTAGATGTCATACCCGCTTGCTTGGACTTGCTCACCAACCTCAAATGGCGAGGGGTCAAACGGTCCGCCACCTGGGAAGCCCATCACTAAGCCACGGTCACCAACTACAGGTGCAGCTAGCGGCAATGCGGGTCGACTCAGGTCAGTAGAAATCAAAGCAAGGTCAGTCGCTGGGTCGAAAGCAACAACTTGGCCATCGGTGACCTCACCTTCGTCAGCTGTGATCACCTGCAACGAGGTCGACCCAGAAACAACGTGCGCGTTTGTTGCGATCAAGTTCTCATCTACGAAGAACCCGCTTCCTGCCTGAATGCGATCACAGGCCGATGCCTCGACGCGTACCGAGCTTCTCGATGCCACGGTGAGTTGCTCCTGCGTAATCGAACTTCCTTCAGGAGGAGGAACGATCTCTGGTGCCGAACGAAGCCCAGCAAATACTTTCGGAAACTCGCCCCCAGTTAGTTGCCTTTCCAAATCTGTTATCTGCGATGGCGGAGCAGGAAGCGAATTGCTGATTTCACGAGAGATCACCGACCCTCGAGCAGCGGCGGACGGCCAACCCGCTGCCTCAGACATCACTGGCAGGATGAGCCAAGCAAGAACAATGACTCCAACAATGCCAAGCAACGCTCCGCCGAGGGCATCCAGACCACGTCCCCCACTGCTGTCGACCCCTCGGCGCAACCTAGACCCAATCGCTGAGCCGATCCCTTGGCCAAGCATAAAAGCCAGGAATAACACTGCTGAACTGAGCGTGAGGATTGCTATGTCTGAATTCGCTCCAGAGGCTTGAGTTAGTTTTGGCAGTAGCAAAAGCGCCAAGCCCAAGCCGGCAGCGGCCCCAAGCCACCCCGACAAGCGTTGCAAAAAACCCAGCTTCCAACCCCCATAGGCGCCAAAGGCGGCACCGGCGATAAGTAATGCATCAAACAGATTCATTGCCCTGCAACGAGCACGCAGTACTTGTGGTCAGGCTGGTTCACCCTAGGAACCGCCGAGTCGGGCGTGGGTCAAGAAGCCGGTGTGAGCCACCATGCGATGATCTGGCCGAACGGCTTGGCCCTCGACGTACCAGCCGCGCTGCAGAACTTCGAGAGTCTCGCAGGCAAAAAAGGAAGCGGCAGCAAGGGCCTCGCGAAGCTGCGCTACTTGAGTCACGCTTGGGGTGTAGGCCAAGAAGATTCCTCCGGTACGCAGACTCGTTGCTGCGTGTGGTACCACCTGCCATGGCTCAGGAAGATCGAGAACAACCCGATCAAGCTCCTTTTCATCGATTCCCTCATAGCAATCACGCAGTTCGACACGATAGCGATCAAGCACATCAGTTCCTAGAAATTGCTCCACGTTTTTCTGTGCACGAGACGCAAAGTCTTCTCGGAGTTCATAGCCAACAATATCTGCTCCGGCGCGCAGCATTCCCATGGACAGCGCCCCGGAACCAACCCCTGATTCAAGTACTCGCACCCCAGGGCCGATGTCGGCAAGCATCAGGATCGGACCAATGTCTTTGGGGTAGATGACCTGAGCTCCCCGAGGCATCTTCAAAATGAAGTCCGAGAGCGTTGGCCGAAGCACCGTCAGCACTTGGCCGCGCGTGGTGTTAAAAGTTGATCCCTCAGCCCGGCCGATGATCTCGTCATGAGCGATATACCCAGAGTGCGAGTGGAACTCTTTGCCAAGGGTCAGAACTGCCTGATAACGCCGACCTTTATTATCGAGGAACTGCACGAGATCCCCTTCGGCTAATGGTCCGCTCATAGTTCTGCCTCAAGTTCTGTTGGTCGTACTGGTGTCATTGTCGACAAGTCTGGTGTGACTGATCGCTTCGTTATCCTGACAGGTTGAGCAGCACCCGAATCCGACACGCTGCTCAACCCCCGCTGTTCCGCACCGACTGATCCACCTGCTTTATCAACTAAGCGACAAAACGCGCACAACGTTGAAGTGCTCGGTGCTGAACAACGAACACAATGGCTCAATTCCTCTGAGGACTGAGAGGCACCGCTAGTGGGTGCTGCTTCAAGATAAGCAGTCCGGAAGAGTGCAGATGCTTTCCGCAAAAAGCCAGAGTAAAAATCAGACTTCGTTCCAGGTGAAACAAGTTCGATCGAATTAAGGGCCTCTTTGTAGCCCAGATGCTTATTGCCAGCAGACATCGGGCATTCCTCAACCATGTAGTCAATGCCGAGGAGGATGCAATAAGCGGCAGTATCGCGTTCCGATAGCCGTATCAGTGGTTTGACCTTCTTCGGAAAGCCCGGCCTTGCATGGAGCACCGGCATCTGACGTGCAAGGTACTCCGTCTGCCAACGAAGAACGTTTCCGAACAGTACGGCTGCTTCGTCGTCAAGATTATGGCCTGTGACTAAAACGTCGTAGGACCCCTCAAGTGCAACCTTGTCGAAAAGATGCCGCTTGGAAGTCCCGCATGCCGAACATGGTGCCCGGCGGGCGGCACGTGCTCCCGAGGGAATGTCGTAGCCGTAGTCAGTGGGAAGGTCGACTTCGATCAACTTCAGATTTCGGGATTGAGCGAACGAGCGGGCAAACACAACAGATGTGTCGCTATAGTCCTCAATTCCAAGACCAAGATAGAGCCCATCCGCCTGGTACCCAGACCGCTGTAGGAGATCCCAAACGGCGAGGGAATCCTTGCCTCCAGACACCGCAACAAGCACCCGGTCGGTCAGTGACATCATGTCGAATTCCCGAATTGCTCGAGACATCTGCTCTTGACAAAAACGAACGAAGTGGTCGCTACAGAAATTTGAATTCGCCCTTCGGACATCTATTACTGCCGGGTCGCGACAGACAACACACTTCATTCTCTACTCCTCCTGCCCAAGCACTGACTCCCCGCCGACTACTAACTCACTACCGAAAGCGCCACCAGAAATCACCGGACGAACCTCTACTTCGTCGTCATCCTCAAGACGCCCGTCCCCAGCAACGATGGTGCCGTTTCGAATCACCAGAACCGATTCGCGGTTGAGGGATAAACGCTCAAGAAGGACCGAGACAAGCGCCGGGCCCGGCATGACCACTTCACGGTTGGGATTTCGAAGGCGCACTAACATCCCTACATGATGGACGACAGCGCCCCGCCCCTGTGACCACCAAGCCAAGTTCCACTCCAGCACCGCCCACTGAGGCAGCGTTAGCTATTCAGTCGTAGACCGTTACCTTGGTCCGTCGCCGGCGAATTCGATTCCGGCGCCTTGCGAGCTGCAAGCTCAAGGCTCGAGATGTATCGAGTTGGGTGGTGGTTGCCGTGAGGTCTCTGGCCACCCTCAACTGCTGTTTGGTCGGACGCATCTTCTGATCGAACCTTCTACCGAGTTCGGCCTCGGTCCGGGCTCGCTTCCGTGCGCGTCTGGAACTCGGGGCCGTTCTGCCAAGGCGCCGCTGAGCGCGCGACAGCTTTCTAGCAGTTCGTAGTTGTGACTTGGTTGGGCGATTGAGCGAGTCGAATCTGCGATTCAGGGATCGCTGAGCCTTGGCCAACTTACGCTCTCTTCTCGTCGCAGGAGGACGTGCCACAACGGTGTAGCTCTCGCCTGCACGCAGACGAACCCGGGTTACATCTTGGTCTTCTCGATGGACCGCACTCGACAGTTCTTTGCCAAGAAACTCGGTTCCACGAACGGCGATACCTGAAGCCATACCATCACCGAAAACACGTGAGAGGAGCGACTCCCACAAGCTCTGAATCATCAGGAGCGGCGAACTTCAATGATCGCAGATGACCGCCTGCCGCCGCGGCGGCCAAGAAGGAACACTACGACGAGGGCAGTTACTGCAATGCCGGCAGCAACTGCAAGGAGCTGGCTCTTTGCTTCACCAACTTGGTCAAGGGTCTCGCCCTGAAGATCGCCGAGTTTCTTCTTTATGTCTTCCCGGCTGATCGGAACGTCTGATCTGCTCTGACTCATTACCATCCCTAGTTCTTCATTTGAAACACTTGTGTTTATGCGGAGTGGGCGCTTGCAGCGTGGTGCTTATTCAAGTTGGCAATTAAGCGCCACAAGAACAGAACCACCAATATGGTACCGGCAGTAGCAGTAATGAAATAAGGAGCCCAGGAGAAGGTTCCACCATCAAGTTGCGTTGGATCATTGAAAACGGTCAATTCCTGAAGTCCCCGAAGCAGTGCAAGCAAGAGCAAGAAGAACCCGAGCCCCATAACCATCGAGCCCGCAAATCCGTAGCCCAGGTATCGTCCAAGGGTCTTGAGTGGATCGACGGTCTGCTGCTTGGCATAGCCCGTAACCAGATCCTTTAATTCGGTGATCTGCCCCACCGGCCCCGACTTGGATCTCGGCCGGAATTTCTCTGCGAATTGATCTGCCAACGTGCCCTCCTACTTTGTTAGATGCAGTTTTACCACCCTCGATGCAGCCAAGGTGTTACTACCTGACCCGACTTTCATCTTGATACTGCTAGCCGCTACCGAATCAAGGAGAAACAAGTAGCTCAGATGGCTTAGTCGCCGAACGAGAGACGGCCTTGCAGCAGGAGTTCTTGTTCTTCAAGCATTTCAATCAGCACCTGTGTTCGACGAGTGAGATCAGGGGTAGCAAGTATCTGGCCTCGATCGAGAGCGCCAATAGGTGCCATGGTGGCAAGTTCATAGAGGCGGCTGCTGGGATCAGCGCTGAGTTCGCAATCTGCGAGAAGACCCGGAGCTCCCATCTCTACTGCCAGTGCGGCCACGCGGCGGGCTATCTGTTCGGCGAGGTCCAGCCTCGAAGGATCAACGGGAAGGGTTAGTTCCGTATCCGGCCAATTTGCAACAGCTGCTCTTGGATAGGGATCGTCCTCAAGCCACTGAACAACTTGTATGCGCTCGGTTCCTACCGCTACGACCGCCCAAGACCCATCTGACTGTTCCATAGCCTGAGCAATAACTGCACGGCAGCCAACTTGGCCTCTTGTTTCACCCCCGCCAACCTCGCTACCTCGCTCAATCAGTACCACCCCAAAGTCTTGGGAGCCGCTGTGCTGCAGGTCATGCATCATCACTCGATAGCGAGGCTCAAAGATATGCAAGGGCAACGCCATGCCGGGAAGCAGCACAGACCCCAGCGGAAACATTGGCAGTTCCTCAGGCTCGGGTGAGTTATCGGAGCTAAGAGACGCGTTGTCATCTCCATACTTGGGCATCGCAACTATCTTTCTGGCGGTTTCGGCGCAAGTGGAATCAGTGCGTCGAGATCTGGCGCATCGGGATACGTCAACAATGCCTGCAAAATATCTCGCTGCGTTGTCAGGTCAGATGCATTTACATTTCTACTGCCAGTGTTGATCAACAAAGAGAACGCCAAATTCCTCTGCGCTGTTGTCGCCAACCAGCCAGAAAGACCAGTGACTTGCAGCAAGGTTCCGGTCTTTGCTCGCAGGCTGCTTCGAAGTGGCTCAGACAAGAAACGATCATCAAGGGTGCCTGCTTGGCCTGGAACAGCTAACGATGTAGCAATAGCCGACTCGCTGCCGCCCTCGGCGAGCAGAGCCGACAGAAATGCGCAAGTCACTCGATTGTCGGGAGATAGCCCGGAGCCATCAACAATGTTCAGGCCTTCAGCGGGCAGAGTGGAAGCAGCCACCCACTGAGAAAGTGCCGCAACTCCTGCCGCCGTTGAACCAGTGCCGCCTCCGGCTAAGCCGATTTCTTTCACAAGGATTTCGGTGGTGGTGTTGTCCGAAAACCGGAGGGCCTCAGTGACTAGTTCACTCACCGTTGGAGACTCGACCTGAAGGAGCTGCGTTGCGTTTTCCGGTGCCACACCAACCTTCGGTTCAGATTGAACCTCTATGCCACGAGACTTGAGCAGCTCTGTCAGAACTGCTGCAGCATGCACAGTTGGATCCTTCACAATTGCACCACTGCCATCTACGCCATCGTTGACTAGTAGTGCAGAAAGGGGCGCGACTTGGCCTTGGGTGGTGTAGCGATCTGGCCAAGAACTCACCGTGCGCAGATCATCGTGACGCGAAGCATCGCCCACAACCGAGCCCGTAATGGTTCTGACACCGGTGTCATAGATTTGATCGGCCACCTTGTCGAGATCAGTAAAAACCTGTCCGGTACGGTCCGGCCTAGCTGCAAATGAAGCCGTGCTCAACACGGGATCTCCGCCTCCGAGCATATAAAGATTGCCCTGGATTGTTGAGCCGTCGGTAGGTTTGCCATCAGTGGAAAACTTTGTAGTTAATCGGGCATTTTGATCTAGAAGTTCTAGTGCTGCGGCGCCAACAAGCAACTTCAGGTTTGATGCAGGGACAAGTGGCTGCGAAGCCTGGAACGAAAAAACGGCGTTGTTGGACTCACGAACCTGCAGGCATGTGTTTTCGGGGGCATCGGCAAGGATAGGTTGGAGAACAGTCTGTAGGTTTCTGGCCGCAACAGGTCGCACAACTACCTCAGCCACCCGGCGTGCCGAGAACAAACTGCTAGCTAGCACCAAAGGTGATTCCGAAGCTGCAGACACTTCGGTGTCGCTCTGCAGGAAGTACCCAGCTGCGGCCAACAGAAGCGACAACACAACACAGCAGCCTGCGGCAATCAACCATGGCTTGAACCCATGTCGTGATTTTCGCTGAGCGATGTGGTTCGGACGCTTGTTTCTTCTGACGACAACAAGATCCTCGCCTTTTGAACGCTCTTGTTCCTCGAGCGCTTGTTCGTTCAGCAGGCTCTGAGGCTGAGATGCTGCTCGTGCAGCAGCCTGTGCAGCATGTTCGCGAAACAGCTTGGGGTCGAGCGGCGTTGCACCGGCGCGCTCGGCCGGAGTTTGCTCGCGCTCACCCGGTGGCGGTTCTTCATTCGTCACTGTCGGCCTCGGCAGCAGCGGGTCGACTGCCTTGTAGGAACTCTGCTGGGCAGGCATCAAGCAGCGGTAGGTCGCGACGCATCCGGTAGCGGCTATGGCGCCACAGGTGACCGAGTGCAGTAACGGCGCGATCGGCTGAGCTGTAACACAATCGACCTGTGCTACGAACCGTTGCAGGCCCCGAATTGTCGCCGAAGGCCACTGCAAGTTCGGTAGCAGTCAGGACTGGCTTGTTCGTAGCCCGTGAAACCTCATCTGCGGCTTGAGCGAACCTTGCGTCTTGTCGCTGGTGATAGGCCACGATTCTTGCAATATCAGGATCATCTGCAAACGGGCCTTCACTCAGCATGCGCGCCTGATTCGACTGAATCCCTATTCCCAGATAAATCACGGCATCAACTTGTCGATGCGAGGCAACTAATTCAAGCACCTTGGGGATCGTGTCTCGAGTCTCACCACCAGCTAGATCTACTGGGTTACTACCACTCCAGCGCGGAGGGAGATACGCATCGATCGACTCACGAAGATCTGATGGAAGCTCTATCAAATCAAGATCATGATCACGTGTAATTGCATCCGCTGTCACGACGCCCCAACCGCCAGCAGTAGTAATCACGACGACTCTGTTGCCTCTTGGTAGCGGTTGAGTCGCAAATGTTGCAGCTGCTTCAAAGGCCTCTTCGACGGTTGTTGCGCGGGTCACCCCAGCCTGACGGCAGGCGCCGTCGAAGGTGCGGTCGTCACTTGCTAGCGAACCCGTATGGCTAGCAGCGGCCTGGGCCCCACCGGCAGTAGATCCACCCTTGATCACTACCAGGGGCATCTTGAGAGCTACTGACTTCACTTGGTCAAAGAAGCCTCTCCCGTCCGAGATTCCTTCTACGTACGCAAGACCAACTCGTGTTGCCGAGTCAGAGCTATACATCTCGAGGAAATCGCCGACCGAAGTAGCTGCTGCATTTCCCGCCGAAACGGCCCGAGAAATCCCGACTCCCGTAGCGCAGGACCAATTCATAAAGCTAGAGACAAAATTCCCTGACTGACTCGCTATACCGATACTTCCCGCTGGGGGGTAAGGGGCCACGATCTGCGCACAGAGCTTTGCCGGCGTCGAGATGACTCCTTGACCGTTTGGCCCAACAAGCAACAGTCCAAGTTCTTTGCAGAGCTCAACTAGCTCTGCTTCGTCTTTTTGGCCCTGCTCCCCTGCTTCTGCGTAACCAGCCGAAGTCAGAAATGCTGCGCGGATCCCCTTTGCTGCCGCAGACCGAACAAGTTCAAGGTTTGCAGACTTGGGTGTGCAGACAAAAATGAGGTCAGCCTCACCCTGAGGTAGTTCATCAAGCGATGGCAGGGTCTTGATTCCAAGAACCTCTACCCCCTCCAGGTTCGTAGCAAATATCTTTCCTGTGTACCCGGAGGAAATCACATTGTGAAGGCTGACAAAACCAAACTTTCCAGGATGAGTTGAAGCACCAGCGATGACGATTCCCTTGGGCTCAAACAAGGCCAGAAATGATGCTTCGGAGTTATTGGGTTGCATCCGGTCAGTAGTCACGCGTTCACCTCAACAAGTGCATCAACTGCGATTGGTTGACCTCCTGAGATAATCAGCGGGTTGATGTCTACCGAGACAACCTCGGGGTGCTGCGCTGCGAGTTGCGAAAGGGCTAACAAAATATCGGCGACTGCTCTCCGATCAACAGCGGGCTCGCCGCGAAACTCTTCGAGTAGCGCCTGCGTGTGCAGTTGCTCAATCATCTCAATTGCATCTACCTCGGTAATGGGCAGCAGCCGAACCGCTACATCCGCTATGGCCTCTGCGAGCACGCCCCCAATTCCGATCAGGACCGTTGGGCCAAACTGCTCGTCCACCGATATCCCCGCTATGAGTTCGCGGCCACCGCTCACCATCGGAGCCACGAGAACTCCAGTTGCATGATCCTCTGGGACTGCTGCAGCAAGCAGTGCCGTCGCAGCCTCATGAACGCTGCTGGCATCAGAGAGTCCAAGTCGCACCAGCCCTCTTTCGGTCTTGTGTGAAATATTCTCACCGCACAACTTCACCGCAACTGGTAGCCCGACCGAGACTGCTGCGAGGACAGCCTCATCAGCAGTGGTTGCGAGCACTTCTGGAGCAAAGTGAATGTTGAACTCGGACAAGAAGACTTTGGAGTCCGCCTCGGACAATGTGCGCGACATGTTCGCAGTGTATAAGCCGCTTGGGCAGCGCCCGAGGAGGGGCCGACTCGTGCCGAGAACCGTCTCAGGGTTGCTGGGAATGTCCCGTGATTACAACGGTTTTCGCCGAACACGGGCCAACTCTAAAAGGTTGTCTGAGGCCCGCGACGCGCACTATGACCGGCATGGAACACATGTTGA
>JBIKPA010000084.1:0-10924 GCA_044357715.1 Microthrixaceae bacterium
TCCGGCAGAGAACACTGGCCGCAAGGCCTACGACTTGGTCTCGGATGGTTTCGGCCCAGGATCAAATGGCAAACTGCTATTGGTAGCCGGCGTTCCCGACGGTACGGATATATCTAACTCTGGCTCCCTCATAGACGTCAGCACGCAACTCGAAAAGGTCCCAGGAGTACAGGCTGTCTCGCCTCCAATCCCGTCGAACCTTGAGAATCCGAGCGACTCGGGCGCAGTGCTCTGGGTAGTGACCCCTACGACTTCTCCACAGGATGAGGCGACAACCAACCTTGTGGTCGACCTTCGTGAAAACGTATTGCCCACGGTGACTGCAGACACGGGTCTTGATGTGCTGGTGACCGGGCAAGTCGGCATCTCTGTTGATTTCTCGAACTACTTATCGGGGCGACTCTTCCTCTTCTTCGCAGCTGTGCTGTCGCTGTCGTTCTTGTTGCTCATGGTGGTATTCCGCTCACTGCTGGTGCCACTCAAGGCAGTGATCATGAACTTGCTGTCCATCGGTGCTGCATACGGGGTGATCGTCGCGATCTTCCAGTGGGGCTGGGCAAAGGACCTGTTCGGGATCGAACCAGCACCAATTGAACCGTTCATTCCTATGATGCTGTTCGCTATCGTTTTCGGGCTATCGATGGACTATGAGGTCTTTCTTCTGTCTCGGGTTCGAGAAGAATGGCTCCGCACCGGCGACAGTCACACCTCGGTAGCTAACGGTCTTGCCGCCACGGCTCGAGTTATCTCTGCTGCCGCAGCCATCATGGTGTTCGTGTTCGGATCGTTCTTGTTGGAGAGTGACCGCGCCATCAAGTTGTTCGGCTTTGGGCTCGCCTTTGCGGTTCTGATCGATGCCACTTTGGTTCGCATGTTATTAGTGCCAGCCTCGATGGAGTTGCTAGGCGACAAGAACTGGTGGTTCCCCTCATGGCTTGATCGCCTGCTTCCCAGCATCAATGTGGAAGGTCCAACTGAGTTTCCCGAGGACGAGGCCGAGGCCCAAAAAGAAGACGTATTGGTCTGAGTACTCGGCTGTGGCGCCTGCGCCCTCAGTCCTGCCCAAATGGTGGTCGGCCCATCTGAACGCGAATCGGGATGACCTCCGGGTTTGTCAAAGACCTGCGTTGCCAATTGGCACCATCGACTACCAGCGTGTGACCGGAGATAAACCGTGCGTAAGGCGAGGCAAGAAACGTTGCGGCCCACCCGAGTTCTTGCCGCTGCCCAACCCTCATAGCGGGCTGGCAGAGGTCTTTGTCGTTCACATTGCTGAGGTTTCCTTGAATGTCTGCAGTCATGTCTTCATGGGGCATCAAGCCCGGGACAAGACAGTTCACCTGAATCCCGTAGGGGCCCCACTCCACTGCGAGGGACTCGGTCAAGTTCTTCACGGCCGCCTTCGCAGCTGCCGAATGAGCAAACCCCGGGCCGCCAGTCCACGCATAGGTCGCCCCGATGTTGATGATCGATCCAGGCACCCCGGCACGCAGCAGGCGTTGCCCGTACTCGCGACACATGAGGAATGTTCCGTTCAAGGTGATATCTACAACAGTGCGCCAGGCGTTGGGAGAGAGATCCTCGCTCGGCGAGGGAAAGTTTGCTGCTGCATTGTTGACAACAACACCGGGCAAACCAAAGCGATCCTCAATCTGGTCAAACGCTGCCGAGATACTGTCGGCATCTCGAATGTCGCACTCGATGCACAACACCTCTGCACCAATTGCCTTCATCGCAGCTTTGGCAGCATCAAGATGTTCCGTCTTACGACTCAGAATGGCTAGGCGAGCACCGAGTCGAGCGAACTCTGAGGCGATTGCCTTGCCAAGTCCTGTGCCTCCGCCGGTTACAACCACCGTCACGCCGTCGAAAGTGCCTAGCGCCAGTGCAGTTGCTCCGGCTGCTGGAGGCTGGGGGAGTCCAATCCATTCACTCATCGCAGATACTCCTCAGGTAGGTAGACATGCAGGTGTTCTCGGCTTAACTGCCGCTATACCGGGGGTCGCGGCCCTCGGAGCGTGCCGCCTTGAACTCTGCAAAGTCGTCACTCTTATTGAGCGTCGTCTGATAGGTGAGTTCATCAGCCATAGATGCGCGCAGCGGAGGCAACGACAGATGCCGGAGCACCTCTCTGTACAACTTGACCGTGATCGTTGGAGTAGACACGATCTGCTCGGCCATTGCGTGAACGACATCGTCGAGTTCTGACTCGGCAACAACACGACTCACCACTCCGTGTCGAAGTGCCTCCTCGGCATCCATGACTCGACCGGTCAGCACCATGTCGTTCACAACCCCGTCGCCGCACATCTGATGCAGGACTGCCACACCGCCGGTATCGGGAATGACTCCGTAGGTGAGCTCTGGCAAGCGAAACCGGGTTCCTTCTGCGGCTATACGGATGTCACAAAGCAGCGCTCGCTGAAATGACCCGCCCATAACCCAGCCTTTACATGCAACCAATACTGGTTGATCCATCTGCCAGAGCTGTTGGATTCCGCGATGGCCTCTACGCATGAGTTCATGGTGAGTCAGCTCGGTCTTAGCAACCCCAATGGAGCCAACGTCTCTACCAGAGGAGAAGGACTTGCCTTCCCCCCGCCAGATCACGACTCGGATATCTGGGTTCGCTTGAATCTCGGCCAATATCTCAAACAGTCGGGCATCCATCGCATCATCAAATGCATTGTGCTTCTCTGTGTTGTCATTGGTGATGGTTGCGATACCGGCATCAATGTCGAGATGGATAGTTCCAGACATTTAGTTCCTTCAGTAAGAAGATTCGGAAAAGTCCGAATCGTTGACAATCCTTCGCTGACAGTACCTCTTACAAGGTCAGGATCGCTCAGCTGTTCAGGATTCGCCGTGGGTCACGTCGGCCGACAGATAGGCGTGAAGCGAGTCTGCGGTTCCATCATGAACCACATGGCCGTCGTCGAGCACCAACCCGCGCTTAAATCTTGAGATCACTGCCGGGTCGTGAGTAGCTACAAGTACCGTTGCCCCGCCCCGGCGCGCCTCTTCGAGCAAGCCAAGCAAAGCTTCTCGCCCAGCCGCATCAAGGCCGACAAAGGGTTCATCTACCAATAGCAGTGTGAACGGCCTCACTAGGGCTACCGCAGCTGCCGCTTTTTGGCGCAAACCTCGGCTGAACTGCGAAGGCAGGTCATCTTCTCGTTTCGCAAGGCCGAGGCGCTCGATCAGGTCATCGATGATGGGTTCATCGCCTTGGCCGCCGTGCATGCGAATGGTGTATTCCAAATGCTCTCGCACGCTCAGGTCGTCATACAGCACCGGTGTATCGGGGAGCCATGACCGGCGCTCACGCGCATAGATCGAGTCGGGTGGCTGTCCGTGTACCAGAACCGTCCCCTCGGAAGGTTCAAGCATTCCGGCAATGATGCTCAGCAAGGTGGATTTGCCCGACCCATTGTGGCCGACCAGAACGATTGCTTCACCCGCCATGACAGAAAGATCAACCGGAGCGAGTGCACCCACATCGCCGTACTCTTTTGCCACGCCGATTAACCTGATGACCTCATGTGGCTTTGCTGCGCTTGAAGAGGAAGACGGGCTCATATCAGTTCAACTCTCATGTCTTAGCTCCCATTGCTTCGCCCATAGTGCGATGGATGTCTTCACGGTATTTCACCCACATAAACACAGCCCCAGCTAGCACCAAGATTGGAATGGCCAGAGTAAGCGCAGGCGGAATCGGATCGTTGCCTAGGCGCATTGCACGCTGCGCTAGTAGAACCGGGGTCACCCCAATCACGGCCACAAGTGGGGGCCACAGTGTTCGGATCACGACTCGTGGCCCAGTTACTTCTGGCGGCATCATCGCCGCATCCCCGGCATCGAGCACGGCCTCAGAGACCACGCTGATTGAAGCGCCCGCAACAGCTGTTACAGCAGCAGTGACCACAGTGATGGCACCAATGGCAATCACGTTGATCGACGGGTGTAGAGCCCACACCAACAACAAGCCCTCGAATCCTACGATCACCATCACGATCACCGGGGCGACTAGATGACGCTGCAAGATGACACCAGCAGGCTCTGGGTACGAGGCCAGCATCATGGGGTGATCAACCTCTTGAGCTAACGGTTCAATCACATCGAGTCCAGCTACGTAGGTACAGAGGCCTGCAAGAAGAACGAGTGGGGTAGTTCCAGACCATGCCCCATAGAGACACAGTGCCGCAGCCATGCCGAGCACACTTACACGTAGAACTCGCACCCAAGGCCAGCGTCCAAAGCTCTCGACATCGCGAGTAAACACCGGGAATCTTCCACCGAAGCGAATCGGCAATCGAGAGAAGCGACTGCTGTTGCGAGGTCGTTCCGATGCGAGCTGCTTGCGCAAAAGCAGTACTGACCGCAGGTCCTGCTGCGTGACTGCAAAACGGAGTTGGCCAACAAGTCGAGTCCTACGTTGCGCAAGCTCAATTGACAGCCCTCCAATCATCATCATTCCGGTCACGGCTAGTGCTATTGATACTGCAACTACTAGAAGCGGAAGCGGGGCAAAGCTCAGCGGCCAGAACAGAATCTGACCAAGAAGGGTCAGAGGTGCGAACGGGAGATAGCCAGCCACCGCCACGAGCGAGGAAATTAGTAATGCCCACGCCAGAAGCTCCATCCACGGTCGCGGAACACGACGCGATGCTGTGACGAGAGCAGCACCAAGCGACAGCGTCGCTGTGGCACCCATGAAGAGCGCTCCAGAGAGCATCCACTCAACGGAGCTACCTGGCAGTCGCTGACTGCAGAGCGAACCAACCAACGCGCCCACTGCCATACCCGTCGCAACCCCGTACCCCACAACTCCCACAACGGGCCGACGAAGCACACGCGAACGCGAGATTGGCGCAAGTAGCAAGTGATACACATCAGCGGACTCCAGAGCGACTGGACCAGCGCGTGTCCCCGAGCGCACTCCAAGAAGCAACGACACTGCCACGAACAGTCCAGCCCAAATCGGACCGGACTCTTGAACTGACCTGACAGAAGAGCTTGCAAGCTCCGAGTCACCGACCCAGCCCGAGGCAAACACCGCAAACACCAAACAGGCCAGGGCCGTGGTGTACACCCGGTATGCCAAATCGCCCCACGCAACATCTCCGATTCGGCGTCTCCGGCGAGCGCTCCGCAGGTCGTCCATTGCTGCAGAACTCAACTGCTGGGCATCAGCGTTTGGGTGCTTGTCCCGTGTCTCACCAACTGCCAAACCTGAGCGAGTTTCCGCAAACTCAAGCTCTTGGTCTGTTGTGGCGCTCTCATCGGTCAAGAATTTGAGTTTACTGCGAATTGAGTAGCGAAGTGAATCCAACTCGTGGCACAACTAAGGTTCAACGATTAGTTCGAAATGTCCTCCTGACAGCGAATACCCCTTGATTGGAGCTACTGATGAGTGGACCAGAGCGATGCCCTGTGACGGACTGGCAGACCGATTTCGATCACACTTCTCCTGAGTACGCAGCAGATGCCCCAGCAATCTGGGAAGAGCTCAGAGTGACTTGCCCAGTTGCGCACTCTGATCGTTTCGGCGGGACGTGGCTGCCAACTCGCCATGAAGAGATTTCGGCGATTGCGCACGATACTGAGCACTTCACATCACGCGGGGTGATTGTCTCGGTGTTTGAGCCTGATATCCCTGCGCCGGTTGGGTATGCGCCTCCGATTACCTCGGATCCACCTTTTCATGAGGTTGCTCGGCGGCTTCTTTTGCCGGCTTTCTCCCCGAAGGCGATTCGGCCAATAGAGGCTCCCACTCGAGCCTTCTGTTCGCAGTTGATTGATCAGATTCTTGATCAACAAGATTCCACTGGTGTCGTTGACGCGGCAGAGCTATACGCGCAGCACATCCCAGTTCGTGTAATTGCGCACATGCTTGGGGTACCGGCAGAAGATGGGGACCGCTTCCGTGGTTTTATCCATCGCATTCTTGAGCGGGCGGGCCAGAACGAAGAGCCAGTCCCACCAGAAGAGACAATGGTGTTTTACATCTTGGAGCAGATCGCTCTCAGGAGAGGTGCTCCCAGCGATGACCTAATCGGCTTTTTGCTCGATGCGGAGATTGATGGTGTGCCCCTGACCGATGAGCATGTGCTTGGAACCATCGCGCTCATATTGCTCGCAGGGATCGACACGACTTGGTCGGCAATTGGTGCGAGCATCTGGCATTTAGCTCAAAATCCAGACCAAACGGCTCGCCTTATTGCAGAGCCAGAGTTGATGCCATTTGCTGTTGAGGAGATGCTACGAGCGTTCGCTCCGGTGACTATGGCACGCAAGGTTGCAAAGGATGTAGACCTTGGCGGAAGCCGGCTCCACGAGGGGGACTGGGTGCTGTTGCCATTCCCAGCAGCAAACCGAGATCCCGAGTTCTTTGAAAATCCCAACGAGGTCATTCTGGATCGTCAGAAGAACCGTCATGCGGCGTTTGGCCTTGGGATTCATCGTTGCCTTGGATCGAATCTGGCCAGAATGGAACTTACCGTTGCATTGCAGGAGTGGCTTGCGCGGGTGCCGGAGTTTGAACTTGCGGACCCAGAGGGCGTTCTGTGGTCGACAGGACAGGTACGAGGGCCACGCAAGCTCCCCATCCGCATCTTGGGTTCGAACGTTTCATCGACAAGCAAGGAAACGCTATGAGGATTACCTACAACCGTGAGGCCTGCCAAGGCCACAACCGTTGCTATTTGCTCGCTCCCGAGCTGTTCGACGTTGACGATGAAGGCTACGCAGTGCTGCTCATCAGTGACGACATACCCGAGGAGCTTCTCGCGAAGGCTCAACTAGCGGTCGATAACTGTCCTGAATATGCAATCTCGTTGACGCAATCGGTTCCAGAGAGTGCCTCGCCAACATGAAGCCGCGGTAGCTGCGTGGCGCGTCGTTGAGAACTAGTTACAACCCGCTCAGTTCGCTCGACGGTGCACCGGTCCACCACAAGGGGAGTGATGCGGTTTCTGCGTCGTACTGACTCAGCCAGGTGGTTAAGGCGATCGGGTCGGTGAAATCGCTCGGATGGTGACCGGGCATCGCAGATGCAGCAACATCGGGAAGAACTTCCCATGCCAAACTGATACTGCTGAGCAGTAGCCGCCACCAAGCAACTGGGTGAAATAAACGTCCTTGTGCGTTCAGGTTGAGCACTGTCGAGATCAAGGTGTAGATGCTCAGAATCACTATTGAAGTGATCGCCGCAGCCAGGTACCGAACCCGTGAGCCATCTACTTCTTCATAAGCGTCATAGGCGACGCACTTGTGCTCTACCTCCTCAGCTAGATGCCACAAGAACAAAGTAGTGATCTGTTCATCAGCCCCATAAAAGAACGGCCGCAAGTGGGCCTCTGTCCAACGGGCCAATGCAAAAGCGACGGTCTCAAATCCTGCAGCAAATGCAAGGTTGAACCGCTCTGACCGCGTTCGAGAGAGCCATGAGTAGCTTCTGTGCATCCAGCGCTCAACTCGGCTCAGTCCTGGAACCTGTGGCGTGATTCCTGCATTAAAGATTCGGTGCTGTCGCTGGTGCTGGGCCTCTTGGGCGATGAACGCTGCGGCACTGACTCTTTGCTCGCGTGGCAACTGATCAAGCACGGCTCGGACCGAGGCCATCACATAGGGCTCGACATGGGGCATAAGTACGGAAATCGAGTTCGCCGCAGCCGACATCTCGGGATATTTCGGAGTCCACATCAGCGGGATCTTCTCGGGAAACTCGAATCTGATCCGACGTGGAGCTAGTGCAGTGTCCGCCACAGTTTCAGGCTACTGCCACGCAAACCATTTCACTCCCAAATAGATCCTGCCCAAATGCACCTAACAGTTGAGTTTCGGTGTTTCTAAATGCTCCGCCGTCTAACTTGTTGGGTGCTATAGAAATCGTTGTATCAGAGGAGCCAAACAATGCCTGATCAGGAGTTTGAGTTTCAAGGGATTAACCATCTGGCCCTTGTCTGCAAAGACATGCAAGTCACGGTCGACTTCTATTCCGGGGTGCTCGGCATGCCACTCGTTAAGACCATTGAGTTGCCGCTCGGAATGGGACAGCACTTCTTTTTTGACTGTGGCGGGGGAGATCATCTTGCGTTTTTTTGGTTCCCTGAAGCCCCAGTCGGAATTCCCGGCATCTCCGCTCCGAAAGGGCGTCCCGATCAAGCAGAGCTCACTAGCGCCATCGGGTCGATGAACCATGTGGCATTCGCTGTGCCAGCGGACAAGATCGAGCAGTACCGCCTTCGGCTGCTTGATCACGGAATTGACTGCACCGAAGTTGCGAACCATGACAACAGCGAGTTTGGCCTCAGCGCAGAGATGCACGCGGGCGTCTTCGTTCGGTCAATCTACTTCCAAGACCCAGATGGCATCCTGTTGGAATTCGCGTGCTGGACGAACGCATTCACCGAAGCAGATGTTGCGCATACTCCGGCGGTGGCTACAAGCTAAGCGGGTTTGCGACTCGACCTACTCGCTTTGTTCGAGCAAGTCCGCCGAGGCGGCAAGAGCTGTGGCGAGCATGGCGGCACGCTGGATGACTGCTGCCATGTAGTGGTCCGCGACCGAGGCTTGGCCTGGGAGTGGTGCTGTGCCCATTGATTGCAAGAGTGCTGTCGGGTCCTGTGCCGGTCGAATATCTGGTGGCTCCGGAGGCTCTGGTGCAGCACGCCAGAATTCCGCCGGAGGAGCGATCTTGTTCTGGCGGCCGCCCTTGTTACCTGACTTGCCGCCGCCCTTGCCGCCAGCTTTCCCAGCGCCTTTGGCCTGATTCTTTGAAGAAGGGCCATTCTGTGAACTGTCGGTCTGCCCGCTCGGTGAGTTTCGCCGTTGCTTCGGGCGTCTTCGCTGCTCGGTCATACTCCTGCTCCTTCAAGTTGATCGTCAGCGGATCCCCTCTGAGCGCCTGACTCGATGAGATCGTGTTGCAACTCGGCAGAGTTCTCTGTCAGCAGATCTTCTTTGCTCAGTCCGAGTGCTGCGCGAAGTTGTGAGCTATCAAGATCTGCCAAGGAACTGGATTTTGGAAGCACCAAGTTAGCGATGTGGCGCTTACCTGCGACAACTTCTTCGACACGCTCGTCAACGGTTCCCGGGCAAACCAGACGATGCGAGACAACAGTTCGAGTTTGGCCAATTCGCCATGCTCTGTCTCGCGCCTGATCTTCTACCGCTGGATTCCACCAGCGGTCATAGAGGACAACGTGGCTCGCTGCTGTCAGGTTCAAGCCAGTTCCTCCGGCTTTGAGTGACAACACAAGTGCACCGGGGCCCTCACCGTTTTGGAAGTCCTCTACGAGTTTGTCGCGAGCACCCCGAGCAAGACCGCCGTGATAACACGCTGTTGGTATACCCGTATGCGCCGTCAGGTGATCCGCCAAGCGAATCCCCCAAGAAGCGAAGTGAGTAAAGACCAAAACCCGCTCGCCAGCGGCGTAGACAGCATCAACAATTTCTTCCAAACGAGTGAGCTTGCCCGACCTGCCAATGAGCGGTCGATCATCCTGCTGGTAGGCAGAAGGGTGATTACAAATCTGCTTGAGTGCCGTAATGGCAGCAAGAATTGCACCCTTCTTGGGCTCCGTTCCGAGTTCATTTGAGCTATTGGCAACAAGACCGTCGAGGACGGCCTGATACAAGCCGATCTGCTCTGGAGTCATCGTGCAGTGATCTAACTGGTCGATCCTCTCGGGCAATTCTGCAGCAACTATTGGCTCTGACTTCGTACGTCGGAAGACCAAGATGCCGTTGAGAGCCCGTAGTGCAGACTCCGCACCTTGACGCGAGTGGTCTTTCCCCTCGGAGAGTTGAGCGATAAACGCCGGACGCGGGCCGACGAGTCCGGGGTTCGTGAAGTCCAGAATGGACCAGAGGTCGCCGAGACCGTTTTCGATCGGTGTGCCAGTCAGTGCAATTTTTACTCGAGCCGGAATGCGTCGGAGTTGCTGCGAGGTTTCATTGGCTGAGTTTTTGATTGCCTGCGCCTCGTCAAGTATCAGACGATCCCAGCCGAGCTCAGAAAGAGTGTCAACGTCTCGGACAGCCGTTCCGTAGGTGGTGATAACAATGTCTGCACCTTTCACCTTTTTTGCCAGCTCCTTGGCAGTGGCGCGAGACGCACCATGATGAACCACTACCTTGAGTCCGGGTGTAAAGCGACTTGCCTCTGCGGCCCAGTTGCCAACCACTGCTGGTGGCGCGACTACCAAAGCCGGGCCCTTGCCAGCTGTCCGCGCAATATGCGCAAGCATGGTTGGGGTCTTTCCTAGACCCATATCTAGCGCAAGACATCCGCCGAGTTCTACTGAGTCAAGGAATCCGAGCCAAGCAACAGCCTCTCCCTGATAGCTACGCAACTCTCCTTCGAAACCGTCGGGAGACGTGATCGGGTCTTTCGAGATTGTCTGGGCCTTGTTCAGCAGGTCCGCTGCCCAACCTGTACCACTAACACTAAATCCGCCTGCTAACGGCGATTCCTCTAATCCAATCGCAAATCGTAAAACTTCAGCACCAGTGAGCTGCGTGGTGGAAGCACGCTCTGCTAGCGCTGCAGCAGCGGCTGCTAAATCCACTCGATCAAGCTCGACCCATTTTCCGTGACTTCTCACGAGTGGTCGCGCTTCGGCTGCTAGACGAGCAATATCGGCAGCGCTGAGTTCAACATCATCAAAGACTGCCGACCAACGGACCTGAGCCAACTGATGTGCGCCCACTACTGATGAATCGGAAGAGATGGTGTCAAGACGGATCGCAGCCGTTGGTTTCTTCCGGCTCAGTGCAGGCACCCTCACATCGAATCCTGCTGCTGCAGCAAGCGGACCCGTTTGGGTCATCAGTTGCCAAGCCTCATCTTGGCTGAGCACCACCTGCCCTCGGCGCGCAGCGCCGGGACGCTTGAGTACTGGCATGAGCCGCTCGAGAC
>JBIKPA010000085.1:0-10918 GCA_044357715.1 Microthrixaceae bacterium
GAGCGAGTTTCAGCGGGAGCGCCTTCAAGCAGCACTCGGAGCCGACCTGCGCATCGTCGTAGATGACGAGCGTTCGCAGTTTCGCAACCGGCAACTTGCTCGAGAGCGCCTTGCTGCTCGCCTGCGTACAGCACTCAAACCTGTGCGACCACGCCGACCTACCAAAGCAACGCATGGCTCCAAACTGCGACGCCTTGATGCAAAGAAACAACGCGGGCAAACCAAACAGGACCGGCGACGGCCACAATCAGACGACTAGCTCAGCATCAACGCCAAGGCCGTCCCAGCACGACCGAATCTGCAACTCGGATGTTACAAGTCGACGATCGACCAATAACATCGGAGTTGACCCAAGGTGCGGCTGCGACGAACAGTCAAGCGATGTTCAGACTCACTCGATACCTACCTGCAATTTCCTAGACTGCTCCAGTGAAGCAAACTGCAGCTCAGGCACTCTTGATCATCATGGCGGCGGCGGTTCTCGCTCCGATTTTGGCTGAGCTGCTTCGAAAGTGGCGAATCCCGAGCGTTCTCTTTGAACTGCTGCTCGGCATCTTGATTGGCCCCGCAGTTCTTGGTTGGGTCGAGGTTGACCAATTCGTGGGTGGGCTCACTCAACTGGGCCTAGCGATGCTGTTCTTTATGGCCGGGTACGAAATCGACTTCTCTCAGCTGAAGGGAAAGCCGGTCAAGATCGGGGTAATCGGCTGGGTCATCTCGTTGGCGATCGCCCTAGCAGTTGGGGTGGGCCTTGCTCAGAGCGGTGTGGTTATTTCAAGCCTGCTCATTGGACTAGCCCTCACCACAACAGCCATCGGAACGCTCATGCCCATGCTGAGAGATCGCGGCCTACTGCAGAGCCGTTTCGGCGCCTACATCTTGGCCGCCGGGGCAATTGGCGAGTTCGGCCCTGTTATTGCCATCACAATTCTGCTCGGCCCATCAGAGCCCGGCAGCGAACTGCTCCTACTTATTACGTTTGCAGCAATTGCAGCAGCGGTGGCCGCAATCGCCAGTCGACCCCAACCTCCGGCCGTGATCGAGCTGATGCGCAAGCACCTTTCTACCTCCTCGCAACTTCCCGTACGGCTCCTGCTACTCACGCTGACCGGATTAGTGCTGCTTGCCACAACTCTGGGACTCGACAATCTGCTCGGTGCGTTTGCCGCTGGCATCATCGCCAAAATCGCGTTGAACAAGGAACAAGAGGAAGCGCTCGAACCAAAACTCGAAGCGATCGGATTTGGATTCCTCATCCCCGTCTTCTTCGTGGTGAGCGGTGTGAAGTTTGATCTGGAATCGTTACTGAGCTCAACTTCCACACTGCTCAAGGTGCCGGTGTTCTTAGCCATGATGCTGATCATCCGCGGCGTGCCCGCATTGTTCCTCTACCGAAAAGTGCTCACGCCCCGACAGCGTGCGGCTCTGGCATTATTGCAAGCCACTGCGCTCCCCTTACTTGTGGTGATCACCCAGATCGGTCTGGAATCCGGCCAGATGAGACCCGGAAATGCGGCTGCGCTCGTGGGCGCTGGCATGTTGTCAGTCCTGATCTTTCCGCTGCTGGGGTTCGCAGTACTCGGCAAAGTTGAGGGTGCTGAACCAGTCGAACAGACCCCAGTCTCTCCAGGGGAGAGCGAAGCTCTGGGCCAGACCAGCGGCTCCTAGTCCACCTGCGCGGCCCACAATCCGCTGCGAACTCAGCCCTATGGCTCGATCAGCCCAACGAACTGATCGAGCGACGCCCGGTCGGTGAGTGAATCTAAGCTCACAACATCGCTCGGTGTGGCGCCGCGCAACACACGTTTGACCGGAACCTCAACCTTTTTGTTCGACAAGGTTCGCGGAACCACCGCTATTTGCAGAATCTGATCAGGGACATGGCGCGGCGACAACGAGTTGCGTACCCCGGCCGAAATCTTCGCTCGCAGATCAGCATCAAGGGCAAAACCTTGGGCAATCACCACAAAGAGCAACAACCTGCCCGAGCCACCCTCTGGGTCCTCGAGGTGAATCACCAAGCTGTCGGCTACCTCGGGCATGGATTCCACAACGGCATAAAACTCTGCGGTTCCAAGTCGCACTCCGCCCCGATTGAGCGTCGCATCCGAGCGGCCACTAATCACACAAGATCCACGATCAGTAATCGTGATCCAATCGCCGTGAGCCCACACCCCGGGGAACTGCTCGTAATACGCAGCCCTGAGGCGACTGCGGTCATCGTCCCCAGCAAAAGCCACGGGCATAGATGGCATAGGTTCTGTAATGACGAGTTCGCCCTGAGCGTTCATTACCGATTCAGCGTGCTCATCAAAGGCTTGCACTGCAGCACCTAGGTAACGACAGGAAATCTCTCCTTCCCATACTGGAACTAGCGGAGCAGTACCAACCACGGCCGTGCACAGGTCCGTCCCGCCGCTCTTTGAGCTGAGTTGCACCAGTGGCCCAAACTGCTCATGCACCCAGTCAAACCCAGCTGCTGGCAATGGTGAGCCGGTTGAACCAACTGCACGCAGTTTTGATAGGTCATGCTCAACCGCAGGCCGCACTCCGCGTGCACGCTCGGCCATCAGATATGAGGCGCTACAACCAAAGTAGGTCGCCCCCGTTTGCTCGGCTACTTGCCACAAAGTTGATGGGTCTGGCCGCACAGGGTCTCCATCAAAGCAGATCACCTTGCATCCAACGAGCAGCCCAGAGACCAACAGGTTCCACATCATCCAGCCCGTGGTTGAGAACCAAAAAAACGCGTCATCCGGACCCAAGTCAGAATGCAATCCGAGTGCTTTCAAGTGTTCAACAAGCATTCCACCGTGGCCATGCACGATTGGTTTTGGCAAGCCCGTTGTACCACTTGAGAACAACACATACAGCGGCTGGTCGAAGGCCACTCGACGCGTGATCAGTTCACCCGGCTGGCTCAACAGTTCCTGCCAAGTCGATACACCGTGTGCGCCCTTCGCCGCAGCACAGACACTGCCATCAGGGCCCGGCAGCACCACAGTGTGTTCAAGAGAACTCAGCGCGCTGCGAATCTCTTCAAGATCCGCTCGCCGGTCAATCTGTTTCTCGCCGTACCCATATCCCTCTACAGCGAGCAGCAACTTGGGGTTGAGCTGCGACAGACGATCGATAACTGCTTTGACCCCAAACTCTGGAGCGCAGGATGCCCAAGTAGCCCCCAATCCAGCGCAGGCCAAAAACCCAATGATGGTCTCGGCCAAGTTCGGCAAGTAGGCCGCTACAACATCGCCCGACTGCACCCCGAGTTGGATCAAACCCTGCTGACAGGCAGCAACCTGGGCGCGCAACTCGCCGCGTGTGAGCGAGCACTCCCCCCAGAGTTGTGAGTCGGCCTGCACCGCAGGGTCATCATCAGCAAAGCCAGGGCGATCGGCGCTTGGCCCACGCAGAGCGTTCTCTGCATAGTTCAGCCGCAGATTCTGAAACCACTTGGTGTCAAACATGTTTTCGCCTGTGCGAACAGGGTGAGGGTCACCCTCAAGAATCACATCGAAGAACTCCAAGATCTGAGTCCAAAACGCGTCAAGATGAGTGACCGACCAGCGCCAGAGGTCCTGGTACTGCGACAGGTCTAGACCTGTTTGTTTGCTACACAGAGCAGCAAAACGACCCATCTGGGTGCTAGTC
Organism: Microthrixaceae bacterium; assembly: GCA_044357715.1. Classification (GTDB taxonomy): domain Bacteria; phylum Actinomycetota; class Acidimicrobiia; order Acidimicrobiales; family Microtrichaceae; genus IMCC26207. The sequence goes on from JBIKPA010000085.1 coordinate 3,652, forward strand.
GCAGCATCCGTCGGTGGCCGCCATAAGACACTAGGTTCTGGCGCTGCCATCGCAGTCTCCCTGGGGGAATCACTTTGCATCGGTACTACCCGCCTGCTTGGCCATCAGCGCAGCTGCAACCTTTGAGGGCAGTGCTCGGCCGAGTCGCGCAGCCAACCAACTGTTCACCTGTAACAGCGACTCAAGGTCAATTCCGGTCTCAAACTCAGAGTCCGCGAGCGCGTACACCAGGTCTTCGGTGGCTAGATTCCCCGTGGCGTTTCGGCCTGCAAAGGGGCAACCACCAAGGCCACCAATTGAGGTATCAACGCAGCGCACACCAACATCAATCGCAGCCATTGAGTTGGCCAAGCCCATGCCGTAGGTGTCATGGAAGTGAACTGCGATGCGCTGCAACGAAAGCACGGTTGCAGTCTGGGTGATCATGTCAACAACCGCATGCGGGGTGCCTACGCCAATGGTGTCTCCAAGGCTGATTTCATCACAGCCCATGGCTTCGAGTGCCTGCACAACCCGAACAACATTTTCTACAGGTACTGCACCAGAGAAGGGGCAACCAAGCACTGTTGAGACATAGCCTCGAACATCCATCCCAAGCAGCCGCGCCTCTGCAGCGACTGGCGCAAACATCTGCAGGCTCTCCTCAATCCCTTTACCAATATTCGCTTGGCTGAACTGCTCACTCGCAGCCCCGAACACAGCAATCTCTTTTACTCCCGCTTCAGCTGCAGATTGCAGACCAGCAAGATTCGGTACCAGCGCGATGTAACGCACTCCGGGCACTTTCTGCACAGCAGGAAACACCGCTACGCCGTCGGCAAGTTGCGGCACACGATCGGAGCGAACAAACGAGGTCACCTCAACTGCAGTAATCCCCGCACCTACAAGACGCTCTACCAATTCAACCTTGTCATTGGCAGGCAAAATCTGCTGTTCGTTCTGCAAGCCGTCCCGGGGGCCGACCTCAATCACGCGCACTCGTTGGGAGCGATCGCCGTCGATATCTGCAGTCATGTTCTTTACACTCACACGTTGCGGCGGTACTTGCCACCCACCTGAAACAAGGTGTCGGTGATCTCACCGAGCGAACAGTGCCGAACGGTGTCCATCAGCACTTCAAAAAGGTTGTCTCCGCGCAGTGCTGCAGCGCGCAATTCCTCAAGGGCTGCTAGCCGGTCGGCTGCATGCGTTCGCTTGAACTGCTGCAGTCGAGCAATCTGATCTTGTTTCTCCGAATCCTCCGAACGCTGCAGTTCTTGGATTACCTGAGTTGGCTCGGGGTGAGGATCAAGGAAGGTATTCACACCAATCAGGGGAAGCGAGCCATCGTGTTTGCGGTGCTCGTACAGCATTGACTCATCTTGGATCCTGCCTCGCTGATAGCCAGTTTCCATCGCACCGAGTACGCCTCCCCGGCTGTTGATTCGATCAAGCTCAACAAGCACCGCTTCTTCAACAAGGTCAGTAAGTTCTTCGATAATGAAGCTTCCCTGAAGTGAGTTCTCACACAGAGAAAGACCCCACTCCTGGGTGATAATCATCTGGATTGCAAGCGCTCGCCGCACTGACTCAGAAGTGGGAGTGGTTACTGCCTCGTCGTAGGCGTTGGTATGCAAGCTGTTTGCGTTGTCGTTGATTGCGCAGAGCGCCTGCAAGGTGGTTCGGATGTCATTGAAGGCCATCTCTTGCGCGTGCAGACTACGGCCCGAGGTTTGCACATGATATTTCAGCTTCTGCGATCGCTCATTTGCCCCATAACAATCGCGCATGGCCACAGCCCAAATGCGACGCGCCACTCGGCCCAAAACGTTGTACTCCGGGTCCATCCCATTTGAGAAAAAGAAGCTCAGATTCGGTGCAAAATCATCAACTGCAAGGCCGCGTGCTAGGTACGACTCAACATAGGTAAAGCCGTTTGCCAACGTAAACGCGAGTTGGCTAATGGGGTTCGCTCCGGCCTCGGCGATGTGATAGCCCGAGATTGATACCGAGTAGAAGTTACGCACCTCATGCTGCACAAACCACTCGGCAATATCGGCCATGAGTCCCAGCGAAAACTCGGTTGAAAAGATGCAGGTATTTTGGCCTTGGTCCTCTTTCAAGATGTCGGCCTGCACCGTGCCTCGAAGATTGGACAGCACCCAAGAGCGAAGTTCCTGTCGCTCCTCAGCGGTAATCGCCCGGCCATGTTCGGACTCGAACATCTCGATGCGCTGATCTATAGCGGTGTTCAAAAACATAGCTAGCACCGCGGGTGCCGGCCCGTTAATCGTCATCGAGACGCTGGTGCTTGGGTCGCACAGATCAAACCCGGAGTACAACACTTTCATGTCGTCGAGCGTTGCGATCGATACACCCGAGTTGCCGATCTTGCCATAAATATCGGGGCGCTCGGCGGGGTCGAAACCGTACAAGGTGACCGAATCAAAGGCGGTAGAAAGCCGTGTTGCGGGCAGGCCTTCTGCCAACAGGTGGAACCGTCGATTGGTTCGAGCAGCTCCACCCTCTCCGGCAAACATTCGCGCCGGATCTTCGCCCTCTCGCTTAAAGGGGAACACACCAGCGGTGAACGGGAAGTGCCCCGGCAGGTTCTCTGAGCGCAGCCACCGCAGCTGCTCGCCGTGATCAACAAAGCGGGGCAGCGACAGCTTGGGTACCAGAGTTCCCGAGAGCGACTCGCGGGTAGCCCGCTCTGGGCCAGTCAGCTTGGCTACTCGCTCGGGCCATGCCTCGAGCAGGGTCCGATTTGCTGGGGTTACGTCGCGTTCAAGGCGATGCGCAACCTGGTCAAGGCTTTCAGTTGGGTGACCGGCCTGAGCCAGCAACTCGGCGCTACTGCTCAGCTGCTGCACCTGTCGGGCCAGTGCAGACTGCTGCTCTGTTTCTGCGTGATACGCATGTAATTGTTCAACAATTTCAGCCAAGTAGCGGCCACGCGCAGCGGGCAAAATCTCATCCAGGCCAGTCGACGCCCGAGTAGATACCTTCGGCAACGAACCACCTGCCAAGACCAAACCTTGACTACTCAGCAGAGCCGTGAGGCATTGGTACAACGCCGTCACGCCATCATCATTAAACCTAGACGCAACCGTTCCAAACACGGGCAGCTGGTCGAGGGGGGTGTCAAACGCCTCGCGGTTTCGCATCATTTGTCGAGCAACATCGCGCTGCGCATCTTCGGCCCCGCGGCGCTCAAACTTGTTGATTGCAACAGCGTCGGCAAAGTCCAACATATCGATCTTCTCTAGCTGCGAGGAGGCCCCAAACTCGGGGGTCATCACATAGAGCGAAACATCCGAAAACGGCAGAATGGCAGCGTCGCCTTGGCCAATGCCGGGAGTCTCCACAATCACCAGATCGGCCCCCCAAGCTTTGGCGGCCAAGATGATCTGCGCGAGAGATTCGGGAACCTCGCTTTGCGTTGAACGAGTTGCAAGCGATCTGAAGAAGATCTGGTCGGAATCAATCGCATTCATACGAATCCGATCACCGAGCAGCGCTCCGCCGCCACGACGGCGAGTTGGGTCAATAGCTAGAACAGCAATTCGAAGCTTGTCTTCTTGGTCCAGACGAAAGCGTCGCAAGAGTTCGTCAGTCAGGGAGGATTTACCCGATCCGCCGGTGCCAGTAATACCAAGAACCGGAATCTGTCTCGCAGTCGCCGCCGCGTGCAGTTGGGCAGTTGTTGAGTCATCGATGGCTCCCAACTCAAGGCCAGTGATCAACTGTGCAAGCGCACTAGCGGAGCCGGTTTGCACGCGTTCAAGCAGTGCCGGGCTACTGCTACTGCCGTGACTGCTACTGCCGAGCATTGGGTCAACATCGCAGTCTCGAATCATCGAGTTGACCATGCCAACCAAGCCAAGTTTCTGGCCATCCTCAGGCGAGAAGATCTTGGTCACTCCGTACGCATGCAGTTCTGCTATCTCGTCCGAAGTAATGACGCCACCGCCGCCGCCATACACGCGCACATGTGCTGCGCCTTCCTCGGCAAGGCGGTCGATCAGATACTTAAAGTACTCAATGTGGCCGCCCTGATATGAACTGATGGCAATACCCTGCACATCCTCTTGGACTGCAGCAGTGACAAGTTCCTCAACAGAACGATTGTGACCCAGATGAATCACCTCGGCACCCTGAGATTGCAGGATGCGACGCATGATGTTGATCGACACATCATGGCCATCAAACAGACTCGCAGCGGTGACAAAGCGAACTGGGTGTACCGGCACGTGCAGTTCCTCAGTCGTCATCCTCAGCCCATTTCCGTAGCAGTAAGCACTGGGCCACAGACTAGTTGCCGCCCACGCTCAATCAGTCTGCGAGCGCCCACGCTCAATCAGTCTGCGAGCGCCCACGCTCAATGATCCCCTGCCGACGGCGTTCCACCTCATCCAAGTCCCCACCGCCAGCTTTGTACCATTTGCGGCCAGCGTCGGCCTCGACACCCCAGGCCTGAGCAACCGTTACGAGGGACCCCTCGGCATATGTCTGCAACAGACGCTGTACACCAGCGGAATCGTTGGAGCACACATCGGCGGCAAGCTTCAGGCAGAACAGCAGCAGTTCCTCATGCGGAACCACATGGTTGACCAAGCCCCAGTCCAACGCGGTTACAGCATCAACATAGTTACCCGTGACCGACATCTCTCGAGCGCGTCGCACCCCGATGGCCTGCGGCAACATCACCGTCAATCCCCAAGCCGGCATGATGCCAACTCGGGCATGCGTATCTGCAAATCCAGCCCGGTCAGAGGCCACCAAAAAATCGCAGGCCAGTGCTAGTTCCAAGCCACCGGTCACGGCCACTCCGTTGATTGCGCCGATCATCAACTTGCGATGCGGTGGGAACGGGCTGGGAAGACCAGAGTCAACAGCTATTTCGGCTTGACCAGGTGCTGCAGAAATCTGATCAAACGCCTTCTGAAGCTTGCCTGATGCCAAATCTTTTAGGTCAAGGCCTGCACAAAACGCCGGGTCGCTTCCGGTCAGAATCATCACCTGCACGGCGTTATCAGCCTCGCAGTCACCGACTGCTTTGTAGATCTCCAACATGAGTTCCGCTGACAGGGCGTTGCGCACCTCGGGCCGGTTCAGTTTGATGATGGCGACCGAATCTGCAATTTCAACTGTCACCAAACTCGAGTTCTCTCGTTGTGAATCCATGCCAAGGGGATATCACAGAACGAGACCACGAATCGTGTCTCAGGGAGTTGTTGGCAACAAGGTCTCGCAGAGCACGCTCGGTTCGATTCCAAACCCGCAGGTAGCTCCTGCCCAGATCGCAGCGGTCAGGTCGGCCAGGGTGATGTCTACGTCGGTCAGGTTCGCATCGGTCAGGTCTGCCTCGCTGAGCGAGGAGGAGGTCAGATTGACACCGACTAGCACTGCTCGGTTGAGCCTCGCCCCAACAAGGTTCGCACCAAGCAAATCCGAGATTCGCAAGGACGCATCGCTCAGATCCACTCCCGACAGGTCAGCCCCCGAAAGGTTCAGATTCAACAGAACACTGTTGCGAAGATTCGCTCCCGAAAGGTTCGCGTCATGGAGGTCAGACAGAACCACCGTTGACCCACTCAGGTCTGCGCCCGAAAGATCAGCACCCACTAGGTTCACGTTGGTCAGGTTTGAGTTTGCCAACCGTGCACCCGTGAGATCGGCGTTTTTAAGACTTGCGCCGGTGAGGTCAACGTGGCTCACAACGGCTCCCGAGAGATTCACATCCGTCAAGGTTGCGCCAGACAAATTCACGTTCAACACACGCGCCCCCGACAAGTCGACGTTGACCAAGTCGGTGTTGCTCAAATCAAGATGCGAGAGGGTTTGGCCAGAAAGGTCACACCCCTGCAAGTCAATCCCGGGGCCGATCACGGTGCATGTTTGTGCATCGGGCACCATTGTTGTGGTGCTGGTCGTTGAGGTAGTTGTGGTAGTCGAAGTTGGCGCTGCAGTCGTCGCTGGGCTCTCTATCCAAGCCACAGCAGGAGGAACGATCACACTGATTGGCGTTTCAATAGCGTCGCAACTCGCCCCAAAAAGTCCAGCTATTGCCACAAGAATGCCTGTTGTTGCTGCACGTGTTCTCTTGCTGTTTGTCGACCTCATGCCATCAATATGGCAGAGGTCTGACAAAAGTCCTCTAGGTAGAAATCCTAGAGCGGGGATGCGCCTAGCCGTATCAGAATCTTTCCCGTGTTTACACCCGTGAACATGGCGTTGAGCGCGTCCACCGACGCTTCCAAACCCTCGAAGTAATGCACTTGGTAACGCAGGCTTCCGTCCTGAACCCAGCCCCGCAGGTGCTCGGCAATCTCTCCGAACCTTGGCACCTCATCAATGGCTAAGAACCCAGTCATCGTGGCGCGCTGCTGAATCAGGTTGAGGTAGTTCGCTGGCCCTGCCGGTTTGGTGGTCTCGTTGTAGCCCGAGATTGCTCCGCACAACACCACCCGAGCGTGCATCGCCAAACGAGCCATCACCGCATCAAGCACTTCGCCGCCAACATTGTCGAAGAACACGTCAACACGTTTCGGTGCGAGTTCACGCAAGCGGCCGAGCACATCTTGGGTCTTGTAATTGATTGCACCATCAAGGCCCAGATCGTTGACCAGCCAGTCGCATTTGGCGTCTGACCCGGCAATGCCAATCACGTTTGCACCAGCGATCTTCGCAAGCTGCGCGGCAATCGTTCCTGTTGCCCCGGCGGCCGCAGAAACCACCACCGTCTCGCCCGGCTGAACCTTGGCAATCTCTACCATGCCGATATAGGCGGTGCAGCCAGTAGAACCGTACAGGGCCAAAAAGGCGGCAACATCAAACTCGGGGTCCGCTGCCGACAAGTGAGTTGTAAAGAAGTCATCACGCACGATCGAGAATTCCTCCCAGCCCGACAATGTGGTCACCACATCTCCAACCCGGTACGCATCACATTTCGAGGCCACGATACGGCCAGCCGATGAGCACCGAACAGGCTCTCCGATGGCGACTGGGGGCAAGTAGCCCTTGTTAGGGCTCAGCCAAGAACGAACGGTTGCATCCACGCCGAGCACCTCGTTGTGCAGCAGAGCCTCACCCTCTGCCAATTCATAAAGCGGAACCTGCACAAGTTCAACATCATCCCAAGACAACAAGCCTTCCGGCCGCTGACGCATTACCACCTGGTTCATCACAGCGGGCAGGTTCACAGCAGGCGTTTGTACAGGTGTTGGCGGGGCAGGATTCTCGGCAGACATGGCCCTTACCGTAGCCACAGTTGTGCTGGCGGCAG
>JBIKPA010000282.1:0-3092 GCA_044357715.1 Microthrixaceae bacterium
ACCTCACCTCGCGGGTCACCGGCGTCGAGCAACCCGAGCAGCCGGGTGCGGCCCCGGTCGGTGAGCCGTTCGCTGGCCCGGGTCAGCAATCGTCTCGATCGAGACAGCGGATCGTCTTTGTGGCCTCGGTGGCCGAGGGTCTCGTCCTGGACCCGCCGGCGGAGCTCGTCGAGGAGTTGACCTCGGCGGACGTCGACGACCGACGTCGACCAGTGCTGAGTGGCCCATGGCCCGATCCGGGCGAAGAGGGTCTCGTCGAGGCCCAAGGCGTCGGTGTCGCCGATGCGGGCCGGGTCCTCGACCAACGGCGTGCCATAGGCGATCACGGTGTCGTTGATGGTGTGCCAGTCGCAGCCCAACTCGACGGCGATCTCGTTCACCGTCCGACCGCGGCGTCCGACCTGCTCGGTCACCCACCGCCCGGCCCGGTCCGTCATCGCCAGCCTCGGTGCAGCGATCCGAGCGTCTTGGCCTAACCACACCCTGCACCAAACCCCGAGCGCTTCACAGATCGGCGCAACGCTGCTCGGCTCTGACCCGGCGCTCGCCCTTACCGGACGTCGCTGTGTCCCAACACGACTCCTCGAGGAGGGGTATTGCTTTGCCGGCGACGATATTGACGACGCAGTCCAACGAGCCGTGCACCCCAGCCGCTGACACAACCACGACAGTCACATAACGCCAGCTTGGCCGGGTACTCGCCGGGACCGATCCCTCCTCGGCATTTGTGATTGCTGACCTTGCCGATGGGCGACGCTGGATTGGTACCAGTACCGACTCCGATCTTCTCTCAGAGGGGGTGACTGCTGAACTGATCGGCCGGCAGGTTTTGGTGACCGAGAACTGCTGTGCCTTCGCCGATTGATCGGCGATCTGAACTAATCCCGAGTGTCACCTCAGTGAGGTTCAAAAACTTTTCTGAAAAAAGTGAAAGAAGTTGGGCGCTTGCTGCTCTGGACATCTGAACGAGGGAACGAACCCTTGTCAGATGAAGGAGATACAGCTATGAGATTCTCAGCTAGCGCTACAAACAGCAATTCACAGAAGGCTCGCCACGCCGTTACCGCTTTTGTTGCGACTGCTGTGGTTTCGATTATGGGGGTGGGACTGCTAGCGGCGGAGGCATCAGCTTCGCCGGACCCAACCACTCCTATTGGGGACTACTTCCTACGAGAGGACCTTGAGTCATACCTCATTCCCCGAGCGATCCCGACCACCACCACTGTCCCGGATCTGTCACGGCCCAGGCGAATTCCCCTCCGGACCGATGAAATTCCTGTGGTTGGGGGCGAGCCGAGAGACACAGTCCCAGACTCTGAAGGTGCTGCGGACCCATCTCCAGACGCAGCGTTTGAGGATCCACGTGCCACACCGGAAGGCCTGGGGTACCCGGACTCGGAAGGTGCTGCGGACCCATCTCTGGACGCAGTGTTTGAGGATCCTCGTGCCACACCGGAAGGCGGCATCCCCTGCGGTGCGAAATGCCCGGAGGGAACGACTGTCTTCGAGGACGAAGGACCAGGCCCTTGCGATGATCTTGATGCCCAACTTGAGCGACCCTGCGAAGAGGAGAGCACCACGACCACATTGGTGGAACCAACACCGACTGACACCATTCCCTCAGCAGAGGTGAAAGAGGAAACCGCCGAACGGGTTCCCAGCGTGACAGCTTCAGAGTCAAAGCCGGCCGGTGTGCTGGCATTCACTGGCGGCAATTTCACGCTTGTGCTTGTGGCCCTTGGGGTGTTCGTTGCGGGTGCCGCAGCACTCGTTGCAGCAAAACTTCTAGGCAATCGACGGGCTGCTTAGATCGAACAGTTTCTGCAGCGCTTTTTCGACACATACTGTCGAAAAAGCGCTGCAGACGCGCTCGGGCGGCTGTTTTCAGCTACATCCGAGGGGTGTCGTCGAGCCCGTCGTTCATGCCTTTGTACATCTGATAAATGTCTTTGCATTTTTGGCACACGGGCAACTGCTTCGGGTCACGTGAGGGCACCCAAGTGTGACCGCACAGTGCCTCGAGAGGGGTGCCTTCAACTCGTGCGGCAAGCACTTTTGCTGCGGCATCTTCATTGCGCTTGGTCTTGACGATATGCGCAACGGGTCCGTCCTCGGTTTCGAGTCGCTCCTCTGTAACTGTGGTTGTTGCACCACCTGGCTCGATAACTGTCGGTTGCATAGTGGCTGCTGCCTGCATGTGAATCACCCGTCTTTGTCTACGCACCTAGTTGGTCTGGAGCTGTGCCCCTTAGAGGACACAGTACAGGTCACTGCTTGATGATTTCACTCCGATGCCTCTGCAAGGACGCAGTGCACTAGGCGGCCTTCCTCGGTGGACTCTTGGCTGGCAATGACAAGGCCTGATCGGCGCAGAGCGTCGCTCACTAACAGATCTACGATCGCATCGTTGGCCTCTCGGTGACTCACCGTGACCTGCGAGGGTATGACCAAGATCGCTCCGCCGTTCAGCTTGGCCTCGGTCACCACATACGAGATATCTCGGATCACATCCTCAAGCGCAGGCAGCGGGGCAGTATCTGGTGGGGGCGGCGCCGCCTCTGCTGCAAGCACGGCGTCATGTGCCCGACGGATCAGGCGAACCTGACGCATCTTGTAGATCACGTATGGCGAGATTACGACCAACGCAATTAGCAGAGAACGGCCGAGGGTTTCCCCTTGTACCTGAGCAATCAGTGTTTCTTGTTGTGGTTCAAGTCCAACAAAGAGTTGGTGGCGAAGAGTCATAATCACGCAACGTCAACAGTATCGGTAGCGTCACAGTCGACCCGCTTTCATGACACCAACCTGCAGTACGAGCCGACTACTAGTGTTGTGAGGCCATGGATACCAACAGCGAACCCGCCCCAGACTCGTCAAGCTCAGGCTCATCAAGCCCAGATTCGTCTAGCCCAGATTCGTCTAGCCCAGCAGTTTCCCCAGGGGAGCAGGATGAGCTTGAAGTACTGGATCAACTTGAATCCGACCTTGCCGCAGTGGAACAGGCAATTACAACCCTTGAGCAGATTTCAACAGATGGCTCACTTGGGGATTCGGCTGCTTCGCTCATAGCTGCAGCAGTTCCACAAGAGCGC
>JBIKPA010000283.1:0-3085 GCA_044357715.1 Microthrixaceae bacterium
CAAGAACCCCAAAAGCCGATAGCCCAAACACGATCGACAGAAGGAGCGATAAGCCAATTTGGATTCGCTGCTGGGCACTGCCTTTGACCGCGGCTCGCAGCAGCGCCCACTTCAGGCGAGCTAGCGCCCGAGCAGCATTGATCACGGGGCGGTGTTATCGAGCCAACTCAGGCTCGCTGGATCTACGGGGCTTGCACCGATCATTGAAATAAACGCGTCTTCAAGGCGACCGCCGCCGCGGAGTTCCTCAATGGGACCAACGGCGAGCAGTTCGCCTTGGGCCATCACGGCAACAAAGTCACACATACGGTCGACAAGGTCCATCGCATGCGAAGAGAACACCACGGTTCCACCCGCTGCCCGATAGCGGTCCAGCATGGTTCGGACTGCCACGGCAGAAACGGGGTCAACCCCTTCGAAGGGTTCGTCTAACAACAGCACCGCTGGCCGATGCAGTAGAGCCGCAGCAATGGCTGTTTTCTTGCGCATCCCATGGCTGTATCCGCCGATTTGCTCATCGGCTGAACCTGTCAGATCCATCACAGTGAGGAGTTCCTCAGACCGCCGAGCTACCTCGTCCCGGTCGATTCGGCGCAGTTCGCCAAGATGCTGCAGAAGTTCCCGAGCCGAGAGTCGATCAAAAAGGTTCAGCGGGTCGGGTACCACCCCAAGCAAGCGGCGCACTGCCACAGGGTTGGTCCAAGTCTCGTGGCCAGCCACCCAGACTTGTCCTGAATCGGGCCGCAACAAACCAGCAGTCATTCTCAAAGTGGTGGTTTTGCCAGATCCGTTTGGCCCTAGCAACCCACAAAAACTGCCAGCGGGAATGTCAACGTCAAGTGACTTCACCGCAACGTGGGTACCGAATTGTTTGCTCAGCCCGCGAGCAACAATTGCGGGCCATCCGGCCACTGGTTGTACTACTGCATCAGACTTTCCCACGTCAGAAGGTTGACTCAGGCAACGGTGACTGCGCCCTGATCGGCACCACGGGCGAGCGTTGCGTACTTGGCAATCACACCCTTGGTGTAGCGAGGCTCGGGGGCTTTGAAGTTTAAGCGACGAGCAGCGAGGGTTTCCTCATCGACCAAAAGGTCGATGCTGTGCTTGCGCACATCAATGCGAATGATGTCGCCCTCTGCAACTAGTGCGATCGGTCCGCCTAGGACTGCCTCGGGCGCCACGTGGCCGATACAAAAACCATGAGTTCCGCCAGAGAACCGGCCATCAGTGATGAGCGCCGCGTCGCCGCCGCGTCCAGCACCTTTCATCGCTCCCGTGATTGCCAGCATTTCACGCATACCGGGTCCCCCCTTGGGGCCTTCATAGCGAATCACCACCACGTCGCCAGCGTTGATCTTGCCGGCCAGCACGGCCTCCATAGCAAGTTCTTCGCCCTCGAACACGCGTGCAGGACCCTCGAATTCGTCAAAGTCGATCCCTGCAACCTTGACCACTGATCCCTTCGGGGCGAGGCTTCCGGTGAGTATTGCGATTCCACCAAGGTCGTGAATGGGTTTCGACAGGGGGTGAATGACTTCGCCGTCTGGGGCTGGGGGTTTGATCAACGCAAGATTCTCGGCCACGGTCTTGCCGGTCACGGTGATCTCATCACCGTGCAACAACCCCGCCTCAAGCAGCATGGCCATCACCACCGGGACTCCACCAACACGATCGACATCCAGCATGTGGTACTGACCGTGAGGCTTCGTGTCGGCAAGATGCGGAACCTTGGCAGCGATCTTGTTGAACGCGTCGAGTTGAAGGTCAACTTCTGCTTCATGTGCAATCGCCAAAAGATGCAGCACTGCGTTAGTTGAGCCACCAAGAGCCATGACCACTGCAATCGCGTTTTCAAACGCAGCTTTCGTCAAGATGTCACGCGGACGAATGTTGAGCTTGCAGAGATTTAGCACTGCTACCCCAGAGGCATATGCGTAATCATCACGCCTACGATCAACTGCAGGAGCCGAGGCCGAACCAGGCAGCGACAACCCAAGGGCTTCACCCACAGAGGCCATTGTGTTGGCAGTAAACATGCCGGCACAGGCTCCAATAGTGGGGCAGGCATTGCGCTCAATATGATCAAGTTCCTCTGCGTCGATCGCGCCAGTGGCATATGCGCCAACTGCTTCAAAAACCGAGACGATGTCGAGCACATTTCCGTTGTAGTTGCCCGGTAGTTTTGACCCACCGTATAAGAACACCGAGGGCAGATTGAGCCGAGCAGAGGCCATCATCATGCCGGGTAGGGACTTATCGCAGCCAGCAAAGGTGACCATTGCGTCGAAACGTTCTGCGTGCATCACTGTCTCTACCGAGTCGGCTATTACTTCTCTGGAAACCAACGAGGCGCGCATGCCCTCGTGCCCCATTGAGATGCCGTCCGAGACTGCAATCGTGTTGAACTCAATCGGGTACCCGCCCGCAGAGCGGACCCCTTCTTTTGCTCGTTTGGCCAGATCTGCAAGCGGCATATTGCAGGGGGTGACCTCGTTCCACGACGAGACCACACCAATTTGTGGCTTATCCCAGTCATCATCGGTCATGCCGGTAGCGCGCAGCATGGCTCGAGCAGGGGCACGGCTTGGAAAGTCAGTGACCTCATGCGAGCGGGTCTTCATGTCTGGTAAATCGGTCATACCAACAATCTAGGCTTTTACGAGCCGGGTACTGCTACGCGAACGCATGCCGTCTTTTCGACCGTGACTCTTGCACCATCTGTACGCAGCTCGGCGACGATGCATCGCTCAGTGAACCCAGCCCACCAACCCGAAGGCTGAAACCGGATAAACGACAAGTCGGCAACAGCCTTGACGTTGACAAAGCCAGGTTCGTCTCGGACCCGAACTGCAAGCGATCCTGGGCGCTTTACCCCTGCGTTGAAAGCCAAGAAGTCATCGGGTGAGGCACCCTGAAGAAGCGTTTCGATTCTGGCGGCCTGAGCTTGAGTAGCGCTGTCTGCTGCTCGTTCTCCAGCCCATTTTCCAATCCCGATCGCCAACACGATCAAGATGACTCCAGCAACGCAAACAACAATGGCTCGGTGCTCGCGCAGGATCTGCAGCAGAGCCTGAAACTTTTT
>JBIKPA010000183.1:0-6012 GCA_044357715.1 Microthrixaceae bacterium
AAGCGCCAGTTCCGGCGGCAACTCCCCCGCGGCCGCGTCGTGGTCCCCGGACTCATGGATGACGAAGCCCGCTCTACAGCAACCAAACTGGCCCGATGCTGTCGAGTATGAGTCAGCCCTCAAGCAACTCTCGGGTTTTCCTCCGCTGGTGTTTGCAGGTGAATCTCGCAGACTTACTTCTGAGCTCGCAAGGGTTTCTCAGGGCAAAGCCTTTTTGTTGCAAGCCGGGGATTGCGCAGAATCTTTTGAGTCATTCTCGGCGGACTCCATTCGCGAGCGGCTCAAGGTCATTCTGCAAATGGCAGTGGTCCTGACGTACTCAGCGGGCGTGCCCGTTGTAAAGCTAGGCAGGATTGCCGGGCAGTTCGCAAAACCACGATCGGCCGATACCGAAACCATCGATGAGGTTGAACTACCTAGCTTTCGCGGTCACCTCATTAATGACGTTGCATTCACAGCCGAGGCTCGAATTCCAGTTCCGGCTCGCATGATTCAGGCCTATCACCAGTCGGCTTCGACGCTGAACCTGTTGCGCGCCTTTACTACGGGTGGGTTTGCCGACCTGTCGCGAGTGCATCAGTGGAATCAAGAGTTCGTTGCAGCAAGCCCGCAGGGTCAGCGCTACGAGCAACTCGCCGAAGAGATCGAGCGAGCGTTGCGCTTTATGGATGCTTGCGGACTTGATCACGACACAGTGCCGGCGCTTCATCAGACTGAAGTCTGGACAAGTCACGAGGCCTTGGTACTTGGGTATGAAGAGGCACTCACGCGCAAAGATTCGCTAACGGGCGACTACTACGACTGCTCGGCGCACATGGTCTGGATTGGTGAACGAACTCGAGACCTTGAGGGTGCTCATGTTGAGTTCTTCCGCGGAATCCGCAACCCGATTGGCTGCAAGGTGGGGCCAACGGCCTCGGCGGAACAAGTGATTGATCTGTGTGAAGCACTCAACCCGGACCGCATTCCTGGCCGACTGACGCTGATTACGCGCATGGGAGCCGAGAAGGTCACCGACTCGCTTCGGCCGTTGCTTCGCTCGGTGGCCGATTCTGGTCACCCTGTGGTGTGGGCGTGTGATCCCATGCACGGAAACACCTTTACTGCGCCAAGTGGCCAAAAGACTCGCCACTTCGACTCGATTCTTTCCGAGATCAGCGGATTCTTCGAGGCACATCGGGCCGAGGGCACTTGGCCGGGCGGAGTACATGTGGAACTGACTGGCGATGATGTCACAGAGTGTCTCGGTGGAGCAGAAGACCTACTAGATGGGGATTTGGGCCTTCGCTACGAGACCATGTGCGACCCAAGACTCAATGGCCGGCAGTCACTTGACCTTGCTTTCGGTGTGGCCGAACTACTGCGCAAAGGCTAAGCAATGAGCGCCCAATTGCCCTGAGCAGGCAATTGTCGACTGGACTAGTCATATTTAGCTGGTAAAGTTGACCTAGTTGGTCAACTTTACCGATGACCACTGTCCTTGCTGCCACTGTTAGCCCCTGTTAGCCCCTGTTAGCCACGGTTAGCCCCTCACCCATCCCTCCCACTCCCCAGCCCACACGGAGAAGCCATGAGCACCATCGAGATCAACGCAGACGGAGAAGTTATTGGCAGCGACGGTCTTTCGATTCCAGTCGACCAAGGCATGGTGGCCGATATCCGAAAGTTTGAACGCTCACTAGCTGCCTACCTTGCAGGCGAGATCGAAGAAGACGTCTTCAAGGTGTTCCGGCTGGCCAATGGTGTCTACGGCCAACGCCAAGGTGGCCATAACCAAATGGTGCGAATCAAGGCGCCCTACGGGGCAATCACCCCAACGCAGCTTGATGCTCTTGCAGATATTTCCGAGAAGTACAGCCGCACCTGGGGCCACCTAACCACCCGCCAAAACGTGCAGTTTCACTTTGTTGACCTAGAACAAGTACCAGACCTGCTGTGGGACCTTGCAAAGGTGGGGCTCACGACTCGTGAGGCCTGCTCAGACACCGTTCGCAATGTGATGGGATGTCATCTTGCTGGCGCGTGCCCGCATGAGGTGCTTGATATTCAACCTTGGGCAGAAGCCACCTTCTGGCACTTTCTGCGTAACCCAATCTCGCAGCGGCTTCCGAGAAAGTTCAAGATCAATTTCTCTGGGTGCTCCACCGATTGCGGCCAAGCCATGTTCAACGATGTGGGTGTGATTGCAGTAAACCGAACGATCCCAGAGGGTGAAGAGGGCGCAGGCGGCACTGAGGCTGGGTTCCGCGTCTTTATTGCCGGCGGGTTGGGCGCAAACCCGCATCCCGCCCTTGCGCTAGAGCCTTTTACTCGCAGAGAGGATTTACTGCCCACGATCGAAGCATGTGTGCGTGTGTTCGAACAGACAGGAAACCGCGATAACAAGCTTCGGGCCCGCATGAAATGGGTTGTTGGCGAGCTGGGCTTTGAAGAGGTTCAGCGGCGAGTGTTCGCCTCTCGCCGTTTCTTACTGGCATCTTCAAGTTGGCCCGGAGGCATTCCTACTCAGGTAGCCGAGCTTGGCGATGCGCCTGCGGGCACAGGCGGGCAAGCGGAGGGATCAGTCACTCCCGTGGGTCAAGGCCAGCCAGTATTTCTGCGTGGACTCTCGCCGCAGCTTCGCTGGAACGAGGCAAACGTTGTTCGAGGCATCGCAAATGGCACCGTTTCGGCTTTGGCTTGGTCTCGGCTCGGAGATGTCACCGCAGAGCAGTTCCGTGGCATCGCAGCAATCAGCAGAGATTTTGGCGCCGAGGTCCGAATCACAAACCGGCAGAACTTCATTCTGCGAGGGCTCTCCGAGGAACAACTCATTGAGCTCTACTTGCGCTTACAGGCAATAGGCATGGCTGAACCCGGAGCGGAACTCAGCCGCGATGTGGTTGCATGCCCCGGGGCCGATACTTGCAACTTGGCAGTGACACAATCACGTGGCCTTGCTAGTGCCATCGGCGAAGCACTTGAAGCTGCTGGTCTTGGAGAAGTAGAGGGTGTTCGTACCAACATCTCTGGCTGCACCAACTCCTGCGGGCAACACCACATTGCAGATATTGGCTTCTTTGGTGCCGAACGCCGGGCACACGGCCGGTCGGCACCGGGGTACCAGATGCTACTAGGCGGCTTTGTGGGCCAAGAGCAGATTGAGTTTGCAAAGACTGCGCTGCGGGTCCCCGCAAAGGCTGCCCCAGAGGCCACAGTTCGAGTTATTCGGCGCTACTCCGAAGAGCGCGAACTTGGGGAGCAGTTCCAACAATGGCTGGAGCGGTCGGGGGGCGCCAAAGGTGTGGCCGTCTGGCTGAAAGACCTTGACGTGTTTCCGACACCAGAAGAGAACGAGGATTTCTACGTTGATTTTGGTGAGACCGGGCCGTACGAGAAAGAACTCGGCGAGTCCGAGTGCGCAGTCTGATGAGCAGCTACACGTTGGACGATCTTCACGCTAGTAACGAGCTCACCGAACCGCTACCGGGGCCATTTCAGGCTGCGGAATTTTCCGATGAGGAACTCAGCCTTTTGAATGATGAGTTCGAGCAACTCTCTGCGGCACAGATTCTCCGATGGTCTGCCGATAGTTTTGGTCCGCATCTGTCGCTCGCTGCCTCTATGACCGATGCAGTGCTCATTGACCTTGCAGTCAAAGTGGCACCGGCAATCGAAGTGGTCTTTATCGACACCGGGTATCACTTCCCCGAGACTCTTGAAACAGTCGAGAAGGTTCGGCGCTACTACGGCCTCAACCTTCGGATCATGACGGTGGCAACCCACGATGAGGAACTCTGGAAGGTCGATCCCGGTAATTGCTGTTCGGCAGTCAAGGTAGGCCAACTTGATCGAGCGCTCGCAGGGAAGGCAGCTTGGATGTCGGGGCTGCGCAGAGATGAATCTGCAACCAGAGCCGACTCGCCGATTCTCGCAAGAGACCTTCGAGGCCTGATCAAAATCAACCCCCTTGCGAACTGGACTGCTGCACAGGTTCAGGACTACATCGTGGACCACAACATTTTAGTGAACCCGCTGTTAGATCAGGGATACCCATCTATTGGATGCATGCCCTGCACAAACAAGGTGGCCCCGGGCGAAGATCCTCGTTCCGGAAGATGGGCTGGCCAAGACAAAACCGAATGCGGCCTGCACCAAAGCTGAGTGTTCTGACGGGTATCACATAGCGCGCGGCAGAGTCTCTGGAGTGGCAGGTTTGCCATCCGACCCTTTTGGATGCTGAGTATCGAACCATTCAGGTCCTGGCCACATCCAGTCATCTGAAATCACCGCTTCATTGACAGTTCGACGAGCGAACCCTTCCTTATGGTGATAGTCCCGCGCTCCATCACCGCTGCGCGGCCGCCCAGGCATCTGGAACCCATCACCTGAGTGCCGCCCTCGCTTTGAGAAAGGCCCAAACTTTGGGGAATCTGAATGAGGCACCATCCCCACGTGATAATTGCCGATCTCGTACTCCTTCATCGTCTGCACAGTCCACATGCCATAGACCAGCGACATCAACTGCATCGAAGCCTCATTGTCTACGTGTGCGTAGCCATAGACCCATCGAGCCTCAGGGAAAAACTGATCCACTGCCGCACCCATCTCATACGCCATGGTGATCCCCACCGCGTTTCGACGGAAGTCCTTATGCACCCAGAGATCAAACAGAAAGATCTCGTCCTTCGCTAGTTGAATTGGTAACAGTCCGCGCTTGCCATCGCCGGCAACGGGCGACTCGCTGAGTAGCCACATCTTGCCTACCGCAGTGTCTGTTGGCTTATGGATCGCAAGAATCACTAAGGCACCGCGAGCAAAAGGGCCCTTCATAAGTTCAAGCCTGCGCGCTGGTTCGAGTGCAACGAGATGTCGGTCCGTTGGGTCAAAGACAATCTTGAAATAGAAGTCATCACCAGCAGAGATGACCTCATCGGCTATCAGTGGCATCGGGCGCACCACAATTGCGCATTCGCTCACCTTTGGCGTGAGGTTGTCGACCTTGCCCTTGAGTTTGTTGACCAATGACATGCATACTCCTCGTGCTGCAGCGACACCACTGCGATTCTATGTCTCAGGCTATCGAACTCTCTTCGTCTTTGGCGCAGGTACTTCGTTCGCCGAACCCCTCGATTGACAGAACCTGACTCCAGGATCAGCATGTGGTCGTGAAGAGAACGTCCGACAGCAAATCGACCGCTTCTACGAGCGGTCTCGTTCCCGATCAAGACGCAGTTCCCACCCGGCTCATGGTGTTTGGCCTGACGCAGCGTGACGGGACAGTTCTGGCAGCGGACCTCTACCGGGTAGCAGCAGAATGTGGGATTGCAGTGGAGACCGTTCGGTCCTGTATGCGCCGCTTAGTTTCGGAAGGTCTCTTTGAACGATCCGGTGAAGGAAAAGAAGCTGTATTTACGGCCACCACGGCTGGCAAATCGGCACTGAGCATTAACGAACAGAGACACGTCTTAGCGTATGCGCAAGATGCTGCAGGGCGCGGGTGGGACCGCCGGTGGCGCATTGTTTCATTTGCGATTCCCGAATCTCAAAGAACGGCCCGTGACTCATTTCGAGACCATGTGCTGTCGCTTGGGGGCGCAGCTATTCAGCCCGGGGTCTATGTCTCGCCGCACAGGTGGGAAGCCGACATCAGCGTCGCGGCTGCACGACTTGGAATTCTGAGCTACGTATCTATGTACAGCACTGATGATCTTTGTGTCGGAGGCGAACGTGACCCGAGGGTGCTTGCTGCGCAGCTCTGGGAACTCGAAAAGCTCTCTTCGCAGTACCAGGGCTTCATCGAAACCTACCGTGGCGTGCCAGAGTCGCTCTCGGCGATGCGTCATCGCGGGGAACAACTCACCGAGCAAGACTTCCTTCCCGGAGCCCTGCAGATTGCGATTCGCTTCAATGCATGTTTCGAGCTTGACCCGCTTCTGCCACCGGAGTTGCTGCCCAAACCGTGGCCGGGCCGTGAGGCACGGAATCTGCTCGCCGGCTGCCGCAAACACGGGGTGCTTGCCCGGAACAACA
>JBIKPA010000207.1:0-4858 GCA_044357715.1 Microthrixaceae bacterium
AAGTCTGGTCCTGCACTCTTTAGCGTCTTCGACGATGCAATTGCTCATCTTCCCTAGGGCAGCTCGGCGAACGCCCTTAGACGAGGTTGTCTACAAACCGTTCAAGTTGACGCAGATTGCGGCACTCAAACGCACCATCGCAGTAGGTGGCGTACTCCCCCACGATTGAATCCCCAGTATCCCAATAGGCCTTGGGCTCTGGGTTGAGCCACCACACGTGCCGCGCCTTGTTGCGGATCTCTTTGATGACCCAATTCTGAGAGGCGTGGTAATTGTTGCGGGCATCACCCAAAATAATCACCGTGGTCTTGGAACTGATGTCTTGGCCATAGCGTTCCCAGAACACTTCAAACGCATGCCCGTAATCAGAATGGCCATCCACCCAGATCACATCGGCCTCACTATTGACCCGAGAGATGGCATCCACGATGTCGTCGGTGCCCTCAAAGAATCTGGTGACTTCATCAATGCCGTCAATGAAGACGAAACTCCGCACCCGAGAGAACTGACCCGAGATTGCGTACACCAGATGCAAGGTGAATCGAGCGAATGCCGCAACCGAACCAGAGATGTCGGCGATGACAAAAATCTCTGGCTTTGAGGGGCGCGGGTATTTGAACTTCGGCTCGGCCGGCACTCCCCCATAGCTCAGCGAGTGGCGCACAGTGTTTCGAAAGTCCAACGCACCTTTGCGACCGTGCTTGCGTTTGCGAGCAAGGCGAATAGCAAGGCGGCGCGTCAGTGGCTGCAGGGCCTTGCGGAGTTGCACCATTTCCTCACGACTTGCATGCATAAAGTCGATGTCTTCAGGCAGCGGCTTGCGCAGAGTTTTGGCCATCGCCTCGACTCCTCGATCGGCTACCAGTCGGCGGCGAATCTCTGACTCAATCTCTTTCTTGAAGGAGTCGATTCGATTCTCGTACTCGTCTCGCTCTAGGCGCTCTTCGAGGGGAGTAAGCGGTTCTGGGGAGTCCTCTTGGGCCTGTTCCATCAGGCGCTCGAGCATGCCCTCTAGGTTGAGGTTCCGCATGGTGCGATACAGGTAGTAGGTGCCACCAACGGGCCGTCCTGGTTCCATGCCGGCATAACGCCGCACCGACTGCCGAGCCATAGCGCGCATCATGGCCTGGTCGCCACGCATCAAAGACTTGTAGAGCATCTCGGCAAGTTCTTCTGGGGTCAGCGCATCACCCGAACCACCTTGGGCCTGTTGACCCTCGCCTGCGCCTTCGGGAGCTTGAGCCTGCTCTTCATCTGGGTCAACAAAGTCGCTGGCATCAGGGTCAAGTGACCACTCCGCGCCGCGCAACGAGAAGTACACCTCAAACACGGTCTCAAAGGCTCGCCAATGCGAGTGGTTCTTGACCAGCGTTGCTGCAAGGGCGTACTTGAATGCCTCACGGTCGCCAAGGGGGATGTACTGAACTGCCTCCATGGCATCAAGGTTTTCAGTCAAGCTGACGGGTAGACCGGCCTGACGCAACTCCACGATGAATCCAGCAAGAAGTTCAAGTAGCGACTCGCCGGCTAGATCAGAGGCCTCGGCCATGATCCGACTCAGGCTTCCGGAGAGAGGATGCCGCCGCGACTAAAACTCTTCTGTTCGGCGGCGAACTCTTTCACCACTTTTTGAATATCGCTTTGATACTTCAGCAAAATGTTGACTGTTCCGGTAGCAGTCTCTGCATCGATCTGCTCCACCCCGAGCAGCACAAGCGTGCGAGCCCAGTCGATGGTTTCAGACACTGAAGGCGCCTTCTTCAGTTCTAGCTGGCGGATAGAGCGCACCACTCGAGCAATCTGATCGGCCAACGACTCGGTCAAGCCAGGCACCTTGGTGAGCACGATTTCTTTCTCACGTTCCATATCGGGGTAGTCCACGTGCAGGTACAAGCAGCGACGCTTGAGGGCCTCGGACAACTCTCGCGTGTTATTTGAAGTCAAGAACACCATGGGAATCTGCCGCGCAGTAATGGTTCCAAGTTCAGGAATCGATACTTGGTAATCAGAGAGGATCTCCAACAGCAGTGCCTCGGTCTCTACCTCAACGCGATCAACCTCGTCGATCAGCAGGACTACTGGGTCTGTTGCACGAATCGCTTCCAGCAACGGGCGCTCAAGCAAAAACTCGTCAGAGAAGATGTCATCTTCAATCTCGTCCCAGTTCTGGCCCTCGGTGTCTGACTTTGTTGCCTGAATGCGCAGAAGCTGCTTTTTGTAGTTCCACTCGTAGAGGGCTTTGGACTCGTCCAATCCCTCGTAGCACTGCAGGCGAATGAGTCGCGCTCCGAGTACTTCTGCAACTGACTTCGCCAGCTGAGTCTTCCCGGTACCAGCGGGACCCTCAACCAGGATTGGCTTGCCGAGCCGATCTGCTAGGTACACGATTCCGGCAATGCCTTCATCGGACAAGTAGTCAACGTTACGCAGCGCTGTTCGCAGTTCTTCTACTGAATCAAAGCGAGGTTCGGCATCAAAGGGTGAGGGGTTCGTCGGGTCTTGCGAGGTCATCTACCTAGGTTACTGAGCTACTTGACCGCGCGGTCAATCGGGGCACATACGCAGCGGACAATCGGAGCGGTCACTGCGGCCCCTCAGACGCTGCTACCGAGAGTCAGTACGCTTGAGTGGTGACTGCACAGCTCGTAGTGAAATCTTTAGAAGCCAGCCACGGATCACGCGTGTTGTTCTCGGGGCTAGATCTGGTTGTAGCTCCCGGTGATGTCATTGGCCTGTTAGGACCAAACGGGGCCGGAAAATCCACCCTGCTCCGCCTACTCGCAGGACTAGACCAAACAGTCACCGGCACTCGGGCCCTTTCTCCTTCGACTGCCACTGTTGGTCTGCTACCCCAAGAAACCGAACGCGTAGAGGGGGAAGAAATTCTTGCCTACCTCAGCCGCAGAACAGGGGTAACTGCAGCCCAAGAAGCACTCGATGCAGCCACACAAGCCTTCGCCGAGGCTCACGACACCGCCGCAGACTCCTACTCCGATGCCCTTGAAGACTGGCTTGCACTTGGAGCTGCTGATCTTGAAGATCGTGCACGGATCCTTGTTACTCAGCTCGGTCTTGATGCCTCACTCGATCAACAGATGACTTCGCTCTCAGGTGGGCAAGCAGCACGCGCAGGCTTGGCCTCACTACTCCTGAGCCGGTTCGACATTTTGCTCCTCGATGAACCCACCAATGACCTTGACCTTGCCGGCCTTGATCAACTCGAACAGTTTGTTTTGTCCTCAAAGCAACCCATGGTCATCATCAGCCACGACCGAGAATTCTTAAGCCGAACAGTGACCAAGGTGCTCGAACTCGACATGCACCAACAGTCCATCCACCTTTACGGCGGCGGCTTTGACGCCTACCTAGTTGAACGAGAGCGCGACCGGCTGCACGCCAGAGAGCAGTACGAGGAATACGCCGGCACCCTCTCCGGACTTCAAGAACGTGGCCGAACCCAGCGAGCCTGGGCTGACAAAGGAGTTCGAGCAGCGCGACGCAACCCTCCCGACGGAGACAAGATCGGAAAATCACTCCGAGTCGAATCCTCAGAGAAGCAAGCCTCAAAGGCCCGACAGACTGACCGCATGGTTGAACGACTCGAGGTAGTTCCCGAACCACGTAAAGAATGGGAATTGCAGATGTCAATTTCTGCCGCAGCGCCTTCGGGGCAGGTTGTCGCAGTACTACGCGAAGCAAGCCTGACCCGAGGAGCATTCCACTTTGGTCCTGTCACACTACAAATTGACCGCGGCGACCGAGTTGCAGTGACCGGACCAAACGGTGCCGGCAAATCCACGCTGCTCGGACTCCTCCTCGGAACGCTGACTGCCGACTCCGGGGATGCCTCGCTCGGCTCGGGCGTAGAGATTGGCGAGATCGACCAAGCTCGTGGCGCATTCGTTGGAGCTGGGTCCCTGCTTGATGCATTCTGCGATCAGGTACCCGACCTGCAGACCTCTGAAGTCCGCACGTTGCTCGCAAAGTTTGGCCTGAGCGGCGGACATGTTGTGCGGACCACACAAACCCTTTCTGCCGGCGAGCGCACGCGAGCAGGGCTAGCCCTGCTGCAGGCTCGTGGCGTCAACCTGTTGGTCCTCGACGAACCAACGAATCACCTAGATCTGCCCGCAATCGAACAACTCGAATCGGCGCTGGGCTCCTTTGATGGCACCATCCTTTTGGTGACCCACGACCGACGCTTGGCCGAACGGTTCAACCCAAATCGCCGGCTCTCCATGCTCGACGGGCAGCTTCAGGAGCTTGCAGGAATCTAGTGCTGCTGAAAATCCCGTTGCTCGGGTGTCTCAGCGGTCGCCACGACAACGGACTTGCCGAGGCGCTCCGCCAACAGCCCGCTTCGCGAAGATGCCGAGTATTGCTCCAGACCGAGCTCGGCGGTGTCCTCGCTCCCGTGCAGGGTCATCAGAACATGATCACCTAGGTGCTCAACCTGAACCGATTCCACGGCTCCATCGTGGTTTCGATCAAAGCCAATTGCCACTCGCAGAATTGCCGCCATCGACCGCACACGAAGTTGGTCGGCCTCACTGAGGCCGGCGAACTCAGCATGCTTATCGACAGATGGCGGGCTCTTTCGGTGATAGCGGGCAACCTGCGCAATGAGCTCGATTTCTTGATCAGTAAACCCCATCAGGTGTTCGGAGTTTCGGATCACGTAGTAGCTGTGCTTGTGATGGCCCGAGTGCGCAATGAACAGGCCAACATTGGAGAGGAGCGCAGCGGCTTCGAGCAGCTCTCGCTCCTCGTCACCAAGGCCAAGGTCTGCTGCAAGTGCGTCATGCAGCTGTAGCGAAAGTCGGGCGACTTGAAGCGAGTGCTCGGGGTCATCGTCGCA
>JBIKPA010000284.1:0-3055 GCA_044357715.1 Microthrixaceae bacterium
GTTTCGCTTTGAGGAGCAGTTCTGGACCAACGAGACGCTGATGTGGACCCAGGTCTCACCCAACGCAGCCTCAGCCGTAGAACAGCCGTTTACTGAATGGTTCAACATGGCGCCGCTCACCGGAGAGCCGGTACTCCTTGCCCTGCTCGGCGGTCCCACTGCACGGGCGTGGGCAAATAGATCCGATGAGGAAGTACAGTCCACAGCAATGTCAGCACTGCAGAACTTCCTTGAAGCGGGATGGTGAGATGACTTCTACCGACCGCACAGATTTGCGGGCCAAATACCAAGAAGAGCGCGACAAGCGGCTCCGCCCCGAAGGCAACGCGCAGTATCTAGAACCCACGGGAAAGTTCGCCCATTTCTTAGATGACCCCTACACCGAGGTTGTTCCCCGTGAGCCTCTTGAAGATGAGGTCACGGTTGCCGTGATTGGCGCAGGGTTTGCGGGCTTGGTCACGGCTGCGCGCTTGAAAGAAGCCGGAGTGGAGGACGTTCGCCTGATTGATGGAGGTGGTGACGTTGGCGGCACGTGGTACTGGAACCGCTACCCGGGAGCCATGTGCGACACGGCCGCCATGATCTACCTGCCGCTGCTCGAAGAGACCGGGCATATGCCGAGCCAGAAATACACCATGGCACCCGAGATCTTTGGCCACGCTCAGCGCATCGCTCACACATTCGACCTGTACAACAATGCGCTCTTCTCTACCCAAGTCACCGCCCTGGACTGGGATGAGTCAGCCTCTCGTTGGATCATCTCAACCAACCGCGGAGACAAAATCCGGGCCCAGTTCGTCACCATGGGCACCGGCCCGCTTCACCGCCCCAAGCTGCCCGGAGTGGCAGGGATCGACACCTTTGAGGGCCACTGCTTTCATACCAGTCGCTGGGACTACGAGTACACCGGCGGCGACCCAGCAGGCCAAGCAATGACCAAGCTGGCCGACAAGAGCGTGGGCATCATCGGCACCGGTGCAACCTCGGTGCAATGCATCCCACACCTTGCACGAGACGCGCAAGAACTCTTCGTGTTTCAGCGAACCCCATCCTCAATCGATGTGCGCAACAACCACTCCATCGACACCGAAGAGTTTGCGGCCCTTGGCGCTGGTTGGCAGAAGGAATGGGCCATTAATTTTGCCACCCTGCAAACCGGTGGATTCACCGATGTTGACTTAGTCAAAGACGGGTGGACAGACATTGCGCAGCGGATACGTGACCGCGTTGTGGCTGAGATGTCTGTCCCCGGGGTGGAGTTCGGCCCCGAGACAGTTCAGCGTGCGTTTGATGAGAGCGACGACGAGAAGATGGACGAGATTCGAGCTCGAGTTGATGCCATCGTGAACGATCCCGACACTGCAGAGCACCTGAAGCCTTGGTACCGCCAACTTTGTAAACGACCATGCTTTCATGATGAGTATCTGCAGGCCTATAACGAACCGGGGGCACACCTGATCGACACCGCCGGCCAAGGCGTTGAGAGCATCGACGCAACCGGGGTCTGGGTTGCGGGCGAACACTATGAACTCGACTGTTTGATTTTTGCCTCAGGGTTTGAGGTCGGCACTGAACACGCTCGTCGGGCGGGATTCGAAACCACCGGCCGTAACGGCGAAGCACTCTCTGAGCATTGGGCCGAAGGCATGAGTACCCTGCACGGAATTAACGTGCACGGGTTCCCCAACTTGTTCATCGTGGGCCCCAATCAAGGTGCCAATCTGATCTCAAACATCACGCACAACTTGGTTGAGGCTGGAACCACCGTTGCGGCGATTATTGCGCATGCTGCAGCCTGTGAGGCAGAGACCGTAGAGGTCACCGACCAGGCCGAACAGGCTTGGATTGACCTGCTTGACGGCACGGGAACCTCAATCTTTGGCAACTTGGATTGCACCCCGGGTTATTACAACAACGAGGGCAAACCAATGGGTCGACGTGAGCGACTCGGCGCCTCGGGCTACCCGGCAGGGCCAGTTGCCTATTTTGCGTATATCGAGAACTGGCGCAGCAACGGTGAGTTTGCTGGCCTCGAGTTTGCAAGCCCGGCTCAATAACCAACCAATCCCCTACAACCCCACCAACTGGAGTAGTCCATCATGAAATTTGGAATTGGCTTTGCCAATATCATGGGATTTGCAACCCAACCGGGCCTGACCGAGATGGCCCAAGGTGCCGAGGCCGCAGGCTTTGAATCGCTGTGGACGGTGGAACATGTGATCTACCCCGATGGCTACGAGTCGAGCTACCCATACGACGCAAGCGGCAAAATGATGATGGCCACTGACACCCCGCTTCCCGACCCACTCATCTGGCTGTCGTTCGTCGCCGCAGCTACCAGCAGCATTCGTTTGGCGACCGGAATTTTGATTCTGCCTCAGCGAAACCCGGTTGTGCTGGCCAAATCAGTGGCAACTCTGGACGAGATTTCGGGTGGGCGAGTTGAACTTGGGGTTGGCGTGGGCTGGCTTGAAGAAGAGTTTGATGCCCTAGGAATTCCCTTCGCTAGGCGCGGCGCGCGAACCGAGGAATACATTGCAGCAATGCGAGCCTTGTGGGATACCGACAACGCAGAGTTCCATGGCGAGTTTGCCAACTTTGCAAATGCAAGTGTGAACCCCAAGCCAACCAATGGCCGGGTGCCAATTCACATTGGCGGCCATAGCCGCATAGCTGCCGAGCGCGCTGGCCGCATTGGCGACGGGTTCTTCCCCGGCAAAGGCAACATTGCCGAACTTGCAGACATGGTGCATCAGGCTGCGGCCGCGGCTGATCGTGACCCATCAAGCATTGAAATCACCTACGGAGATGCCGCCATTTTTGGCGATGACCCTGTTGGCGCAGTTCAAGAACTCGCCGACAAAGGCGTAAACCGAGTGATCATCCCGTCATACATGTTCTTGAGCGATACCACCGCTGCGTTAGCCGCCTTCGGAGAACGCGTCATAGCCCCCTCGAACTAGCCCCAAGCCCGCTCCCGATTCCCCGCTTTGTCTTGCGCCTGACCCTCTATAGGGGGTCAGGCGCAAGACAGACCAAGCTGTTGAGGTAGGGA